>DCAL01000006.1:1833-12344 GCA_002311975.1 Fidelibacterota bacterium UBA1134 | reverse complement strand
ATGCCGGACCTAATGCCACACCCATAGCAACACCAATCCCCACATTATCAAATGCAGCACCTAATGAAGTACCGAGCGAAATGCCCAATCCACTACCCATAGCGAGAACCAACCAAAATGGAACATTCTTTTTTTCTCAGTGTCTCTCTGTGCTCTCTGTGTTTATACCGCTTAATTCCCATTCCGTTCATTCACACGCATAGCTTCCATTTCAATAATCTTGGCATCATCAATGTCGTTGGCAATATAGTTCCCATCCAGACACGCCATACATAGGGTATCAATATGGTGATCCCCTTTCCGTGTAACTGCTTCTACGAGATCATCAATTTCTTGATAAAGCAACGCATCAACATCTAAATATTTTTCAATTTCATCTACATCCATATTTCCGGCAATCAACTCATCGCGAGTAGGCATATCGACACCATAAAAACAGGGAGATTTCACCGGTGGGCACGCACTTGCGAAATACACTTCTTTTGCTCCAAAGTCCCGCAGCATTCGTACAATTTCCCAACTGGTATTTCCCCGGACGATGCTGTCATCTACAATCATTACTTTTTTGTCACGGATCTCTAATTCTTGGGGCACCAGTTTATATTTTACAGATTTCTTTCGCTCCGCCTGTCCGGGCATAATAAAGGTCCGCCCGATAAAGGTATTTTTGTACAAACCTTCGGAATACCGGATGCCCAACTCATGGGCAAACGACAGGGCAGATGTATTGGCGGTGCTTGGGGCAGGGATCACAATGTCTGGCGTTTTGTCGGGATATTTTTTCTTCCAAGCTTCCGCCAGGTTCTGGCCCATGCGAAGGCGTGAACGGTACACGCTTACATCATTTAAGGTCGCGTCGGGTCGGGCGAAATACACATATTCAAAAATGCAGGGATTAAAATCTTTCTTCACCAATCGTTTGTTGAACACTTTTCCGCTTTCATCTACATAGATGAGTTCCCCGGGGAGAACGGTCCCTTTGGGCTCATAGCCCAGGCCATAGAACATGGTGTTTTCCGATGCAAAGATATAATCCTTTCCGCCGTTTCCATTGGATCGTTCACCCTTCACCAGTGGACGAATTCCCTGTGGATCGCGAAAAACAACGAGCCCCTTTCCAATAATGAGACTAACCACGGAATAGGCACCTTTCACCCGTTTGAAAATCTTGGTGACCGCATTGCACAAAAGATAGAAGAGTTCTTCACTATCTTCAGGCGGATTGCTCGTGTGGAGTAAATCTGCAAAATAATGAAGGAGCACTTCTGAATCGGATGTAGTGTTTAAGTAACGGCTGTCTTTTATTGTGATTTCTTCCGCAAGGTCTTGATAGTTAGTGAGATTTCCATTATGTGCCAGAGCAATACCGTATGGAACGGACGTCCAGAAAGGCTGCACTTCGCCATGACCAAAACCGCCATGGGTGGGATAACGATTATGAGAAATACCGATATTTCCGGTGAGAAGTTCCATATTCGTTTCGTTGAAAACTTCCTTCGCGAGGCCCACCCCTTTTTCCTTATGCATGCGGTCATCATAGGTCATAATTCCCGCGGCGTCTTGCCCGCGATGCTGAAGATGGATAATGCTGTCGTAAAGTTCCGCAGCGACAGCTTTATGAGAATATATACCGGCGATACCGCACATCAGATTAGATCCACGAGTTTCGATGCTAGACCAGTGTAGTCCGCCGCCGTCAGATTCAAAAGAGCAGTTCTATTTTCATCAGATACTTTGAGTCCGGATACGAACTCTTGAATGAATTCCTGTGTGATAGATTGGCCGCGGGTAATCTCTTTGAGTTGCTCGTAGGCCTCTGGTTTGCCAGATTTGCGCAAGACCGTCTGAATGGCCTCCGCCAGCACCTCCCAGTGGGCGTCTAATTCTTGAGCCATTGCCTTCTTGTCCACTACGAGACGGTCCAGTCCCTTCAGAATATTCTTGCACGCCAGGAGAGAGTGAGCGAGAGGGGTCCCCTGATTGCGGATGACCGTGCTGCCGGAAAGGTCGCGCTGGAGGCGGGAGGTGGGAAGAGTCTGGGCGAGATGTGCGAAGTACGAATTGGCTATACCAAGATTCCCTTCGGCATTCTCAAAGTGGATCGGGTTCACCTTATGGGGCATTGTGCTGGAGCCCACTTCCCCTTTTTTTGTCTTCTGGAGGAAGACGCCCCTGCTGATGTAGAGCCACATATCTCTGCACAGATCAAGGAGGATGGTGTTGATCCGAATCAGCATGTGATAAGCCTCGGCGAGAGAATCATTGGACTCGATCTGAGTGGTAATGAGATTCGGCTCCAGTCCCAGTGATTTTACGAATCGCTTCGTGAATGCCAGCCAGTTGACTTTGGGATAGGCGATTGCGTGTGCACCCCACGTTCCGGTGGCTCCGGACAGTTTTCCCTGGAGTTTGTGGGACTTCAACTGTGCCATTTGGCGTTCGAGCCGCTTCACGAAGACAGCCATCTCTTTTCCCAGCGAGGTAGGGGTTGCAGGTTGGCCATGAGTCAGGGCTAGCATGGGCAGTTCTTTCTGGTGTCGCGCCAGTTTCTTCAGTTTTCTGGTTACATTTTTCAGGGCTGGCAGATATACTTCTCTTAATCCATCCCGCCACATTAGTGAATAGGACAGGTTGTTTATGTCCTCAGACGTGAGGGCAAAGTGGATCCACGGATGAAGCGCTTTTTTCACTTTACCTTGAATGTAATACTCAATCGCTTTTACATCGTGGTTAGTGGTTGCTTCAATTGTTTTGACTTTTTCCGCGCCGGCTGAATTGAAGTTTTCATACATTTTTCGTAGGCGGGATTGTTCTGTTTTTGAAAAGGGTGGAAGTTCTCGAATCCCGCTTTTATTACCCAGTGCAATAAGATATTCAATCTCAACTTTCAGGCGGTAGCTCATAAGTGCATATTCAGAAAAATAATCAGACAGGTCTTTTACACTGCTTGCATAACGTCCATCCAATGGGGAAATATTTTCTAAAGTGTTTGAAGTGTTCATGTACCTATGTGTTCGAGTGTTCTCGGTTGATAAATTCATCAGAAAGATTCCAATAGTTTTGTTTGGTACCATATTCTGAAATAGGTTCACTGACTTTATTATTTGAAATGGAATTATTCACATGTTTCAATAAACCCATCGTAATCGCAGGCACTTCTCCAGCATAGTTTTGAAGGGCTGTTATTTTGTTATTCTCTAAATAATTTTGATCAGGGACAAGATACAATCAACTCCTTACTTCCATTGCTGAACTTTGTGAAATATCTAAAAAGCGTATGAATTCTTTACGATGGAGCCGAGAAAATCCTTTCGCAATGTTCGTCATAGCTGAAACAGAAGCCCGTCGTAGTTGACCTTTTAAACCGAAGTCTTTTGATAGTGGTCCTAATTCTGTAATGGTGTAATTATTGTTCACCAATTCCCGAGCTTTTTGCCAGCAAATTAAATCTTCAAATCGCGTGATTTTACTCATATCTTAAATCCATTAATACTGGAACACCAGAACACGCTCACACTTCAAAAATTCGGTTTACAGCTAAAGCACAATTCCCCGGGTCTAAAATTGTCAGCACAGGCGTATCGCTTGGCATCTGCAAAGTAGAATGAATATTTACCAGCATATCAGTTTTATCAGCAAAGGGAGGACATGCTATAGTCGGGAATTCGGAGTTGGCGGCTACGAAACCTGACAGGGCGTTGGATCGTCCTGCGATGGTGACATAGATGATTCCCGCCTTCTCTTTATATGAGTCCAGAATCTCCAGCACCTTTTTCGGCTTTTTGTGAGCGGAAGCGACATGCTGTTCCCACGGGATGCCGTATTCATCCAGTCTGTCGGTGATGTTCTTGGCGTGGGGTTCGTCCGATGTGGAACCCATGATAATGACTGTTTTCATAGATAATCCTTCAGGTTTTTGTCGATACGTTCATGGACTGGTGTCATTGATTGAGGGAAAGAAAACGATTGACCCGTAATAGTCTCATACAAGTAAATGTAACGGCTGGAAAGCTCCACGACCAGTTCTTCCGGCGCTTCCGGAAGGATTTCATCATGGTATGGATCACAATTATCCACAAACCAGAGCCGCAGGAATTCCTTATCAATATTTTCCGGCTCATCTCCGCTGGCTAAACGCTCTTCATAGGTCTCAGCAATCCAGTAGCGGCTGGAGTCGGGAGTGTGGACTTCATCCACCAGTGTGATGTTCCCATGGGCATCCTTACCCATTTCGTACTTGGTATCTACCAGAATCAATCCGTGTTCAGCGGCTTTCTCCTGCCCGAAGGCAAAAAGTTCTAATGCCTTATTGCTGCAGTAATCCCAGTCTTCCTGCGTCATTAAGCTTTCATTCACAATTTCACCGGGTGAGACCGGTCGGTCGTGGTGCACATCCTTAGTGGTAGGGGTGAGCATGTTTGCTTCGAGCTTCTGATTCTTCACCAGTCCTTGCGGGAGGACGTTGCCGCAGTACTCTCGGGAGCCGCTGTTGTATACTGTCCAGAGGGATGTACTTGTACTGCCTGTAATGTAGCCGCGCACCACGAACTCAATCGGGATAACGTTACACTTCTTAGCCACTGTGACGTTGGGATCAGGCACGGAAATGACATGATTAGGAATGATGTGACTTGTCTTGTCGAACCACCACGCACTGGTCTGATTCAACACCTGTCCTTTGAACGGGATAGAAGCCAGCACGCGGTCGAAGGCGCTCTGGCGGTCTGTTGTGATGAGAATCAGCCTGTCGTCCAGTTCGTATCGATCACGCACCTTGCCGGTGTATTTCCTTAAGCCACTGAGATCAGTTTCCGTCAGGCAGTTGTGAAGATTTTCGCGGAGCGTACGCTTATAGTTGTTCATCTGTGCCGTTTATTCATAGGTATAGCAATAGTGGGAATAGGGGTTAGAGAGGATGTGCGTCGCGAGAACTTTAGACGAAACATCTTCCAGCGACCCTCCTTCAGCGGAGATGGTCCAGACTGTCCCTTTACGGATTCTCTCGATTCCCTTGAGACCGAACCACTCCTGCAGAACTTCGTGCTTGTGACGGCCTTCCATATCGTCTTTGTAACGTACGAGGAACGAGACAGATTGACTATCATTTCCCTTTCTTGCCAGCACCTCTTTGTTGGAATTGAACAGTTCTCCGGATCGTATAACTTCTTGCAGAAGACCGTTATTGTCAGGTTTCATTTTGACTTCCCAATGGGTCTGGCGCGTGATGCCTACCGGCAGGCCCAGGCGACTCAATTCACCCTCCACGGACACCGCCTCGTTGTCTGTGATGATCAGATCAATCAGCAATTCTTCACACCCATCTTCAGGCTTGTAAGGGGAGATGGGTATCCGCTCAGGGGTGTAATTGAGTTGTGGTGACTCCACATGTTTGTCTTCAAGTATGTATTTCTGCATTGATATGAAAACGAGATCACCTTCGGGCGTCCGCTCCGGATGGGGCATCATGGCCATAATGTTGCCGGTACGGTTGCAAACGGCGGCAAGGTTATCAATGGAGCCGTTGGGATTGACGGGGAACTCCGGCGATATTTTGCCTTTTTTATCGCAGTATCTGAAGACGGTTTGGTCGTTTACTCGCAGTTCATCCAAGAGAGAGTTGTCCATCATGAACCGTCCTTCGGCGTGGGCAATGGGGATGGTTATCCATTCACCCGGCCGCAGAGATCTGCTGAAGGCACAGCGGTTAGGGGGGGTGGTCAGTTGAACATTTGTCCAGACGTTGTAGTACCCAGTGCCTACCACGCGGCCATCCCTTACGCGGCGGTTGGTGGCGAGGGCGATGGCGACGCGGCTGTCTGGAAGTCCCGGGATCAGTCCTGTCTCCACCAGTATCTGGGCGCCGTTGCAGATGCCCAAAACCGGTTTACCTTTTTCTGCTTCTTCGCTGATGACCTGCATCACGGGATCCAGTGATGCGATGATACCGGCCCGGGAGCGGTCCTCGTAGGAGAAGCCGCCCACAATGATAAACCCATTGCACGACCGCAACTTTTCCGTGGGCTCATTCCAGAGGAATTCAACAGGCGTCATGCCGGCGCGCTTCAGGGCGAGACACGTCTCCCGCTCCGTATTGGAGCCGGGGAACTGAACGACGGCGATAGTGATATCAGACAAAGTGTAGCCCTTGATTGCCGGGAATGATCTCGCCGATCCTGTACAGTGATGTTGGACCGCCAAGGTATGCACTCACGTTTTCAGTGTTATCTTCATGGACTATGATTATCAGTCCGATGCCCATGTTGAAGGTTCGACCCATTTCATCACAGTCGATGTTGCCCAGTTCCTTCATTAGCTTAAACACAGGTGGGGCCGGCCAGGACTTCTTTTTTATTTCCACCGCACACCCATCCGGCAGGATCCGCGGAATATTTTCCACCAATCCGCCGCCGGTGATGTGAGCCATTCCCTTGACAGGGACGCCGTTGTCCAGCAGAGAGAAAACATGATTTGTGTAATTGATGTGAGGCTCCAATAGTGTCTCGCCCACCGATTTCTCCAGTCCGGAAATTGTATCGTCCGCTTCGTATCCGCCCACATCAAAGAAGAGCTTCCGCGCCAGAGAATAACCGTTTGTATGGAGGCCGCTGGAAGGAAGGCCCAGCACCACGTCACCGGGGACGATGGAGTCCCCAGAGATAATCTTGTCTTTTTCCGCAACACCGGTGATGACGCCCACAAGGTCGTGCTCTCCCGCGAGGTAGGTATCGGGCATCTCGGCGGTCTCTCCACCCACAAGGGCGATGCCGGATTCCTTACAGGCCGTCGCCATTCCTTTCACCATTTCGGCTATGACTTCCGGTTTCAGCCGGTCGTTGGCGATGTAGTCCAGAAAAGTGAGTGGTCGGGCGCCCATCACAATGATATCATTGGCGCAGGCGCTCACAAGGTCAATGCCGATGGTGTCGTACTTGTGCATCATCCGAGCCACGATCACCTTAGTTCCTACGCCATCAATGCTCTGGACCAGCACTGGGTGATCGTACTTACTGAGAATTTCTTTCAGATCGAAGAGCGAGCCGAATGATCCGATGCCGGTGAGTACATTGGCGTTGAAGGTGGATTGCACACTATTCTTAATCATATCTACTGCCCTGTTGCCAGCGTCGATGTCAACGCCGGCGCTCATGTAATCAACTCTCCCCTGATTCCTTGCTGACGTCATGGTATCCATTCAGTGGCTGAGCAGATATGTTCCTGTCCCAACGGACATTCTTCTCAAGCTAGAGCTGTGCCAGCCGAATACGGAGCCCTTCAGTCCAGGCTTTCTTCGCTGATTGAAGCTCAATGTCGATGACCCCATTCATCCTGAGTCGCCCCCCGGCAGTTGTTCTACCGACCTCAATAATGTCTAAATCGTAACGGTGGAAAATAGATGAGATTTCTGACACATTGCTGCTTTTCAATTCCAGTACGAATCCACCGCTCTCAGAAAAAAGAAGCTTGTCAATTCTGCAGTTGCCATTAATTATGGCCTCACAGCCAATGGTGTTCAGGAAGCTCATCTCCGCCAGCGCTGTTGAGATTCCGCCTTCGGAAATATCGTGACAGCTGAGCACGAGGCCATCTGAAACAGCATCGGTGAGTGCATACATTTGACGAGTGACTTCATGAACATCAGGCCTCGGTAAGTTGGCGCCCAGTTCACCTTTCAATGAATAGTAAACGCTCCCCCCACATTCGTCCTTACGCTCACCAATCAGGAAAATTTTTGATCCAACCTCCTTGAAGTGAGGCGTCACAACTTTGTTTACGTCTTCTAACTTTCCGAGGCAACTGATGATGGGGCTGGGTGGTATGGCGCCGTTGCGCGATTCGTTGTAAAATGAAACGTTTCCGGCGATGATGGGAACGGGATGCTCCGGATGCTCCTTGAGCTTTATCGCCTTGCAGGTCTCGGCCACGCCGCGGACCGCCTCTACAAACTGCCACATTTGATCTTCCTTTTCGGGATTTCCAAAGCAGAGGCAGTCGGTAAAAGCTTGCGGTGTGGCGCCGACAGCAGCGATGTTTCTTACACTTTCCACTACTGCATTCACTGCGCCCCAGTAGGGATCAATCTTGCTGTAGCGGGGATTGTGATCAGTGGAAAGGGCAATACCGATGGCGCGAATCTCTTCTGGATAACTGTCATCGTTGAACGGCTGCATGACGCCGGCGTCGCTATGGCCGGACTCAGAGATGGTGCGCCCCTGAACCTGTTTGTCATACGTTTCGAATACAGCTTCCCGTGAAGCGACATTTTCATGAGATAGGATTGATAGTAGCGTATCATTGTAGCTTTCTGGTTCCGCCAAGTCTGGTTCTGTAAATATCCGCTCTGGCGCACTGGAGGAGCGGTTGTAGAGGAACCCTTTTGTCACCTGTGGGGCGGGAGCGTCTACGATCTTCTGACCATTCATATGAACCGTATATTGACCATCTGCCCGAACCTTTCCCACGACCCGTGCCGCTGCGCCTTTGGAGACATTCGGCAGATCAAAAGTTTCGTTGAAGTGCTCCAGAATGAGAGGTGTCACCTCTGGATGGACAACCCACATGAACCGTTCCTGCGTTTCGGAGCAGAGGATCACAGAAGGGTGAAGTTGGTTCATGCTCACATGGGCGCGGTCTAGATAGACTTCAGCTCCCAGGCCCGCGCTGTCCGCCAGTTCCACACTCGCGCAGGCGATGCCGCCGGCCCCCAGATCCTTGAAGCCAACCCTGCCGTATAGCCCCTTCTCCCTGAAAATATTGAAAAGGGCGTAGGTTGCCTTCATGAGGTGTCTTTCGAGAAATGCATTCGGTTCCTGAACAGCGGCTTTTTTGGATTCCTTCTCGTCTTCGTTCAATTCAAGGGAGGCGAAGCTGGCGCCGCCGAAGCCGCTGTTGTCAGTAGGTTTGCCTATCAGAATGAGATCGTAGTTGTCTGAATTGGGTGGGGCGGAGGAGTGGATAACTTCATCCTCGCGGACAATCCCCAGCGTGACGACTGTCACCAGACAGTTGTCATTATATCCTTCATCGTAGTAGAGATCGCCGCAAATATTGGGGACACCGATGGGATTACCGTACCCTGCGATGCCGACCACCACACCCTCGTGAATCCATTTCGTCTTAGGCGAAGCGATATTGCCGAATCTCAGTCCGTCTGCCACGGCGATAACTTCCGCCCCCATGCACAGGACGTCGCGCACGTTGCCGCCGATGCCGGTGGCCGCGCCTTCATAGGGGACAATCTGGGAAGGGTGGTTATGGGATTCGTGGCTCATGACAACGCCGTAACGGCAGCCCCGTTTGTCCGTGGCGATGGCTACGATACCTGCATCTTCCTTCGCCCCGAGGATGACAGTGGGACCATCGGTGACGAACTGCTCCAAGTGTGGACGGCTGCTTTTGTAAGAAGAATGTTCGGAACCCTGTATGGACCAGAGGACACACTCTGTCAGGGAAGGGGGCCGGTCAAGAATATCGTTCTGGATTCGTTTCGCCTCCTCGATGGTCAGGCCGAGACCGTATTCTTGAAGCTTGCTCGTGATTTCTCCATCATCCAGAGTGTTGAAATCAATGGTTTCGCTGGTGAAGGTCATGGTGGTCAGCGCAGAATGGTCTCGTTCCGGTCAGGGCCCAGTGAAAGGATGGATATGCGGCATTCGATCTCTTCCTCGATAAACTTTATGTATTTCCTCATCCCCGCCGGAAGTGAACTGCCACCATTTTCACAAAAATATTTGACACGATCTTTACTCATCTCTTCCCATCCATCCAGTTCTGTGTAGGTTGGTTTGGCGCGGCGCATCTTGTCCAGACTTGCCGGCATCTCCTTTATAATTTCCCCATCAATCTTATAAGATGTGCATACAGCTATGCTTGAGAAACCTGCAAGCACATCCAGTTTGGTAAGTGCAATGTCAGTAAGTCCGTTAACTCTCACTGCCTGCCGCAACTGGACTAAGTCAAGGCATCCTATTCGGCGGGGTCTTCCTGTAGTGGTGCCGTATTCCTGCCCCTTTTCCCGGAGTTCCTCAGCCCGCTCATCATGAAGTTCCGTGGGGAAAGGGGAAATTCCCACACGAGAAACGTACGCCTTGGCGACGCCTATGATCTGACGATCCCCGTTTAAACCGACCCCGGTGCCGGCGCTCATCTGGCCGGCAACTGTAGAAGAGCTGGTGGTATGAGGATACATGCCGTGGTCTATATCAAGCGACATGCCCTGTGCCGCTTCGAATAGAAAGTTCTTGCCTTCTTTGTAGGCATAATAAAGCTCCAGTGCCGTATCGGTGATGAATGATTTCAGCTCTTTGCCGTATGAAAGATAATCTGTGTAGATGTCATCCATTGTCAGATCAAACTGGCGACCGAAAACTTTCTGAATGATGTTCTTATTGAACTCGAACGAACGGATCAGTTTTTCTTCAAAGATGGCCGGCTCCAGCAGGTCACCTATCCTGATGCCGTGGCGGTACATCTTGTCGGCATAGACAGGAGCGATACCGCGTTTGGTACTTCCC
>DCAL01000006.1:0-1776 GCA_002311975.1 Fidelibacterota bacterium UBA1134 | reverse complement strand
CCGCGTTTGGTACTTCCCGCCGCCAGATCGCCCTGATGACTGGTGAGGCATTCGTCCATGACAATGTGGTATGGCATGATGGTGTGAGCCCTGGTGCTGATTTTCAGGTTTGGGGTGATACCTCTCTCCCGAAGGTTTTTGATCTCTTCGATGAGTCCCTTGGGATTGATGACAACACCGTTGCCGATAATGGAGATGGGGCCTGAATAGAGAACACCCGACGGGATATGGTGGAGCTTATAGACTTCGCCATCGACGACCACGGTATGGCCGGCGTTATTCCCTCCCTGAAATCTTACTACGTAGTCACATTCATCGGCAAAATAGTCAGTTATCTTGCCCTTACCCTCGTCGCCCCATTGTGCTCCAACGACAGCGGTAAGTTGCGCCCGAGGTTTTGGACTGGGCATTAGGTCAGGATAGAGTGGGCGTGTTGATGTGGCGGAGTGGGGCCGGGGGGACGACGAAGTTAAGAATCGTCCCGACCACTTCCTGTCTGTTTAAAGAGTAAAGTGGCTGTGGCCAATGACAGCCCTTCAAAAGAAGTTATCTCCAAAGAAGTGCCTGCCATATTTGTTGTTTCCACTGATTCAGATTCAAAAAGAGAAAGCAAAGTTTACATCGAGCGGACAAAAAGAAAAATATGAAAAGTGATGATCTGAGAGAAAAAGCCGCTTGAGCGGCTTTTTCTCTGTTATCTTGTTCTATTCAGGTGCTTACGTTGGCGCTCCCCTCCAGAACGTATCAGCGTCCTTGTATTTTATATTTGTGGGATACGCACTTGCTTCAGCTGAATCCAAGCGCATAGTGATGTTGAACTTGTTCCCCCAGTTGAAGATGGAGCAGGCGAACACCATTTCGACAATCTCCTTATCTGAAAAGTGGTCCCTCAGCTTGGCCCAGAACTCGTTTGTTACGGAGTGAGGATCCCCGGCGATACGGAGATAGTTTTCATCTTTACCGTGCTATTTCACAACAGTCTCCAAGTGAGATGGCAAAGAATGTGGCCGGTTATCGAGCTGAGGGCTATCGTCGGTTTCAGTTGAAAGTTGGCGGGAATCCTGATACTGACATTGAGCGCATTCATGAGGTTGCTAATAAACTTGAGCCGGGGGATAAGTTAATTGCTGATGCTAATACTGGCTGGTTACAACATGAAGCTGCACGAGTCGTGCGTGGCGTACGGGATGTTGATGTATACATTGAACAGCCGTGTGAGACATACGAAGAGTGTCTTTCCATTCGTCGGCGGACTAACCTTCCTTTTATTTTGGATGAGGTAATCGATGGAGTGGATATTCTTATGCGGGCGTTATCAGATCAAGCTATGGATGTTATAAATATCAAAATTAGCAAGTTTGGCGGTTTAACGAGGGCAAAGCTTGCCCGCGATCTGTGTGTTCAGCTTGGAATTGCAATGACGATTGAGGATAGTTGGGGAAGTGATATTACGACTGCTGCTATTGCTCACCTGGCTCACAGTACACCGACCGAATATCTTTTCACATCTACTGATTTCAACAGCTATGTCACGGTTAGTACCGCGGAAGGAGCACCACAAAGAGATAACGGACGTATGGCAGCTTCCACAATGCCGGGAATGGGAATTCAACCGTTGATGAATGTACTTGGGGACCCTGTCGTCGATGTTTCCTGAGTCCGACCGGATGTTAAAAACAATAAGCTGAGAAATTAACTTTACCGAAGGTTTGTGATGATCTGATTACCCCAAGCAGCACGGGAGGAGATTTTCATAATTCGGCACCTTGGATGAAA
>DCAL01000020.1:42909-43122 GCA_002311975.1 Fidelibacterota bacterium UBA1134 | reverse complement strand
GGATTGGGATAGTTCTGATGCAGCGCAAAACTGGTCGGCAGTTGTACTTCTTCATCAACTACCAATTCGAAGGCGCCGAACCATTCCATCGCCTGGAATAGAGGGCCTTCCGGTCTTGCACCAAACCAGATGTACGATGGCGCACTGTTGAGTGACAGCGGATCAAACCCGAGAAACATCACCTTGTTGCTTAAGGTTGCATCCTCTTTGTAA
>DCAL01000020.1:42308-42846 GCA_002311975.1 Fidelibacterota bacterium UBA1134 | reverse complement strand
ACCCACCGACATCTCTTCCAGATCGTAGCCACTGCCGTCTCTGGGGGTTGATGTGAAAGCTACAGTTACTGTGGCGTCCACACCAAAGCCGTCGAGCCAGTTTGAGTAGCCTATTTCATAAGCCGGGTCATACATCAGCGCACGCGGAGTGTCGTAGGTTGTGGGTATCGCTGACAGCGCAGCAAACAGGTCACCCGAGATGGCATCACCTTCCACAGCAGACACGCCCCACGGCGCATTCTGATCGCCTGAGGCGGCATAGTTGATGTCACCGTTGTACGTGGTAACACCAAGATAGCCGAAGAAATCATCAGCGGCATCAGCTTCCGAACCTATTTCATACGGCGCTCCGGGCCAGCCGTAATAGCCGCCCAGGGCTTCGTCGCCAGCCAGAACGTAGTTCTTGCTACCGGCGTCCAGCCACGTCTTTACCGCCACTGCATTACCAGCAATGGGTCCCCCTGATGCGATTTCGATGACCGTACCATACAGATCGAGAAGATCTGCTGTGGCGGCTCCGAAAGCCCAGATATCACCA
>DCAL01000020.1:42063-42212 GCA_002311975.1 Fidelibacterota bacterium UBA1134 | reverse complement strand
CGCCAGTATCCCACCAGTCCTTGTACTGCCCGTAGGCATCGTAGAAGTAGTACTGACTGGGATAACCTGAGCCGGAAAGACCGTCAAAGAGCAACAGATAGGTTGCATCATCGCTCTTGGCATAGATGTTGTAAGTAACCGTGGAGCTC
>DCAL01000020.1:28808-41981 GCA_002311975.1 Fidelibacterota bacterium UBA1134 | reverse complement strand
ATCTCGCCAGAAAACGTGGTGTCGTCCACTGCTGTCATCGCAACCTCGGTTGTCGTATGTCCAGTAGCCTCATAGACATTCAGAACAACCGATGCCACACCGGAGTCACCGCCCGTGGGGTTTGCGTCCACAACGACGGCTTCCACTGCTCTGCCGTCTGTTGACAGTGTTGTCGCCAGATTCTCCAGATAGTTAATGAAAGGCGGGATATCTTCTGTGTATTCCACCATGGCGTAAACCATCCAGCCGTAGGTACGAATGTGCCAACCGGGGTTACCGCTTGTGCCGTCTGACTCGTAGTACTTGAAACCGTGGTAAGGGGTCACAGGCGTGTTCAAGGCGCCGATTCCCCATCCCAGAGTTCTGGTGGCAGAAGCGTCAATGAAGAAAGACTCGCTCGTGATGGTATCCGATACACCCAGTGTCGATGCGAAATCGAGCTCCGTATAGAGGTTGAAACTGGCTGAATCCAGCGTCATGGAATATCCGCCAATACCTAAGCCGGGCCAGATCTCTGCACCGATGAGGGGATCATTAAAACACTCGTTATCTCCCTCCAGCCATGTGCCGTCTTCACCCGGATCACTAACATTGCCATCAGCATCGACATAGTGACCGATCCAGCCGGCAGCGTTGGCACAGGCGCTTGTGACCACCTCACCA
Source organism: Fidelibacterota bacterium UBA1134 (assembly GCA_002311975.1). Taxonomy (GTDB): domain Bacteria; phylum Fidelibacterota; class Marinisomatia; order Marinisomatales; family S15-B10; genus UBA2146. Next base: position 41,318 of record DCAL01000020.1, on the reverse strand, counting down.
GCGTAGTTGGACTCGTGAAGAAAGAACTCGAAAGTACCTTCAAAGTTCACATTGAAAATACCGACACTCTTTACGATTGAATTGGCCAGCGGCTGCATCCAGATCGCCAGGGAATCTCCCAGGCCGTCATCATTGGTAGAGAACCCAAAGTTGACGATGGAACCGCCGTCGGGCCATTCGAGCAAAAAGTCGTCGGCGCGAAGCGTCGCAGCGGGCTTACTCACATCGATGCGACTCTGCATCTTCGCCTCCAGTGCCCTCACTTCCTGCTTGGTGTAGTGCTTGCCGTCAGAGCCGAGAAAAAAATCGGTGGAACCGACAGCCACACCTACCATCAGGAAAAAAAGCACTATGCTCTTAACCTTGTTCATTATGTTGTTCCTCCTTGTTTTGAAGTTATGCGCAAATCTCCCCTGCGCAATTTGACAAAGTTTATCCTCAAATAAGGTTCAATGCAACAACTTTATTTAAAACCCGAATTTTAGCGAAAAAATGTGATTTGCTGCAAAAACCTGCACATCCCTGAACGCATAGTCCACGGTGAGATCGAGACCGGCGAGATTCAGTTTTACCCCTCCGCCGTAGGACATACCGTAGAGATATTCGCCTGATGTTTCATCAGCGGAGACATATCCCATTCGCACAAAGGCGAGATTGTTGAATGCGTATTCACCACCCAGACGGTACTCGTCACTGGCGTAGTTATTGTTCTGGAAAACGCCGTTCAGATGGAGTACACTGTTGGCGGGCAGAGAGAACGTGTAAGATATGCCCAGTTCCATGGTCGAGGGGAGGTCAAAAGAGGCGGCTTCCAGCTTGGTGTATCTTAATACTCCTTCAACAGATGTAATGCGCATGAGACCCGGACCGTCATACTTCATCTGGGTACCCACGTCCTTGATCACCACCCCCATGTTAAGGCCGGGGATATTGACAAAATCCTGATACTGGACACCAATATTCATGGCTACGCCGGTCCCTTTGACCCGTTCAATCTCCTCGTTGATCAGATTGAGGGAAGCCCCCACGAAGACACGATCTGTCAGCTGCCGGGCGTAGGTCATTCCAACGGTCATAAATGTGGGCGAAAACATACCGCCTGTGCCATCGGGAGCGTCCTCTGTGGTAACCGGAATATCACCAAACGAGAGAGATTTCAGGCTGAAAGCGAGTGCGCCAAAGCCCGAAAAATTGCCGCCGATTGCCAAATAGTTGACGCCGATGCCGGCGATGTAGTCCATGCGCGACACCATCAGGTCGGCATTGTTCTCGGAGCGGACCAGTCCTGCCGGATTCCAGTAGAGCGCCTCTATGCCAGAGCTGTAAGAGACAGCCGAGCCGCCCATGGCTACATCCCTTGCGCCCACAGGAATAAGAAGTTGAGCGCCGGCATTGGTGCCTACGCGCTTTTCACTCCCGGCCCAGATTGGGGAATGGAGCGAAAAAACAACTCCCAGAAGTACCAATTTAACAACCAGTTTTTTCATCCTTTATGCCTCCTTCGCACTGGAAGAATTCTGATATTAGTATGACCTCAAGACTTGCTGTTCCTGGACAATGGCCAGCTTGAGGATAAGTTCTTCGCCCAGATCGGGCATCTCTACGTGAGCCAGATAGATGCCGCTGGCAACAGGCAGGTTGAACCCATTGGTCATATCCCAACGGATAAACTGGCCTTCGCTGTCCTTATCAATCGTCCTCACCAGAACGCCTGCCAGGGAGTAGATGCTGATAGTAGCTTTCTGCGGCAGGTGTGAGAATGTAACAAATTTCTGAAATCGACTCGCCTCCCACGTATTCATACCGAGATAAGGATTGGGAAAGACCGTCACCTGCTGCCGCACGCGGCTCTTCGGTTCATCACCGGTGTTCGTCCTGTCCACCGTTCCCACGGTAAAGCTCTTGACATCACCATCCTTGATAGCTTTGAAGGTGCTGAAATAGATGGTAGTTCCTGTTGCGGGAGGCGAACCGGCACCGGTCAGATCCACAAACCAGATATCATCCACCGGCTTATACTGATTGGAGAAGAAGATGGCAGCTTTTTCAGGCGCGGTAATCTGATCTGGATCGCTGTTGTACGCAACCTTGGCAATATGAAACTTATCGAAAACCGGATAGCCGCCGATCTGGTCGTTGCCTGCTGTGTTCCACGCGCCATCATCGGCAGCGTCCTCAAAATAGGCTATTACCTGAATATCGTCAGAGGCGTCATCCGGCATGCCGAGATCCCAAACCTCGAATGGAACGTTTACGAAGTAGGTCGACGGCAGCGGAGCGCCCGTCAGGGCCCAGCTGCCACCAGAGGTAAACCTGATTTCATAATCACTTTCATCCATGGCGGGTCCCATAAGCGTAATGACAGAACCGGCAATGTAGTAACCGCCGGCCGCGTAAGGCTCACCGGCCACACTGACATCACCGTCCTTCACAGATCGAATGCCCGCCGGCGCATCTGCCAACTCAAGAACAAAACCGCCCGTGCCGAGAAAGCGGTATTCAGCGTCCGGATCGAAAGTACCTGACTGACCAACAAGTGTGTCCTCAGGAGACGAATCTGTCCGCATGAGGTCCCACGTCTTGGTTCCCGCCTCTTCATCCACAAAGAACCTCACTTCGAAAGTCTCTCCCGCCGGTGCGTCAGGATCCACGATCACAGGAACTACTATGGCGTCATTGATGCCAACCTTGTTCTCCACAACCACCGTATCACCAAGGGAATAGGGATAGATCGTCTGCGGATTAGGCGCGTGCGGTACCACCGCTCGCAACGACTGGCTGACGGGACTCTCAAGGGAATGAGTACTCACGTCCGGGCTCATGTTCTGATTATAGGCTGTCACAACAAAATAGTAAGTCTTACCGTTGATAAGAGGTTTGTTTGTAAAGGCGTCCGTCGACACGCGATAGTACCGTGTAAGACCGCTGTTAATACCGAACTGCACCGGTTTATTGACCGCCACGCCGGCGTTGGGGTCAAAGACATCCTGAAAGATGTAGCCGGGAGAGGTCTCCAGATCATACGTCGCCAGGAGAACACCGTCCTCCTTCGTCGCTGTTGCGCTGGGGAGCTGATAGACATTATAGCCCTCGAATCTGTACCCCTTTATATTACTGCTTTCCGTATTGACCCGAGCTTCTTCATCAGATTCCCATTCGAGGACGACTTGCTGATCCAGTTCAACAACGTTAACGTTGGGAGCCGGCGGACCGCTGGGCAGATCGAAAACGTTGTCGTAAGCTTCTTGCGCAAAGTTGTCATTGAATTTGAGAATAGCCACACTCTGGAGAAAATTCTCACCTGAGGCCCCTATGAGCGCCACAACGACTTCCTGAGTGTCCCCTTTGGCCAATGTAAACGGCCCTGTAGCAAGCACCAGCCGCCTGTCCCCTGGAGGGAATCTTCTATCGTTAAAAGCTGTGGGCATCCCGTCCCGGTCACCGGAAGCGAGAACGGGGTCGCCGGCAAGCTCAAAATTTGTCTGGTTGCCAAGATCATCATAGAGCGGATCACACGTGGGATATTCAGGCCGCGGCTCACACCCTCTCATGAGGTTGTACCACTGCAGCGTTCCGGCGTAGTCATTCAGGTCGGGGTCTGATCTTGGTGACCCGGCGGCAAAGAAAGTAAATGTTGTCATGGGCAAATTTCTGTACCCGGGCAGAGGTTTGAAATCGAACAGCGCCGTATCGCCTTCACTCGCCACTACCGGTCCCTGCAGGAAGTCATATCCGGCCGCCGGGGGCGCCATTCCCCACGAATCCCAGACCGCATCGTTGTTGCTGCCATTATAGACGTATCCCAGACTGAGAGAAGAATCACCACCGGCAAAGTCGTCTGTATATTGGCCCAGATCAGGATCTGACCACTGACTTATATACATCTCTTCCACCACGGCGTCGTTTGGAGTGTCGATCTTACCTTTATAGATCAGGCGCACCCGTTTGAAGACAGTACTGCCCAGCGGGTTTGCCAAAGCATACGCCCAGTAGGTCTCCTGCACCTCAAGACCCGTTGAAGGCGCGCCATAGATACCGATGTTCTGACCTTCATCCAGATCATTATAAACTGTCCAGAGGCTTTGACTGGCGCCCGATATTCCGGGGACGTCTTCGGCGTAGGTGGTATCACCCTCTTCAGTTACCTCCAGTTCACCATAGACGCCGTCGCCGTCGGGATCGGGCTCATAGACCCCATTTCCGTCTCGATCGTCATAAGGCGCTCCTCTATCCCACGGCCAGTTCACCCAGTCAACATCATACTGGTTATAGATCTCTTCCATGTCAGCGGCGGTAACATTCCCCACCGGAATCAAATAGAAGTTTGCCGCATCGTCGCTCAAATCAGCAGATTGAAAATCGGGACGCACGCGATAGGGCCTCACCGAAGGATCGCTTTCATCCTCGCGGCCGGTGACGTTTCCGGAAGCGTCTGTAAGGATTCTGCCCGCTATATTGCCTGACTTGTACGTCGATCCACCAGACCGCAGCTCTACTGTTCCGCCGTCTTGAACTTTCCCGGCCCAGACAATCCCTTCCGAGAAAATGGCGCCGGCCGTCCCCTTGGGAAAGGTGCCGTTCCACGAACCGTCCACCACCCAGTCATGAAAGCCGTCGCCCCTGACCCAGACCGTGAGGTTGTTGATATTGATTACCGTCTGAGCAGGCCCTTCAACTTCACTTGCCCTGTAAAGCGTTGGCGCTCCGCTCTCCCGCTCTTCCTTGGCCGAGCCCGGCACAGAGAGAAAGAAAAGGATCAATAAGCAGGTTGTCACCTTTTTCATGCTTGTTGTTCTCCTGATATCTTGTCAGAAAAGTTAGAGTTCCAGTCTCACGCCAAAACGAATCTGCCGCGGTAAGCCATAGAGGTCAAAACCGTTCAGCCAGAAATTGTGCTGCCGGTTCTGCAGGTTGACAGTCTGGTAAAGATCACCAAATCGCTCGCCATACCCCGCTACCACCTGTTGACCGTCCCTGCTAGTCAGGAAGCCATCATCAGAGGCGTTGCCCGTGGAGTAGTAAACATTGATGATATTCCTCCTGTTGAACACGTTCTGCACATAAGTGTAGATGTTGAGATCCAGACCGGCGACAGTCACCGTTTTGTCCAGACGCACGTCAACTTTGAAGAACCACGGTGTTGTGGATGAGTTAATCGGTTCCACAGGCGCTCTCTGGCGGGCGTCGCCGTCGTTCAGAATACCGCCGGTGCTGGCATCTTCCTGTCCCAATCCTCCGGGCGTCTTAGCCAGCGTATAGCGATGACCACTGTTGAAGGTCATAAGAAGGTTGAGTCCGAATCTCTCTAAGATGGGCCCGCCCTCTCCTCTGCCGAAGCGGTAATCAAGATTGATACTCCCCTTATGAGTCTGCTCAAACTGTAACGGCATCGTCATCTTTGATGCGCCGCCGCCGGGGCCTTCAATGGCGCCGCCAGCGCTCTGCGAAAATGAGTTAGTCCCGCGGGCGCTCTGGAGTGTGTAGTTGATCATCCCCATGATGCGGCTCACTCTGCGCAGGCGGAGCTGAAACTCCAGTCCCTTTGTCGTGGCAAAATCCTGATTGGAATAAACAGGATAGGAGGAAATCTCCCATCCGGCTTCAGCCCGGACGATGTCGTACTGTACCTGATCTTTGATATCCTTGTAGAATGCGGTAGCGTCAAAGGCGGCAAAGTCGGTAAACTGCTGCGTAAAACCAATTTCATACTGAGTCGTCTTCACCGGCTCAAGACCGTATGCCACCGGATTTGTAAAATAGTACCCTCCCGTCAGAACGAAGGCAGTATAAGCAAGACCGCGATAAGCCACATCAAGACCGGGAGTCTGGACGAATTTCCCATACTGCATGTGAAACACTGTTCTATCGGTGACAGGAAAGGAGAATCCCAGTCTTGGCGATATAAACGTGTGCGGCTTTGTCTTTTCGATATTCGTTACGGTGTATTCATCCCTGTCGAATTCCGGTCTTGTGGGATCATTATGAGTAAAATCGTCCATATAAATGTAATCGTAGCGCACGCCGGCATTGATGATCATATCATTATATTCCACCTTGTCCTGCAGATAGAACCCCATCATCTGTGGGTGTTTCGGGCCGTCGCTTCCCTCATCATCGAGATTGCCGAATTCATCAAATCCGTAAATGTTGGGGCTAGCCTGCTGCCTGATGATGTTGACAAGGTCATCCTTATTCCTGGCCTTATCGGGATTCAGGCGAAAGTAACTGAGTAAGCCGCGCAGGCCGCGACCGCCGCTGCCGTATTGAAATCTGCGCATGGTCCAGTTATTTCTTTCACCGCCCACTTTCAACTCATGATTTTTCATCTGGGTGGTAAAAGCCAGCGAGGCCCCGTTCTTCATCATCTGGGTCTTGCCATAGCCTGACATGGGCGCTCCGGGACGGTTGAACGGGAAACCGTAGAAATCGTAGTCGCGCGGAATGCTGGTGTAATTCATATAATGAGCCCAATCCAGACTGTTTTCTTCAGCATATTGCGCCACTTTCAGGCTGTCTCCGTAAGCGAGCAGATCATCCTTAAAGTGAGGATCATACCAGTTACTGCGATCATCTACGTAATTAACGTTGAGCTCGATGAAACTGCGCGGGTTCAGGAAATAGCTGACTTTTGTGTTCACCATTATTTCGGTGGCATCTGTCTGACTGAAGCGATCCAGAGCAAAGAGATTCATGATGGGCAGATTGTTGTTCTTGGATTTCTGATCCGAATACGCAACGGCTGTTCTAACGAGGAGTCTCTTAAAATCGAACATAATTGTGCCGTTGATCGTGTTGCGGTTTCTGAGCCTACCGTCAACATTGCCGGGCATCCATTCGAGTGTCTCAGAATCCGATTTGCTACCGCCTCTAAGGCCAGAATCATATACCACACCCATAGAATCACCATCACTCCATAATTCGGGCGATCCGTACCAGAACATGGGCGCATAGTCACGTGTGAAGTGATTTTCACCGGAGAGGAAGAATTTTATGTTTTTGAGCAGGAGTGGGCCACTGACAGTAAAGACGGCGTCAGAATAGCCGTAGGAATAAGTGTCCAGAAAAGTCTCTCCGGGATAGTTGCCGAAGTTGTCTGTCTCAGCCTGCAGGGAGAAGTGATACTTCTCTGAGCCCGTCTTGAAGTTCATCTGAACGATGCCGGCGTTGGCTCCGCCGAACTCAGCCGCATAACCACCGGCCTGCACCAGCACCTCTTCCAGCGCTTCGGGAATTGTATTGATCAGGTTTCCTCCATCGCGGCTGTAAATATTTTTCGTTGATGCACCTTCAATAAGATAGCCCACCTCATCGCCGCGGCTGCCGCGAATGTGCACCCTGTTGTTTTGTAAGACAACTCCCGGCTGAAGAGTGAAGTACGCTTGGGCTCCCCTGACGGGCATGTTCTCCATGTCCTCAGAGGTAAGAATCCGGATAACATTGGTAGCGCTTTTATTTATAAGAGGCCTCTTCGCCACCACAAGAATGGGCTCGGTCTCGAGGGCCTCTGACGCCATCTCCAGATCTTCCATATACGCTGTCAGACCGTCCACCACCCTGATTTTCGTGACAGTCAACTGCTGATAGCCTACATAGGTCACCATGACGGAATACGAGCCCGCCGGAAGGTTAACAATGATGAACTTACCATCAAGACCGGTGGCCGCACCGAGAGACGTTCCCATAATGATTACATTGGCGCCTATCAGAGTTTCACCGGTTTCACGATCCACCACCGTACCGGAAATAGTGCCATACTGGGCGAATGCCGCCGAGAGCATAAGCGTCGCAAACGCAACAACCTGAAATGTTTTTCTGACCATGTTTCTTCCCCTTCTCTGGTTAATCTCCACCCAAGGATTAATCATCCTGAAATGCTTTCACCTGGCTGTAAATGGCAACCGTATATCTGGCGTTGCCGGAAAAGGTAAGTGTGTCCGTCATCACCGTGGAATCACTCACTGCGATGTCAAAAGCGTACTCTCCAGGGAGAACCGCGCTGTAGGAAGACGCCGAACCGTAGGAAACGCTGGCACTGAAACTTGAACTGGCGCCGGAAGCGCTCACAGCCAGCTCGGCAAAAGCAACAGACCCATTAAGAACACGCACGAGAACAGTGTCCGTTTTTGTGGGGGCGCCAAAAGTGTATCTCTCCTGAATGTTAGCCAGCTTTAGGCCTGACGAGGTGTCACCAAGCATAAAAACGGTGCCCTTCTTTTCCGTCACAAAGACCATCTTCAACGTTGTATCAACCCCGCTGTCAGAAAACTGTATCTCCAGGGTGCGTGATCCTGCATCAATTTCCTCATATGAGCTGGCTTCACCCGCTCCGAGTGAACCGAAAGAGGCGCCCACATCGGTCAGTTTTACCGTGGCCGAGCCGAGACTCGAGAGATTGACAAAGCGCGCTTCAGCTTTATAATCTACAGGTTCAATCAGTGTCTTATCGAGCTCAATACAACCGCTGAATGAAAAGGCAAACAGAGCAATAGCGATGAAACCCGGTGTTCTCAAATTCATTTCAAATTCTTCTCCTTTAACCCCTGATACAAATCAACAGGGCACCTTTGTGCCTCATCTTCAAAATCCGCTGTGAGGAAAACATGACAGTTTTTCTCTTACCTCGGTATCTGTTGGACTTCTATACCGTTGTTGAATATATACTCTCCAGCTAATATATGTCAAGAAAAGACCCAAAACCCTAGAAAGGGTCAATTTGGCTTTTCTGACGCCTCAAGAAGCTGCCTAGCATCGCTGTTACCGGGGTCATATCTCAATGCGTCTCTGACGGCACTGCTGGCGGCCGACCTGTTGCCCTGTGCCATAAGCGCCCGTGCCAGCTGGATATAAGCTACCACATCAGTCTCTTTGATTTTAAGCGCTTTTCTGTAACACGCTTCCGCCACATTCCAGCGCCGCTCATGCGCAAAATCGTTGCCGAGATGGAGCCAAGCGGTTGGATCATCCAGGGACACCTCCAGCGCCTTCCTGTGAACAGTGATAGCGAAATCAGTCTCTTCCATCGCTAAGTGGAGAGAACCGAGGTCATCGAGAGCAATAGTCCAGCGCGACCGCAGAGAAACTTCATCAGCGGCCGCGCTTCTCAGTTTTTCCTCGAGGAACTGCCGGATTGACAAATCTGCGCCGCAACAGTAGTGCAAGGTTGCAAGAGAAAGAGCTTTGACGTCGAGATCGCCGCTGGTGGAAAGCATCTTCAGTTCTTCTATGATTTCCGGCTCCATTGAGGTCACATCAGGCGAGAGGAAGTTTTTGACAAATAGAACCAGCCCCGTCACTTGTGCCCCAGGATGTTGCGAGTCGTGGTGCAGCAGCAGTTCCGCCGCCTCGATGCGGCTGTGACCTGTTTTCACCTTCAGGATTCCCTCCACGCCCATGTTGTGAGGCTTCAGTTCACCGTACCACGCCTCCACCTTCACCTGCAGCCAGTCGGCACTCTTATCGGCATGACACTGTGCGCACGCATTATGGATGCCGAGCATAGCATCAAACTTCGGCCGCGGGATGGAGATGGTGTGGTCGGCACGGGCAAACTTGAGTTGTTTGCCGATGCCGCGGTGCTGCAAGAACGGCATGTGGCACGAGGTGCAGCGGCTCGCCGGCGAATCGGGCACGTGGTGGCTGTGGTCTTCGGGCGACACTCTCTTCCCCGCATGACATCCCGTGCACTGGCCGTTGTCAAATCTTCCGTTGAGTGCATTTCCACTGATGTCGCGGTAGCCCTGCGAGTGAGGATCGTGACAGTCGACGCACGTCATGGAACCGCTCAGGTAACAGTCGCTGAAGAGATGATTCTGCTGATAGGCAAACGAGGCTACGCGCCCGTCGGGGAGATAGGGGTTGTTGCCAAGGATCGGCAGCTTCAGGGAGTAATAGCTTTCCAGTTCCATCCCGGGGAGATAGCCGTCTCTCAGCGCGTCCTTCACCGCATGACACTGGAAGCAGACATTGAGAGATCCATCCTTGCCGAGGGCGGAAAGAGAAGGCAGTCCGATATCTTCTGCCCGCAGACTTTCGCTCAGGGCCAGTTCCACGTGTCGTTTTCCGGGTCCGTGACACGATTCGCAATTGATGGCAAGAGTAGCAAACCTCGTCTCGATTTTTGCCGCCGCTGAATCGTATTCCACCAGCAACTGGGTACCATGGCAGTTCTGGCAGTTGGAGAAATCGGAATGGGTGCCGAGAATTCTGAACGGCGGCCAGTGCGTCAGGTCACTCAGAGAAATTTCTCTGCTTACCGGCGTCCAGAGATCTCGCTCTCTCAGTTGGACAAACCAGATGTTTTCATCGCGGATGAAGTCAAACGGCAGCATGCGCAAGGTGCCGTCGGAGAATTTAGAGAAATAGCTCTGAGTGCCGCCGCCTACTATATGTCCGCCGCCAATGACAGCATCCACCTTCAACACCTTTTCAGGCAAGCCGGTCTGCCGCACTGTAAAGCGGTATTCACCCTCTGCTGTCACTGACGGTACGACTTCTGCATCTCTGAACTGAAGCGGTATCCGGTCAAATCGGCCGATAATTCTTTCCGGCGACGGTTCCCCGCCCGCTTTGCCGTGTGTGGATCGCCGCCACAGATTATATTCGTCTTCATGACACTCCCGGCAAGCCTCCGCACCAACAAAATCGCCGAAGGTGATTCGGCTCTCCTCTGCCGGACTGCGAACGGGCGGCAAGGGGAATATACCAAGCTCCTCTAAGCTAACGGTGGTTTCCCGGTAAGACGAAGTTTCCGCTTCACCATTTGTTCCAAGGAAGAAGATATAGGCAAGAATCAGGGTGAGGATGAGTACCGCCAACCCGGCGACGACGAAGTGGATAGACCTGTCAGATCGAATAAATTGCCGCAGAGTCACTACTTGCTGTAAACCTTGTCCAGAGGACCCTGTGGGAAGGTTTCAGTCCACATAGGAACTCGAAAAATAAGTCGATTTCGGACCTTCAAGGTTTTGAGCTCGCTGGTCGGAAGAGGGGTCAATTCTCTCGGATCTGAGCTTCCCAATTATCGTCCCGCAGCTCGTCCCGGTGCGTCGAATGGATCAGGATGTAGTCCCGAAAGCCGAGAAGATTGCCAAACACGAAACGGACTCCCCCCTGCAATTCGTGATAGAACCATATCTCATACGGTTTCATGGCCATATCGGCAGCGTGACGATCGTATTCATCTGGCGGGCCGTAAATGATATAAACCCGTCCACGATCGGTTTGCCACCCCTCTTTGCGGCCGGTGGAAAAAGCCTGGTCAGCATATTCCGCCCGTCGCAGATACTCCCGTTTCATCTCATTTTCAACTGTACCGGGAGACGGATCGCGGCGTTCCCAGAACTCAAACAGAAACCTCCTTTTCTCTTCCGGCGCGGAGAAAGAAGCATAATAATCTTTTTCCTGATCGCTGGCGATGTAGCCCGCCGTATTGAACTCCCTGTTCATATCGTCCGGCGTCATCGTGCCGTATGCTTCGGCCATGAGATTCTCGAGACTTTTCGGCGTTATTTCTCCAGGAAGCGGACCGGCGCCAAGAATATAGAACTCTTTCTTTTCCGATACAGTGACTCCCCCGATCGAGTCGGTAATGCTGAACTCAAAGTTATAGATTCCGCGCGCCAGAGATGAGACATTCAAGAAACCAATCTCGACACTCGATTCGCCCGAGCGGCGTTTCTTGCGCTTCTTGACAAGCAGTTCATTCCCCTGTCTGTCAGTCACTGCAGCTTTTGTATGATAAGGACCGCTGCGAGAGGCAGTCAGAAGGTTGTACGCTTCAACATAATAGTTGAGGGACGGGAGAGCATCGCCATAGACCCGGCCCGGATTCGGCACTACCTCAAAGGTATTCTTGTAGAAGATGCTCCCGGTGGAGTTGGCTGCGCGGCGCACGGACGAACATAGTTCAACATCACTGAGAACTGTCCCGGAGGAGTGAAAAGTCTTGCTCTCAATTTCAAGTGAAGTCTCAGACCTGTTCGAGTGCAGGTTTACATCAAAAGTTTCGACGGTTACCATCTCCGCCCCGATAGGGACGGCAAGACCCACGACGCCCACGACGGCATTCCCGTTTTTCAGGTAAGCAGTATCCTGGACAGCGTGAGGAATCTGCCACACTTTATCAATAGCGGCGGACGCCTCTGCCGCTTTCCGAACGGTAACGTGCAGTATAATTCCCCCTTCAAAAGCTTCGTCACCCCGGCTGTAGCTTAACTGGGACTCATCGAATGCATAGTAAATCTCAAGATAGTTGGTATCGCTCTGAAAGCGGAACTGAGCTACATCCACATCCACGTTAAAGGCGCCCGCGGAGAGGGCCACGGAAAACGTATAGAGCAATAACAGATAGTGAAGGAATCGACCCCGCATAAAGTTTCCTGATTTTCTGACACAAATCTAACCAATGCTGACCCCCTATTAAAGCGCTAAATGGCGAGCGATATTATGTAAACCCCTACCTAAGGATTTCGAGGTTTTTTCTCCGATCCCATTTTCGAAAACCCCAAATTA
>DCAL01000020.1:2372-28734 GCA_002311975.1 Fidelibacterota bacterium UBA1134 | reverse complement strand
TTTATCCATCAATTCTCGAAGCTTCGGGATACGATGGATCATTCACCAATAGCGGGGGAACTCCCGCTCCTTTTTGTCCTTGATACAGAGTCAATGGCAATGTAAACTCCACCTAATGTAATGATGTTGTCTTTTGGGAGGATTCTTTTTGAAGATAACTAAAGTTCTCCGCCTTTCCCTGCTGATCTCAATCATGGCTGTCCCCGCTATTGCCGGCGTCACCGGGAAGATCACAGGCATAGTAGTGAATTCCGCCACAGGTGAGCCCCTCATAGGCGTCAACGTCTTACTCAAGAACACTCCCCTGGGAGCCGCTACGGATGTCAACGGCAACTACACAATCCTCAATGTCCGTGGCGGTAAGTACAACATTACTGCCAGTATGATCGGTTTCAAAACGGTAGAAGTTGTCGATGTGACTGTTCTGGCTGATCGCACCACTTCCGTAGATATCAGATTGGAGCAGACAGCGATTGAGGGGGAAGAAGTCATCATCACGGCTGAGCGACCGGTTATCGTGAAGGATGAGACAGCCACCACTGTGACGGTTCTTGCCGAGGACATTCAGAACATGCCGGTGAACTCTTATCAAGATATCATGACGACAGTAGCCGGTGTGTTAGAGAATCACAACTCCAACACAGGTATCCATATCCGCGGCAGCCGCACCGGCGAAGTTGCCTATCTTGTTGACGGATTTCTTGTCCTTGATCCGATCTTCGGAGGCACCGCATCGGATGTGACGCGCAGCGGCATTTCAGAACTTTCCATAGTCACCGGCGCTTTTGACGCCGAATACGGCGATGCTATGTCTGGTGTTGTCAATATTCTCACCAAGGAAGGGACAAACAAACTGACCGGCTCCGTAAGGCTTGCAACCGATAAATTCGGTCGTCTCTTTTCCAAGGCGCCACCAGATTTTGACTGGAACAGCCAGAGGATCGAAGCGTCTATTGGCGGACCGATCCCTATCCCGTTTCTCAAGAAGGATTTTGCCACCTTTTTCATCTCCGGTGATACATACAACACCAACACCTATCTCTCCAGAAGTAAATTTCCTAAACCGATCCTTCTTACCGATGTAGACGGTGACGGTGTTTACGACGAGGGAGATGGCGACGAATACGTCAGTGACCTCCACGATATGGATGCGGACGGTGACGAAGAGGAACCGCTAGTGAAGGGCTTTGTTTCCAAGAACGCTACCTTCCGCAACGAAACCAGGATTAACGCCAAACTGGTGTTCAGGCCTGTTTCGAGCATTAAGATCACAACCGCCAGCATACTCAACCGCATCAAACGGAAATCGTACAGCCAGAGTTACCGTCTCGTACAGCAGAATCTTGCACCCACATGGGATGAGAGCAATCTCTATTATCTAACATTGAATCACACACTTTCGTCAAAGACGTTCTACAATATCAAGTTTTCACGATTTGTAACGGACACGCGATCGGGTCTTGATAAGTATATGAAGAATCGCGAAATGTGGTACACGGAAGACGCCTCCAAGATTAACAAATACTGGCAGTCGTTTGAACCGTACGCCGATCTGGACGGCAACGGCGCCTATACAGATGGAGAACCGTTCCACGATGTGGACAGGGACGGTCAGTGGGACATAGGTGTCTATGACACCGGCCATGACGGCATTTTCGCTGAATCATTTACCGATGACAACGGCAACTTCACCTGGGATCCGGGCGAAGATTTTATGGACGAGAATGGTGACGGCATCTGGACGGGACCGGACGAGGGCGAACTGGACGGCCTGCCGACTCCGGGAGAAGACGGCGTCATGAATCGGTGGTGGAGCTTTTATGCCGAACCTTTTATCGATACGCCCGATGGTATATACCGTGCCGGCAGTGCGGACATTCTGGTTTACGATGCCGATGAGGACGGAGTCTATGATGCGCAAGACGGCGACTATTTTATCGACATCGCCGGCGACGGCGTCTGGCGGGAGGGTGAAGAATTTACCGACGTGGACGGTGACGGCGAATACAACCAAGGCGCCACTCCCTGGTTCCGAACGGCCGCCTTCGACGGCATCTCTAATTACGAGTTCCTTGGTGGTTACACTATCTATGACATGAACGGAGACTCAGTCAGATGGACTGAGTCAGAGGACATCACCTACACCAACTCGGCCTCCAATACGACGACATTCCAAGCAAACTTTGTCTCTCAGATTACACCGGTGCATCAGTTGCAGTTCGGCGGCGAAATCAAGAAGCACGACCTCAAGGATTACCAGATTAACGGCTATGGCGGCGGCATCTGGGGAATCGCCAGCGACGCCAGCTATGTCAACTGGCACAACAAGCCCGAGGAGAAAAGCCTCTACATCAAGGACAAAATCGAATATAGTGACTGGATTATTAACCTCAGCCTGCGGTGGGATTATGTGGATCCCAAGAGCAATTTCCCCGACCCTATGCGTTCCCTCGTTTGGGTGGATGAGAATGGAAATTTCACTTCAGGAAACGCCGGTGCTGAGATATTCTACGACCAAGGTAACAGCGTATGGGACTCGGGCGAATTCTTTGTGGACGCCAACAGCAACGGTCAGTACGACAGTGGTGAAATCTTTACCGACACAGGCAACGGCGTCTGGGACTGGAACGACACTCCCAACGGCAGATGGGACGTAGGAGAATCGTTCAGCGATGGTAACGGAAACGGTCAGTACGACGACGGCGAAAACTTCACTGACGCCCCCAACGGCTTCTTCGACAGTGAAGATGACCACGAGTATTTCGTGGACAACAACGGCGACGGTCTCTGGACAAACAAGGTAGCCAAGTACGGTTACCTCAACGACGAGGGGGATTTTATCGAGGCTCCGCGGGCTGAAAAGAAGTGGAAGATCAGCCCTCGCATCGGTATCGGTTTTCCCATCACGGACCGGGTAGCATTTCACTTCTCATACGCGCAGTTCTTCAAGTGGCGCGAATACAACCTTATGTACCGGCTGGCAAATATGGCCGACCCGAACATCTACCAGAATTCCCTCTGGCCTTTCCCTTATTCCCTCAACGACTGGTATATCGCCCGCGTCGGTAATCCGAACATGAAGCCGGAGACAACTGTTCTTTATGAACTTGGACTGCGGTGGCATCTCAGCGAGAATTTCTTCCTCAAGACAACTCTCTATTACAAAGACGTATATGATTATGTAACCTTCGTCAACTATTACGTCGATCCTACAGATTATGCCGTTCTTGAGAATCAGGACTACGCCAACTCCCGTGGCGTGGAGCTGAATCTGAAGAAGCTTTTCAGCCGCAACTTTTCGTTCTCAATCAATTACACTTACTCGAAAGCTGTCGGCAACGCATCCAACGAGCACTCACACTGGTACGAGGAGTATCTCTCGTCTGTTTACGGCACTTATCCCTCGATGAAGACGGTAACCATGAGCTGGGATCAGCCCCACACCCTGAACTTTACTCTCGATTACAGACATCCGAAGAGATACGGTCTGAACCTCATCGGCTACTACGGCAGCGGTCTTCCCTACACGCCGACGGACATCCGCGGACTGAACCTGGGCGAGAGCAACAGCGGCCGGATGCCGTCAAACGCATACGTCGATTTTATGGCCTACAAGGATTTCCCGTTCAAGTCGCTGTCGGCCCGCATTTTCCTCGACGTCAGGAATGCTCTCAACATGAGAAACGTTTACAACGTATTCTCCAATTCGGGCAAACCGGATGAGAGTCTCAACCCCAATGCATCACCGGCCTGGGAAGACAGACCTCACTATTTCGGCCCGCCGCGGCATATTGAATTCGGAATAGAGATCCTGTTCAAAGAAACGGGCGAGCTGTTCGGTGGATTTCTGAAGAAGGACCGGCTATAGCCATGGCGCTTCATAGCGAATAATCTGATGTTCCGTAAACGAACACTTGTTCTCCTGATGCTCGTTCTGTGCACCAGTATCTTTCCGCAGCAGCGCAAGATGAGCAAGCTGGAATATTACAATACGGTGATCGCACCATCGAAAGCACGTCCACCCATCCTCAGCAGACTGTTTGGATACGAACACAGAAAAAGAAGTATTCTCGACATAGGCAATCTTGTTCTCCGCTTCTCCAACGCCGCCATCCTCGGCTACGACCGATGGGGACTGAATCACGAATTTCCTGCCGGCAGTATGAGTACTTTCCGCTGCTGCACTTACTACTGGACTCTCTCCCCCATTATTGGCGGACTCATCAAAGGACAGCCGTCCGTTTCCGTGGGCGTGCGCGGTGCCGTGAGGGATCACGCAGAGGAGTTCGAACCACTGCCCGGCTATGATGCAGGGTATGTTGATGAACAGGCTAACATCGGCATCGCATTCAACGATAAGCCGGCTTCGTGGCCAGCATCATGGCCCATCGAGGAAGATGCCACGGGCAGTTACACTGACGCCGTCACAGGCAAATCGTGGAGCGGTATTGAGCGTCCGCTGGATATCAATCAGCCGGGTGGCAGCGGGCTGAGATTCCCAGGTGTCCTGGACGGTATTTCTGTCGCTCCGAGAGAATCTTACTTCGTAGTGACAGACAACGACCCGCTGGAAGGGAATACCTTGGAGAGTAACGGTATTGGTCCCCTTAACGTGCGCGTCGATATGTGGGTACTCCAGTACGACGACATCCTTAATCAGGACTTTATCATCTACTGGCAAAAGTTTACAAACGTTGGCAAGGACACGTTGTACGAAGTGTTTGTGGGGCTGGCCGGCGACCCGGATACGCCTGAGCAGGGCGGCGCCGAATGGACAGATGACTACTCACTCTTTATCCACAAGGACGACCCTCTCATGGCGGAGAAGCTGGCTGATACGACTGAGTCCAATCTGCTGTGGGATCTCGCCATCATCTGGGACGGGGACGATCAATCGGAAGGGTTCAAATCTTCGGGTCTCGGCTGGATCGGACTCAAGGCACTGAAGACACCCTACAGCCAGACAGCCGATGGTGAAGATAACGATCTCGATGGTCTCATTGATGAAGGATTTGACGGTATGGACAATGATGCCGATGGCGACATTGACGAAGAAGATGAGCAGGAAGAGATCGGCATCACCAACTATTTTGCCTATCCGTACGACCTGGACGCGCAGAGTGACAACGAAGCATACTTCACCCAGATCCGGGGCGGATTCGGTTTTGATAATCCGGACTATACAGGATATCAGGATGCTCCCCACGCCGACGACATCCAGCAGAAACCGTACGCCTATGGGCCGGATATCACCATCGTGATGACATCGGGGCCTTTTACTCTGGCACCGGGACAGAGTGTCGATTTCGTCTTTGCCGACATTCTTGGCGTCAACGAGACAGACCTTTTGACCAACGCCAGAACAGCTCAGCGTCTCTTCAATGTAGGATTCAAGGCGGCTCAGCCTCCCAAGGAACCGGTGGTTTACGGCGTGGCCGGAGATAAGGAAATCACTCTTTACTGGGACTCCTATCCCAGCGAATTCAGCATCGACCCGAACACCGGCAACAACGCCTTCGAAGGTTACCGCATCTACAAGTCCACAGATAAGGGAGCCACTTGGGGCAAACCGGTGACTGACGGACAGGGGAACACAGCCTTCTACGTGCCGCTAGCGGTCTATGACGCGGTGAATGACTGGTCCGGCATGTTCGCCTATGGAAGTCCGTCGCTCTACTACGATCTCGGCAACAGTTCGGGACTCAAGTATACATTTACCGATAAGAATGTGCTCAACGGTGTAGAGTACTGGTATGCTGTCTCTGCTTATGATCACCCTGACGGTATCGTCCCGCCCCTTGAGAATCCGCCCAAGAAATCGCGCAGTGACGCTTCAACGCCGGGCAACAACACAGTCATCCTGGTGCCTCAATCCAAACCGGTCGGGCACCAGGAAGGTATTATCAATGTGGAGCATCGGAGCGGCAATTCCACCGCCCAGATCGTGTTTGAGGTTTACGACGATGACAGACTTTCAGGTTACGATTACGTCCTTACCATCATCGATGATCTTGACAGTGAAGATGACACAAAAAAGAGTTACACTGTCCTCAACGATGCTACACTTACTGAAGCAACACCAATAGTGCCAACGGGCACTAAACTTTCGCGGCGCAATCTGGTGAAGGGCAAGGTCTCTGTCTCCGGCCCGGAGGGGTATGAGGACTTGAACAACTCGGGAGCATACGATTTCGGCGAACCGTTCACAGATGTAAACTCCAGCGGCGGCTGGGATGAAGAGGTGACATTCAAGAAAAATACAGACTTTACCATCGAAGATGAGAGCGGAATAATCTACGCCGCTGAAGAAGGAGCACTGGTCAAAGGGACCGTTTACGCCGTCTCTTACAAGTATTATCCCGTTTATGAAAGCACACTCTTGGCAGGCGAGATGTCCAACCCCAGCTTTGAAGGGGTACGGCTCACCATTACTGACCCCATCGCCATCCAGCCCGACCCGCTCACCAGCTACTGGTACAACCCTGATAATGAAGGCAGCGTTTCCAACACCAACTGGACCATCACGGCCACATCCCTCATAGACCCGGGAAATCCGGACGACTATGAAATCCGCTACTCCACCGACAGCACAGAGATCCTCTCACCGCCGGGGATAAAAGTCCCCATCGAACTGTGGAACGCTTCAGACAACTTGCGCATGGAACCTCTCATCGTCTCACCCACGCCTCAGGGCGGTATCCTTGCCAGCGGCACAGATGTCAGAATCATAGAGGTCCCTAACAACGCGGAACAGGGGGCCATCACGTGGAGCTTTGTTTTCCAAGCCCCTGAGCCCGCAACAATTTCAGCAGACACGAATGTGACAGTACTGTGCGATATAACCCTTCCGGGGAACGGCATATACGACGAGGGGGAACCGTTCACAGACCTCGACACCAGCGGCACGTGGAACGAGGGAGAATCTTTCGTGGACTGTTATTTCGATTCAGCCACCGCCCTCTCGGCTCTCGACATTGGTATCGCCAATATGACACAGATGCTTCTCGACAGCATCACCCTCTGCTCAACGCCTCAACTGGATACGACCATTACTGGCGATATTCTCGACGTCTTCCAGTATGATTTATCCACCTTTACTTTCGACACCCTCATCGGCCTGAAATTCACCGCCGAGGTTGCCGCCATCTGCGACACCTCCGTCGCACCCGTCATGGGCGATGCGCGATATATTGCAACCAGTAAACCGCTGACGGCGGAGGACAGTTATCTCATCCGCACATCAGCCAGCAAAGCTGCTGTAACGGACAAGAATCAGCTGAAGCAGGTGAAGGTCGTTCCCAATCCTTATGTGGTAACATCCATCTTTGAAACGAATATTGAGAGAAAGGAAGTGCAGTTCCACTTTCTGCCGCAGCAGTGCACTATCAGAATCTTCACCATTGCCGGCGAACTGGTTCGCGTCATTGAGCATCGGGAGGGGAGTCTCGGCTGGCGCGGTCCAGCAGTGGAGGCGTGGGACCTGAGAACATACAATAATCAGGAGGTAGCTTTTGGCATCTACATTTTCCACGTTCAAACCGACAGCGGCGGAGAAACATTCAGCGAAACAGGTAAGTTTGCCGTTATCAGATAGAATGAAATTCGTCAGAAAAATATTCGCCCTGCTGATCTGTGCCACTCTGTTGACGGCAGCCAATGATAACGTGGCCACCTCGGTGGCGCACTTCCTGAAGATAGGTATAGGCGGGCGGGCGGAAGCCATGGGGGGCGCCTTCACGGCCCAGGCAGACGACGCCAGTTCTCTCTACTGGAATCCTGCCGGGCTGGCAGTCATGTCATCGCCGCAGGTGATGTTCTCGCAGACGAACTGGATCACCGACATCAACCACGTCTTCCTCGGTATCGCCTGGCCGGTCAGTCCAAGGTTCGGCTCTCTTGGGCTGAGCCTCATCTCTCTGAGTATGGAAGATCTGGAGGAGACAACCGAGAAGCAGCCGGAAGGGACGGGAAGAAAATTCCCGGCGGGCGATTTCCAGTTCGGGGTCGCATACGCGCGCAAGATTTCCGATAGGTTCAGCGTAGGCCTGCACATGAAACTTATCCAGGAGGTCATCTCTTTTTCCAGGGCTCGCGCCATGGCTGTCGATGTAGGGACGCGCTACACTACCGATTTCCTGGGACTGAAGATAGGGATGGCTATCTCAAACTTCGGCACCGAAATGACCATGGGCGGCACAGACCTTATCTACAAGAAGACAGACCCCTACCCCGACATCGGATCCAACCCCAATGTGAACTCACTGCTGGAACCTAAATCGTGGCCCCTCCCAACTTCCATCCGCATCGGCATGTCCCTTCAGCCTGTAGGCCCCAGCGGCATGCTGAATCCCGGCACAGCGACTCTCACCATCAACGCAGACTACTTCGATCCGCGAGACTTCAATCCGTATCTGAACCTGGGGGCTGAGGCGGTAATCTTTAATGTGCTTGCACTGAGGGCGGGATTGGTGAACCGTTTTTCAGCAAACTTCGAGTACGACGATGCTGAGGGAATTTCCAACATCGCAATATCATCGTCCCTGCTGGGTGATTATGAACAGTTGATGACGTTCGGCTTCGGACTGGAACAGAAACTCCCGTTCAGCAATACGGTGGTCACTGTGGACTATTCTTATTCCAATATACCGTTCTTCTCAGGCGTACAACGATTCACCCTCTCGCTGAAATTCTGATAGAGGAGAACCTGTCAGGTCGCACCAGTCCTGACAGGTTAGAAACAATCCCTTATTTCCCTTTGTCCAGCTCCACGTCTATATCCTTCTGAGATTCTTTCTTAGTTTTGCCGCGGTCGTACTTCTTCTCTGACTGCTCTACCTTTTCCGTGGGGACGGGATGAGTAGACTGGCGTAACGATTTGTGGAAACGCCCCTCGGCGGGGCGTTTCTTCTTTCTCTTCTTCTTTTTAGCCACTACGATACGGCCGATTATCCATTTCCTATTTCAGGAATATCATCTTCTTCGTACTGACGAAGTTTCTAGCTTTGAGCTGATAGATATAGACTCCCGCCGCCAGATCTCTGCCCGACTGGTGACTGCCATCCCAGATAGCAGCGTAACTGCCGGGCGTCAAATGGCGATTCACCAAAACGGTCACCTCCCGGCCCAGCATATCGTAGATGGTAAGCCGCACATCGCTGGCTTCAGGCACGTCGTAGCGGATCGTGGTCAGCGGATTGAATGGGTTGGGATGGTTCTGGTGCAGCGCATATTTTGTCGGCAGCGGCGCATCATCCTCATCAACATCCGCCGTAAAGTGCCATAGCTGACCGGCTACCATCGTCATGGCGTTCTGAAGCACAACAGAAAAATCTTCAGGTGAATCAGCCATCATCAGAACAGTAATAAACCTGAAGTCCTCTCCAGTGGCAAGCTCCACGGCATCGGAAACTTGCATCACTCGGTAATCTGACGGCTCTGTTTCATTGGGCGAATCTTTGGCCGCCTGAAGCATATCGATGAATTCATATTCGGACGGGAACCACGTGCCCTCCCAGTCCTCAGCATCAAGTGAAATATGGGATGCGCCGGTTCCGGACTCGAACAGGGTTGCCATGCCGGCGTAGCTGTCCCCACTCTGATCCATCATGTAGCTCACCTTGAGCGGGATGGCTGTCCCGTGAACGGGATCTGTCAGTGTCACCTCTATCATGCCGGCGAGGTCGTCCTTCCAGAATTCATCGCTGTCATCTTCTGTGAATGTGAAGTCCCAATCGAGAAAATAGCCGGCATAAATGTGACCCATTTCACCCGGTCCGTCGTAGCGGATTCTCGTTCCCACGATGACAACGTCCGTATCGTCCTGAGTTACGATTACCTCCTTCACCTTAAGATGCGTCGGCATCCAGCCAGCCCTGTCAACCATGTGCCTGGTGATAACTTCATAAGGCGCCGGCGCCTCTACAGAAATGTCCTTCCTGCCGGGCATCCAGCCTTCGCTGTAAACACCTCCCATAGCGAGACCTCCTTCGTCTGTATAACCAGTCACCATGAGACCCCCGCCATACAGGTAGTGATTTCCAGACTCTGCCGGCCACTCGCCGTTGGGACCCATTCCTTCTTCGTCATCCCAGCGCGTCATTTCACCGTAGTTGCTCCAGGAGAAGCGGAAATTGCCGTGCTTGTTGGGGACAAACGTAACGGGCGGCGGCGGCGGACCGAAACGGAAGTTCACTGTTACATCCTCCTCCCAGGCAGACACATATTCACATCTGCTCTGATCGGTCTCCCACAGATAAGCACACACTTCATACTCGCCGTCAGAGACGCTCATGCGATAGCGACCGTCTTGCTCTGTCTCCGTGCCGAAGTAATCACCGCTTGACATGTTGTAGGCTTCCACAAACGAACCCACCGGGTCGCCTTCCTGCGTCACTCTGCCGGAGATCGAACTGTTGTACACAATCGGGCCCAGCTCCAGATCTATAGTCACCGTATCGCCGGAACCGACCACTACTGAATCGACACCGCCGACCCACCACTCGTCGGAGTCCTCATCCCAGTAGTCACCGAAGACCCAGTAGTGCCTGTCATCGAAGCCCATGACGCCCATCTCATAGGCACCACCCTCATCAGATTCGGTATCGAAGTAGGGACCGCCCTCAAAATCACTCCACCCTTCCGCGGCGACCCACGCTTCCGGAATGGATCCTCCAAGCGTGTCTGTTACCGATCCCTCAATGGAGGCATCAATCTGTACGATAAGGGTCACAAAATTGACCGAAGCTGTATCATCGCTGACGGAAATTCCCGTCGCTGCATCAGTCAGATAACCCCACTGGTACGGCTGGGCAACTGCCATGTATCTTCCGTTATTCAGCGGCAGAACGTATTCGCCATTCTCATCGCTGAATGTCTGGTTACCTTCCCATTCTGTGGTGTCCCAGGCAGCAACCCACGCCATGACAGGATTGCCGAATTGATCCTCAACCTTCCCTTTCATGGCGCCGTCCCATTCGATGGGCATCAGGTTCATGGGCGCCAGCGTCACTGTGTTATCTTCCACCTCCACATCTTCCACACAGATATCATCGGTATCGTAAGTATTGGACCAGTCGTAGTAGCAGACTTCGTAGACGCCGTTATCTATACCCATCTTGAAGTAGCCGTTGGCATCAGTGAAGGCATAGTACCAGTTTTCGTCATTGAAGGCGTCCACTTCGATCTCTCCGATGGGATCACCCGTCTCAGCATCGTAAACGTACCCTTCGATAATTCCGCTGGGTGGTTCCAGAGCAATATCAGCTTTAGCAGTATCGTCCGACACCACTACATTATCGACACAATCCTCCTCATAGCCGCCCCACCAGTGAGAGGCACAGACGGTGTAGGTTCCGTTCATGGCCGGCATGAGATAGACTCCATCCTCATCGGTCCAGCCCCATGTATATAATCCGTAATCACTCGTAAAAGCATAGACATCTGCTTCACCAAGAGGTTTGTCGCTCTCGGCATCTGTGACGGTGCCGGCAATGGCGCCATCGTAAGGTTCCATCTCTATGTCTTCCATGATGAGAGGTTCATCAATTTCGATCTCAGTGTAGTACTCCTGATAGCGTCTCTCTTCCCAATCTGCGGCCCAAAGATCTCCGTAACCGTAAACGATTCCCAGCCTGTAGAATCCATCCTCATCGGTCCAGGTTGAGTTCCATGCGCCTTCCCCGAAATCATCATCCCAGACGGAAACCGACACCTCAATATCCTGAATGGGGTCACCACTGCTGGCGTCTGTCACATGCCCTTCCACAAAGGCTGGCCACGGCTCGAGGTCGCACGACAGATCAATCACATCGCCCGCATCAACATAAACGGGGTAGTCGTAGTCTGTGCAGCTATCGCCCATGTAGTCCGGATGGTCCGCCCAGACATCCCCGTACAGATGACCACTCTGCAGAGGAAGGATGAACGCGCCGTTGGCATCTGTGGTGGAATAACTGAAGAGGCTTTCGTTGAACGACGTACTGGCGCCAATGTTCACATACGCCCCCTTAACAGGTTCACCAGTTTCACTATCAACAATGGTGCCGGAAGCTTCGGCACCGGTGGTAACATCAATGGTAACACCATTCAGCTCTTCGGGCTCCTCCGTAAACTCAGCATGGAGGAGAAATCCGCCAGTCTCCAGGCCGGCCACCACATCTATAGCGCCGATCATGAACCCGCCCTGCAGATCGAGAAAACCGAAACTGAAGGCGCCCGACGCATCCGTAAATGTGAAGAACGGGTCTTGCCACCCGTTTTGAAAGATGACCAAGGCAGGATTTGATACGGGCGTAACGGTTCCGCTGGCGGTGTAGTCACCGGTAAGATTATTCACTGTAAGGATTGCCTGACCTGCTCCTCCCGCATCGGTAACCTGCATGATAACTTCCAGCCCCATGAAGGGGAAATCATCGATGGTCGTGCTGAAAACACCGTCGGTTGCATCCTTATCCTCGGAGGAATTGTCAAAGATCCAGCCAGGTCCGCCCTCATCACCCTCCGGCGAGGGAAGAATCTTTGTAATCGGTATATCACTCTCTCCCACGGCGTTGTCCCCGTCGGCGTCAAAAAAGAGCTCCACCAGTCCGGAGTCTCCAGACCCTTCGCTGAATGTGACGGTAACCGTGAACGGTTCATGGGGATCGATGGTGGCGGAAGCGGCACCGTTGATGAGCACCGTGGGAGCGCTGTAGGTTATTGCAGTCCCTGTCCGGTTCCAACTCTTTACAATCTTGCCTTTCTGTGTGAAACTTTGCCAGCCAGACCCTTTCTGCAGTGTGCGGCGGAGCTGCTTCTCGCGGGACTGTTCTCTGTCCTTTTTCCGCTTGGAGGCGCTCTTTGCTTTTTCAATCTTTGAATGCCTAACGTACGCCTGCGCCGCCTTGACACCCCGCGTGGCACGGGGGCCTACTTTTTCCATAAACTGACGCTGAGAACGGTGTCTCTTAAGCTGCTCCTCCGTCGGCAGTCTTCTGGCATCTCTTGCATATCGCTTGGCCGATTCTCCTTTCAGCCCGGCGGTGTTTCTGTCCACGGCTGTCAATGTGGTCACCAGCAAAAAGATGGTAACAAAGGTGTAGAGTCGTTTAAACATAGTATCCTCCGTAAGACGTTGACTGATGGGGCAAACTAACTCCTCCGGCTCAATATAGACCCTATTTTCTTATCATCACAAACGAATTCTCTCCGCTGCCACTCGTCATGTGACGCGGATCACTTGCCCTGCGGATTCCCCAGGGTGCTACAAGAAAACTCTAACAGGACGCAGCGTCCTGTTTAAGCATTCACTAGAATCGATTCAGCGGAGGAGGATCAGCTTGCGGACTATGGAGAAATCGCCGGAAGAGAAGCGGGAAAGGTAAACACCGGAAGGGACCGGATTCCCTGAGGCATCGGTAGCGTTCCACTTCACTTCATGAAGTCCCGCTGGATGAAACTCATGAGCGAGAGTCTGAATCTTGCGGCCCAGGAGATCGAAGATTGCGATTTCGGCATTGGCATCCACTGGCAGAGAGAAGCGGAGGGTGGTAACTGCGTTGAACGGGTTGGGATAGTTTTGTTCAAGGGTGAATGCTTCCGGAGCAAGGTCTTCCGCCTCATCCACAGCTACGGCTGCCAGCGTAGTGTCAACCATGAGGAGAATATCATCGATGTACCATCCGCCATAGCTGTTCTCCGCATCGGATGATAGTCTGAATCTGAGCCACAGCTGTCCATCATTGATATAATCGGAAAGATCGACAATCTCGTCGCTAACCACACCGATACCTGTAACAGAACTGATTTCGTCCCACGTTTCTCCATCAGAGGAGACCTCAAAATAGCCGAAGTCGTGATCCTCTTCAAGAAACGCCAGATGCCAGAATGATACATAGACGGATGAATATGAAGCAATGTCTAAAGGGTCAAGTTTGGACAGGATGTTGTTTGCGTTGTCCTCGTACTTGCCGTTGGGCGAATCGTGGATCACTCTCCCTACTGAGCCGATGCCGGCGAATCCCCAACCGTCGCCCGTATCCCAACCGGAGAGATCTTCAGTCTCCCATGAGCCGACGGCGGTCCAGTTCAGAATCTCGAAAGAGTGGAAGGCAGATGCCTCTTCGTTCTGCTGACTGGAAGCGTCGATGACACGCACACGGTAGGAGACGACGGTTCGCCAGGGGACGTCTTCCCAACTGACAGTGCCGGACCAGATACCTTCGCTGAGCGTCATGCTGATGCTGTTGACGGCGCCGGTGGGATCAGATGACAGGGAATATTCCACGACCACCTCACCCACGCCAATATTATCACTGACCGCAGCCGTCACCGCGGCCGAGCCGCTGCGGCCGAACTGATCGCCGAGTTTTGTCCACCTGTGAATCACCGGCAGGACGGCATCGGGACCTGTGTTGAAAGAGTAGCGAGAATCGGGTGCGCCGAAGGGTAGTGTTGACCAGCGGCTTTCCTTATCTTCCACCGCAAAGTAATAAGTATAGAGCCCTTCGCCCCCATAGCCCGGTAAACTGCCGACATATTCATCAGCGCCCTCTCCTGTGGTCAGATAAGTGGTATCGGTGAAGTCGTCATTCATGCCCGAAACCGCCATGACCGACCCGGATACCAACTGGTTGTCCTCCACCGCCGCAACAGAAACCGTCACGTCGTAAGGTCCGTCCATATCTTCAGTGTCGGTCAACGGTTCGTGAGCAAAATCGACATAAAGAGGATACTGCAGAATAAAGAATCCATCGCCCGACGAAGAGGTGGAATAAATGAGACCGGAACTGGAAAATGGATAGGTGCCCCAGTTGCCCGAGTATAGCCCTTCACTCCCCGGATACAAATCGAAATAGGCAACCTCAACAGGATTGGAAGGGTCAGAAATGTCCACCACGCGCGTGCCGAAAACGTAGTAGGAGATGAACAGTTTGTCCCCCTTCACAAATACATTGTGTACTGACTTTTCGCTGCCTACTTCGTATTCACTCACCAGGTTTATATTGTCATAATCGTGGGCATCCCAGATTTTTACGTGCCCGCCGCCCTTTTCATCCGCGGTAATAATATACTTTGAATCCTCCGTCGTCCAGACGGCGTGAGTCCCATAGTTGTCGTAATCGAGCACTTTCAGCGTCTTGATGTCGCTTTTGTCAGACACGTCGAGCATATGGAGGTCGCCTTCGCCGATACCGCATGCGTAGGCGGTGTCGTTCTTGACATAGATATCGTGAATGTTTGTCTTCTCCCAGGATCCGACTTCTACAGGTTCGATTGGATCTGCCAGATCGAGGATTCGAATCCCTCCGGCGCCTTTCTCTGAGCCAACAATGTAGGCATACCCATCAGCAATGTAGAGATTGTGAGCCGTCTCGATACCCGTGTACTGAGCGGCAAGAACGGGATGCCAAGGATCGGTCAGATCGATAATATCGAGACCGCCGCCGCCCTCATTTGTTACATAAAGATAATCCCCGTGAGTCTTAAGATCGCGCCATCCGGAAGAAGCGCCCCGGATGCGTCCCGTCTCCACGGGACTGGACGGATTGGAAGAGACATCTAGGATGACCGTCCCATTATGTACGCCGAAGACAGCGAAGTCGTGACCGTTCTCATCGGTGTAACCCCAGACGTCGGAGCAGTAATCATACTGGGGATTTGCCACCAGACCCATCCGCCACGAGTCATACTCTTGCGCGGCAAGTTGACTAGGAAACAGCAAGCCTGACAATATGAGAAGGGAGAGCCTATGCATGAAAAGAGTCGTGAAACCTCTCAAAGCAAACCATGTAGTGTAACGATTATCAGGGTAGTGATATGTGACCGTTATCACAGATTTCTCGTGTCCATGCTGTTGCTAATGAGCGCAATATCAGTCAAAGCGGAAAGTCTGAAATCTTTCATTTACCGCAGAAGTACCAGTTTTCGGGTGGCGGAGAACCCGCCTGCTGTCAGATGAGCCAAGTAGATCCCGGAGGGGGTGGAATTGAAGGCGGCATCCGTACCGTCCCACATCACTTCATGCCGTCCACCCATCAATGCACTACTCACCAGGACCTTTACCACCCGGCCGAGGACGTCATAGACGGCCAATCTTGCGTCAGCCGCCTCAGGCAGTGAAAAGGCGATGGTGGTGGCCGGGTTAAACGGGTTGGGATAATTCTGTTCCAGACCAAATGACATCGGCAGCGGCTCCGGTGCAGGAACTGTTGTCACCTGCAGCGTGGTGTCTACAAGCAGACTCATCTCACCCAGATACCATCCCTGAAGGCTGTTTTGCTCATCGGTGATTACCTGAAAACGAGCCTTGACCCGCCCCTCACTCAGGTAAGGTGACAGATCAACAATCTCCTCTTCGCGAATGACGCCGAGCCCTGTGATACAGGAAACAGTCGTCCATCCGTGACCGGCGGACAGATCAATGCAGCCCCAGTCCTTCTCCTCTTCTAACATGGAGAGTGTCCAGAAAGAGAGGTAGGCAGATTCGTACGATGAAAGATCAATGTAATTCAGCATGCGCAGTGTATTGACGGAATTATCCTCATAATTTTCCTGCGGAGAATCGTTCATCAGCCACCCCACAGAGGGATTGAAAAAGAAGGCTCCCCAGCCGTCACCGGTGTCCCATTTGGAAAGATCCTCATGCTCCCAGTCAGTCAGTTGAGTATAGTTTATGATTCTGAATGTGAAGACTTCGGACCTGTCCACATTCTCATTGGAGGAGCTGTCCGTCACTTTGATACGGTAACTGATGGTCGTATTACCCGGCAAATCCGCCCAGTTGATTTTCGCCTTCCAGATTCTACCGCGCAATTCCATGGGCACCGTAACGACAGTCCCGGAGGGATCGTTGGAGGTCCATTTTTCAATCGTTACCTCCTTCACACCGATATTGTCCTGGGCGAATGCCCAGATTTCCGCACTGCCCGTTCTGTCAATACGGTCATCCAATTCTGTAATGAAAGACGACTCAGGAAGGACCGAATCAGGGCCGGCATAAAACGTGAACATGCTCTCTGGAGCGCCACTGGGATTCGTCCAGCTGTAATAGTCATGCACCGACTCCATATAGTAACTGATTCTGGAAGCCTCTCCCGGCGCCGGAATTGTCCCTTTGAATCTGGTGCCATCTCCGGATACCATTTCGACCGCCTGATAATCCGTCATACTGTCCATCTTGTAATAAAGTCTGACCGCCGCCACATCGGCCGTGTCTCCCGCAACATTCACCGAGATTCCAAAATCCTCATCGGTCGTTTCAGTGTCAGTTAGCCGAGTGTGCTGAATAAAATTGAGATAGGTGAGAATTCGTGCCAGAACAGTGCGCTGAATATCGTTGATATCCTCAGGAGCCTTCGAGGTGATGACGCTGCCGAACGCCTCCAGCCCCATCCCCGTATAGACGAGGCGGTAGTCATCCTTATATCGCAGTCCCATCACCTTTCCATTATTGTAGTGGAATATTGGCACAGCGCCATTTTTCGGCGTGAACCAGTCGGGATATTGAGAATCTCTCTGCAGTCCTGGCTGATGGAGAGTGAAGCTGAGACCGTGGCTGATGGGATCGCCGAGAACTCCTTCCGCTTTGCGTGACCCCGAGTCGTCTCCGCCCCAGTCGGCACGCAGGTAGTCTTTGAAGAAAGTCGTCTGATCATCGGTGCCCGGATTTTCGTTCAGATCCCAGCCGAGGTCCTGACCGGAGAGGTAGAGATTCCCGCCGCCATCCATATAGGCACGCAGGGCGGCACGATCGAGAGAATCAAGACTGGGGAAGTCCCACTCTGTAAACCAGATGACAATAGGAAAACTCTTCAGCGTTTCAGCGGAAGGACTCCCGAGCTTGGAGTGATCCCAGACGCCGTAGCTGACGGCGTTTTCTTTTAGAATACCTTCATAGAAGCCGTCCACGCGGACGTCGCCGCAACAGTCTTCCCAATCGTCCGCTACCAGCAGGACAGGCGTCTTACCGATGAGAATGGAGAGCGTGTCTTGCGTGACGACTGTCCCATCCACAGCCCCCTCCAATACCAGTTCCGCCATATGGCCTTCGGCATCTTCAGCCACGGCGAATGAAAGTTCTCCCGATATGGAAAAGGTGGTGTCAGCCGGAACAGTCCAGTCTGCGGTAATGGCGCTGGTGACACTAAGGTCCGGATCACCGGAAGAAAGACGAACGGTGAAATTCTCTGTCGCTCCGAGAGAGAAACTTCTGTAAGTAACGGTTACGTCTGCGGATTCACCTTTATCGTAAACGCCATTCCCATCGCCGTCGCCGCCTTCAGAAACAGTGGTCTTGGTCAGCATCAGTTTCGGTTTGAATATCACAAACTGTGACTCGTCGTAGGCGAGAGCATTCTCAGCATTGAAGCGCCCTGTACCAAGCAATCCCGCATAGTCCGGGTTATTACTGTCAATGTTATCCGCGGTCCCGGCCATGCGACGGGCAAGCTGATGGGGCGAGAGATCAGGATAAAATGATTTTACCAGCGCGGCAACACCAGCCGCCACGGGCGACGACATGGACGTTCCCGACGCTTGTCCGTAGGATTCATCGGGCAGAGTGGATAGTACTGATACCCCCGGTGTAGCCCCATCCACCCACATACCGAAATTACTGAAGTCTGCCCGCTGATCACTCCGGCTGGTGGCGGCCACTGAAAACACATTCTCATAGAACGACGGATAGCTGAGCGCGTCAGAGTTTTCATTGCCAGACGCTACCACTACAAGTGCTCCCAGTCCTGTTACATAGTCTATTACATCCGCTTCGTACTGTGAATATCCGCCGCCGCCCCAGCTGCAATTAATCACATGAGCCCCAAGTTCAGCAGCATAGACAATTCCCTGAAAGCCGTTCACAATGACAGGTGTATCATCGTCATAGCCGTGTTTTGTGATCAGCATCTTGACATTCCACGCCACACCGGCCACGCCGACCTCATTATTGGTAACCGCATTGGCAAGACCGGCCACGTGCGTACCGTGCATATTTTCGGGCACCGCATTATCGGGGTTGTTGTCATCATCAGCGAAGTCCCAGCCGCGGATATCATCTACATAGCCGTTGTCGTCATCATCCCTGCCGGAAAGGCCGTTCAGTTCAGCCTCATTGACCCAGATGTTAGCCTCCAAGTCGGGATGATCCATGTCTGTACCGCTGTCCACAATTCCGATGATGACAGTAGAATCTCCATGGGATATGTCCCAAGCCGCGGCGGCACTGATCTTGGACAGATGCCACTGGTTATTGAATCTGGTATCATTGGGTACGTCGTACTGCCGCCGGGTGTAGTTCGGTTCAGCATAGACTACCTCGGGCAGTGCTGCCAACGCTTTAGCCACTGCAAAAGGGGCGATGCTTTTGTCATAGGTGGCACGATATATGCGGCTGATATCCGGCAGATCAGAGCGGCGCGTCTTGCCGCTTGGAAACATGGGCGTCACCGATTCAACGCCATAGCGCAACAGGATTCGGTCAACAGCAGCCGTTCCCGTAGAAAGAGAACTTCCCCGCAGCAGGGCGGTATTGGCCGAAAGCTTGAAGATCACTTCTCCCCGCACGACATTGTCCGGAGTGATCTCCTCCGCAACGGCAAAACCGCCAAGGAGACAGAGAGCCGCAAATCTGCCGAACCATTTCATAATCCTATCCCTCAATAATTCTTTTGCTGAGAACGGGCGCACTAGTACGCGACGGGCCCAATTCCCACTCCGTCGGCATAGCCTCTGTAGGTCTGATTCTTCTTATCCCAGACGATGACCCTCACACGCCCGAGACCGTCTCTCTCCTTCAGCTCAAATCCCCGTTCTCTAAGGACTGTCCGGTGCAAATCGGAAAGTCCCGGTTCCACAAAAAGTGCTTCCGGTTTATACTGATGATGGAAGCGGGGCATCTCCACAGCGTCTCTGAGGGGAAGATTGAAATCGAGGACGCCGATGAGTGTCTGGAGTACTCCGGTGATAATTCGCGGTCCGCCAGAGCCGCCCAGGACCATGACGGATCTGTCATTCTTCACCACGATGGTAGGTGACATGCTGGAGAGGGGACGCTTGCCCGGCTCGATAGCATTGGCTTCGCTGCCGATGAGGCCGAAGAAATTGGGAACTCCCGGTCGAGCGCTGAAATCATCCATCTCACAGTTCAGGACCACGCCTGTTCCCGGCACCGTCACCATGGCGCCGTAAGTGAGATTCACCGTATGATTGATAGCCACAGCATTGCCCTGCCTGTCTATGACACAAAAGTTGGTGGTGTGTCCGGGCTCAAGAGCAACTTCCGCTGTGGGCTGGCGCACTTTGGCGCTGGCAGTCATGATTTCATCCACAAGGGAGGCTGCGTAGTCCTTGCTGATCAATCGTTCGACAGGGACAGGATAGTAGTCCATATCGCCCAAAAACTCGGCCCGGTCCTGAAAGGCGCGTTCCATAAACTGGGCCACACGGAATGTAGTCTTCCCACTCCACTGCGTCTCGCCATCTAACACTTTCGAAGCTTCAATCATATTAAGCATCTGGAGGACGTGCACACCTCCCGAACTGGGCGGCGGCATGCCGATAACAGTATATCCCCTGTACTGGCCTACAACCGGTGCCCGGACAACGGCGCGATAGTTTGCCATGTCTTCTTCTGAGATAAGGCCACCGTTTTCTTTCATATACTTAGCTGTCCGCTGAGCAAATTCGCCGCGGTAGAAATAGTCCAATCCCAGTTGGCTGAGTTTCTCGTACGTCTCTGCGAGGTCCGGCTGCTTGAAAATATCACCCGCTTCCAGCTGAGATCCGTCTTCATGGAAGTATATTGCCGCAGAAGCGGGGTCTTGCCTCAAATACTCCGTGGCTTTCTCATAGCTGGAGATGTATTTTTCAGTCAGTTCAAAACCGTTTCTCGCCACCGCAATTGAGGATACCAACAGATCGTTAAGAGGCTTTGTCCCCTCCAATTCGAGGGCCTTCAGATAAGCTGCTGGAACACCCGGAACGCCCGCGGCGAGGGGCCCTCGCTGACTGAGAGACGGATCGAACTCGCCGTCTCTGATGTACATGTCCCGCGTAGCAGCTGACGGCGCCATCTCACGACCGTCAATGGTGTGGACCGTACCGTCCGCCATGCGGATAACAATAAAAGTGCCGCCGCCCAGACCGCAGTTATACTGATTCACAACGCCGAGAGCAAAGCCCGTGGCGATAGCAGCATCGACAGCATTTCCGCCGCTCCTTAGCACCTCCATCCCGATCTGTGACGCGATTGGATTCACCGATACCACCATACCGTCACCGCCGGTGGACGCGAAAAGAGCGTTGGTAGGCTTCACAGCAGCGCAGCCGGTAAAGACCAGAAAAACCGCCAGCACGATGCCAACGGGAACGAATGTTTTGCTAAAACGCATTTTATCTCCGTCTGAGTCGGGCGGAATGATAGCAACGTCTGAGACGAATGTCAACTGAATAAACACTCACCTGAAGTGCCCCTGCTATTGGTGAATACTCCATCTACACGCCGTTCTCTCTACACTTCGTTACCAGGGACAAGTACGATGCATAAATAGTGGACATCGGACTTGACTTAATATCCGATCGAAGATGCGCCGTCTTTTTGCCTGCCCGCCCGATCCGCCGACCGGCGGATCGGGCGCAGGCAGGCAACGAAGTGAAATCATTGCTGACACACTTGTTGCGTTGTAAAATGATTCTTCTGTAACCCATCATTTCATTCAGAATCTCTACCAAGATGTCTTGTTAGAGCACAACAAACACGCGGAGCAGAAGTTATTGCATATCTGCAATGATTCGATTCGAGAAATCTGATCTCAACCTTGTACTCCGAACTGTCCACCGACCTAATCGCCATTATGAATGCAATAATGAAAATTCTATACAGAATACTGATTAACTTCCAGCCAGAATACAAAATCAGAAGAAGCTGAGCCACCGCTTGTGTGGGTTATTCAATTGCCCGTTGATTCCGCCCCCAATGTGTCTAAATTCTCACCACCGATGACGCAGATTATCTGAAGGGGTTTCCTCTCACTGACGCTGTTGCCGTTGCCAATCAAGATACGGGAGAACAAATTAATGTCAACATTCTATCGCACACTCACGTCTGTTGCACTAGTGGTTTCACTACTTTCGTCCCAGGAGAATATACAATTACCGCTGAAGATCGACGGCGTCCGCTATTCATCTGACATCCCTGAGCCCCAAGACGTCATTGGCCACAGGATCGGAATGCGCCATACGAGGCCGCACCAGATTGTCGAATACTTTAACGCAGTGTCTGGAGCGAGCGACCGCGTCATCGTCCGCCAGCACGCCACCACATGGGAAGGGCGACGCCTGATCCATGCCATCGTAACATCGCCGGAGAACCACAACCGCCTGGAGACGATTCGGGAGAATAACCTGCTCATGTTTGACTCAGCGGGTGACATTTCGGACAAGTATCTGGAAAACATGCCGGGCATCGTTTACCTCGGCTATTCGATCCACGGCAACGAGGCCAGCGGATCGGAAGCTGCCGTCCTTACCCTCCATCATCTGGCAGCCGGGAGAGGAAGGAAAATCCGTGCCCTCCTTGAACATAATGTTATCATCATTGATCCCATGCTGAATCCTGACGGGCGCGACAGATTTGTGGATTGGGCTAACGGCAACCGCAGCAACGTAATAAGCTCAGACGGGCAGGACCGGGAACACAACGAGCCGTGGCCGGGCGGACGCACCAATCACTACTGGTTTGATCTCAACCGCGACTGGCTGCCCGCGGAACATCCCGAATCAAACGGAAGAATAGCGCTCTTTCATCACTGGCAGCCCCAGCTTCTACTCGATTTCCACGAACAGGGAAGGGATTCCAAGTACTTCTTCATGCCGGGAATTCCCAGCCGCAACAACCCCAATACCCCGAAGGGAGTCTTCGATCTGACCAACAGACTGGCCGATTACCTCTCCCAATCGCTGGATGAGATCGGAACGCTTTACTTCACTAAAGAACGATTTGACGATTTCTATTACGGCAAAGGCTCTACCTATCCCGATGTAAACGGCGCCGTGGGGATCCTGTGTGAGCAACCCTCCTCCCGCTCCCTTCTGACAGAAACCAGCTCAGGTCTTCTCTCTTACCCCTTTTCCATCCGCAACCATTTCACTGCTTCGCTCGGCACCCTGAGAGGATTTGCTGATATGCGGATTGATTTCCTGAAATACCAGCGTGATTTCTTCAAAGATGCGGCCGAAATCGCCAAGCGGAATCCGGTGAAGGCGTACGTCATAAGTCTTAAGGAGAGACGCACACGAGCACAACTGCTGGTGAGAACTCTCCAGAAACATCGGGTGCGCGTCCACAGGCTAAAGCGGGAAGTCACGATTGATAAGAAAACCTACGATCCAGAGCAATCTGTCCTTATCCCTATGAACCAGCCACAGACACGTTTTATCAAGGCGGTCATGGAGACGGTGACCGAATACCAGGATTCACTCTTCTACGATGTTTCCACATGGACACTGCCTCTTGCATACGGTGTTCGTTACAGTGCTGTCAGACAGAGCTCTAGAGGAATGATCGGTGATGCTGTTCAGGAAATGGCGCTGGATGGCGGTGAACTTGTAGGCGGCAAAGCTTCCTTCGCCTACCTCATGTCATGGGACTGCTATTTCGCTCCGCGGGCACTCTACCGCATTCTGGATGCCGGCATCTATCCATCGGTGGCAAAGGAACCGTTTCAGACAGAGATAGATGGGAAGATCACTTCTTTTGACAGAGGCACCATTATCGTCCCGGTGAATCAGAGGGATGCCAGCAGTGTTCTGGAACCGTATGATGTCCATCATCTCATGGAGACAATCGTCAGGGAAGATCACGTAAACGTTCATGCGGCGAACAGCGGTCTCGCCTCAAAGGGGCCTGATCTGGGAAGTCCGGGCAATGCACCGCTGAAGAAGCCCGTTGTGGCTGTGCTGTCGGGACGGGGAGTGGGCGCCTATCAGGTGGGAGAGGTGAGACATCTTCTCAACGAAAAGATGAACATGCCGCTGTCACTTTTGGATGCGGAAGCTGTAAAGGGAGCAGACCTGAGGGATTATACCACCCTTATCCTGGTTAACGGTTCATATTCCCGTCTCGATTCGACGGCAGCGGCCAAGGTTGGTCGATGGGTCAAAGACGGCGGCAACCTTATCGCCCTTGAAGGAGGGGCCAAATGGGTCGTTGACAATAAGCTCATGGATGAAACTCTGAAAAGTGACAAGAAGGATACACTGGATATTCCTTACAACAGAATCGCGCCCGCCAGAGGCGCGCAGAGAATCGGCGGTTCAATCTTCCAAGTCCATCTCGATGTTACCCACCCTGTAGCATTCGGCTACAATGATCGGGTGGCATTGTTCAGACGCAATACCAACTTTTACAAGAAATCGGTCAAGCCGGGAGTAAACGTGGGAATCTACACTGACAACCCACTGCTGAGCGGTTATATCTCTGAGAAAAACCTGACTCAGCTTCAGGAAACAGCAGCTATCATGGCCCAGCGGTCGGGCAAAGGGAGTATAATTCTATTCGCCGATAACCTAAATTTTCGCGCCTTCTGGTACGGCACGAACGGGCTGTTTTTGAATGCAATCTTTTTGGGACAGACATTCTAAGCATGTCCCTCTTTTCTTGGAGAGAGCAAGATAGGGGGCGAGTTGAAATCACCGTGTCAAACGATAGATCAATATGGCCGCCGGATTTTCTGTTCCCATCACCTCTTTGCGAATCGTATTGTGTCCCACCAAAAGGGCAAGATTCAGCGACACGCCTGTGCGATTCACATCGGCAAAGAAATCGCCAACAGGATGAGGAGAGCTTCCGCAGTTACCACCCACCACTGTTGTCACCCCCTGGCGGATATAGTTTTCTACATCAGGAAAGTCCAGCATCTTCCTTTCGGTGTGAGTATGCATGTCGATAAAACCGGGCGACACCACAAGACCACTGGCATTAATGACTCTCTTGGACTTGGAATCTGCGAGACTGCCGATGCGCGAAATCATCCCTTGCCTGATGCCAACATCACCACGGTACCAAGGATTTCCTGTACCGTCTACAATTACAACATCTGAAATGACGAGATCGAAAACTTTCGCTGAATCGCCGCAACTCAAGAAGAGGATAGCCAATAGACTGGTCACTGTGACCCGTATAACACGTGTTTTCACTCTCATAGTTTCTCTACTGCTTGATCTGCCTCAGTGTAATGTCCGAGAGAATTTGCTGTTATGAAAAGACAAATTCCAGATTGTTGATGAATGGACTCAAATTAAGGAATTTCTGGGGATGCCAGTCGTGAAATTACCACCCACTCCATAGGGCCCCATCAGCATAGTCCCATACCAGGAATGCCTGTAATCGGTAATCCCAAACCTGATTTGAAAGAGGCAGTTCCATGCCAACAGCCAACCCAACGTGACCTCCCTTTGTTAAAGCTATAGTGACCTGGGGGATGAGAGACACCTCTAATGTCCCCCCTTTTTGAAACGGGGTTACCACCCGTCCCTCTAGTCCGGGGAACAGGCGTCTGGGCCAAGCGGAATGCATCCAGTGACCAACGGCTGAAATTTCTGCTTTTCCTTCGCTCATATTATTCAAAGGTAAACCCAATCTGAAATTCCCCTGGGCAGTAAAATCACCAGCCCCTTTGGCAAACCCAAGGTAAGGTACCAAGACACTACTCAGCTCATCTTCAAACAGGAATTTCACTTCCAAGCCGCCCCCCAGCAAAAGTTCTTTTTCCAGATCTGATAAAAAAGCATGTTTCAGACCCAACTCCAGTCCCAGTTCCGTACTACCGGAATTTTCTATTGTACTTGCTTTAAGTTCATACTGAAACCGCTTTCCAAAACGGTTGGCATAGCAAAAGGTGTTTTTCATGACTTCTGAATTCCTTCCCCCATCAAATCGGGAGATAAGCAGCGCCTCTTTTTCCGGGAACACCTTGATGGTACGTATGGGGCGAAGGAAATTGAGATCGCCGTGGGGATATCCCTCCGTATCCGCCAATTTTTTCAGATATACCACCACGGCGTCTATCTCCTTATCACTATAGGCCCCTCCGTAAGCCGGCATCTGATCGGACAGCCCCAACGCCCGGCCGCCATATTTCACCACTAGGAACCAGTCTGCTGCTGGTTCAGTGCTGTTAAAAAGGGGATCTGAAAGATCGGCGGGCAGCGGGTCAAAGCTTGAATAGTTGGGGTGATCTGGTGTCAACCCTTCTCCCCCAGGCCCATGACACGGGACACAGCCGGCCGTATATACCGCCTCCCCTAGGGTAAGCATCGAGACATCGTGAGAGTCCCAGCTGCCAGCAGCATCCACGGGATTGGGAAGGCCTGTTATAAGAAAAAGGGG
>DCAL01000020.1:0-2291 GCA_002311975.1 Fidelibacterota bacterium UBA1134 | reverse complement strand
TGTATACCGTGGTTCCCCAAATCGAAACAAATCCTTAATTCAGTGCATCAAAAAGATAACTGAATTTCACTACTATTGAACGTGTTTGATCATGGATGGGAATACCATCGTAATCCTGAGTTTCATTATATACCAGATATAGTCCTGTGCCAGCGGATTGTTGCCAGATGAAGCGCCAATTCATAGACCATTCATCAGACTGACTGTTATACTGCAACAGAGACTGAATATAGATCCTAGGCGAAAAAGAGTAAGTCAGCCGAGCCCGAATCAAATTTGTGATAAAATCGCCTCCTTCTAGACTCACTTCATTATACTGTGAACTTAATTCGGAAGTGAATTTGTCCCCGAACCGGATATTCAGTGTCGGTGTCAAATTAATTCTGTTTCCACCAAAAAATCCGCCAATCCGGTTCATAGACATGAAACTTATTGCCTTTGTCCTATTGGTCATAATCATAATCTGTGCTTCCTTGTCATCATAAGTTGAAGCGGGAACAATCACTCCTGAAGCAATCTCAAAATCCTGCATAACACCTTCTTTCACCAAGTTCATCCCTGTATGGATTTCGAAGCCCGATCTGAACTCCCAATGAGTATCAATATGCCACCTTCCTGATTCTTGAAAACCGTCCAGTTTCCAATAACCATCATAATTTACATGAGGCCGAAACTCAAGAAGTCCAAACATATTGTCAGGACGAAAACGAGTAAAGATTCGTCCATTCCATTTCCGATAATTTTCCCTTTTAATAAACCCCATTTCAGGATTGAAGTCTGACCCAACTTCAGAGTAGGATAAAACACTGGACACCTGCTTTGTATTCCTGCTAACCTGTAATCTGTAAGCATATGCTTTATCCTTTTCCAAACCGGGAGTGTCCGTTATGCCGGCAAATGCTACAATTTGACTCAATTCTCCAATACCTAGTTGACCATCCAGAGCATAACCACGATTAGTATAACCATCCTGCCCTAGATGATTAAGATCAGTTACCATACCCCCAAAATATGTGCGGTTGGGAAGTTCCTTTTTGAGTCTCATAACGGAGTAATGATTTTCTTCTGTCACATCCTCCACAGCATCGGTGCGCATACTCAGAGCTCCCACCTTCATGCCCGCAAATGAGCCAGTTATCCTACCTCCTCCGAGAATGGGTACCCGAGCTCCTCCTTCGCCGATGCCGATCCTGCGACTGAAAAACATCTCTATATCAGGACCCCAAAAACTACCTCCTTCGCCCACTGAAAAAAGACC
The DNA here is from genome assembly GCA_002311975.1 of Fidelibacterota bacterium UBA1134. Lineage (GTDB taxonomy): Bacteria > Fidelibacterota > Marinisomatia > Marinisomatales > S15-B10 > UBA2146. Next base: position 1,033 of record DCAL01000020.1, on the reverse strand, counting down.
AGCGTTTTCAAGAAAAAATGCCCGCTTCTCAGGGAAAAAAAGGCTGAAACGGTCAAGGTTGATTTGCTGTTCGTCGGCTTCAACCTGGGCGAAATCGGTATTGTAGGTGAGGTCAAGTGTCAGCCCCGATCCAACACCAACCTTGGCATCCATCCCGAAATCTCCTGTACTGGAAGTAGAAAATTCTTCTGCCTCGATCCTGTTCTGTTGACCAAGAACGTAGGGCATAAGTTTCAGGTTCCGTGGAGGAGGAGTTACCATGCCATTCAAAGTCCCTGCCGAGATAAGTCGGTTCATTGTAAACTGTCTCGAGATGGGTGCCCAGTGTGTCTCTTCCTGCTTACGTGCCACCACCCGTTGAAAGTTTATCCCCCAAGCCTGTTCACCATCCCCCTTGTATCTCAAAGTTTTGAAAGGAATAGCAAACTCAGCGCTCCAACCAAAATCGCCGATCTGAGCAGAAACCTGCCACGCCGCATCCCAGTTGACATTGAAGCCACCACCTGTACCAATGGAAAATCGGGCCATCATAGAACTTTGTTCACCACCACCTGTAATTTGGGCATCGTATTCGATTCCCGCAGCATTTGTCCCAAATACATAGCCATTTTGATAATCTTTGAACGTATCCAACAAAAACATGAAACTGTCCGTGTTGTTCAACGGGGCGTCGCGACGGGTGTCTGATATGATAATCCCATCAGAGTCAGTATCATAACAGACGGCCGAGAGATAAAAAAATTCATCTGAATACATCACTTTGACGACAGTACGTTCCGTCCCCGGTTCACCTTCATCGGGGGCTTTCTGTGTAAACGTCTCGGTTGTAGGGATTTTTTCCCAGGCAGGATCATTCAGCACATCACCATCGATGACAGGATCTGACTGCGCTTTCACCGCATTGGTGAAATAGTCCGGATTCTGACCAAAACAGAAGGAGTACAATAATACAGATACACACCACTTAGCCAAATTTTTCATAATTGTGTCAATCTAGTTTGAATATCCGGTTTTCCGCATTTACTGTGGCGTG
>DCAL01000045.1:23164-30161 GCA_002311975.1 Fidelibacterota bacterium UBA1134 | reverse complement strand
TCTACTAAATAACCTTGCCCCTGCCTCGCGCCACTTCCAGCTCCAGATTCCTGGGTTCATAGAAATCGTGACTTCCGCACTGTGAAGAAACAAAAACATAAGACAATCACAGACTTCGGCTGGTGGAAACGTCTAGCGGAAAGAACTGACAAACAGCTGGAATGGTGGCACCGTTTCGAGAAAGATGTAAGGGGACAGGGACCTGATCTGGAAGAAATTCGCCAACGGCAGCAGCCCCGTCGGAAAACTTAGCTGACACTTTTTCATATTCACCCCAGAGGGGACAATGTCATCATCAAATATCCTCAGTAACATTGTTGATGTTATCAGCTCCAAACTGCGCACGCCTGAAATGGTCACTACAGGTGTTGAAATCGAGAATATCATCTATGACAACAATCTGCAGAGGATTCCCGTAAACAAGGGAAAAATCTTCTCCATCATGGATATAAAGGAACGTCTTGAGAGAACCGACATTCAGCCAGCGAACGTAATCACTGTTGAGCCTGGCGGACAGCTGGAATATGCCTCGCCCCCCTGCTACACCCTCAGCGATTTGAAGGACGCATGGGACAGTTACCTCACATCTCTGCTGGAAATATGTGAGGAGGAAAATCTGATGCTTCTGGATTTTGCACTTGATCCCATTCACTCTCCTCATGACATCGCAATTATTGACCACAGAAAATACCGCCTTATGTGGCAGCGCTTTGCCACCACAGGCACACTTGGACATTGGATGATGCTGAACACCACCAGCGTCCAGATCAACTACGACTACACGTCATTGGAAGAAGCGGAACGACTCGCTTTCCTTGCCGATGCTTTACACCCTTTTGTATCGGTCATCTTTGCCAACGCGCCGTTCAGAAGCGGCTCAGTAACTGGCAGTCAAAACATAAGAGAAATTATATGGAACGACACAGACCCTTTCCGCTGTGGTACACTTCTCGATCATGGTATCAGCTCAGCGCAAGGTCTTGTGAGAAGCTTCATCGACTACCTCCTTACTACACCGACCATCTTTACGCCTACACACACCGATGATATCGGGACTTTTGACGGCTCCCTTATGGAGTGGCTCTCTTCACTGGATGATGAGGGGAGTCTCAGTGCCAGCGATTCCCTTACGGCATTACATCATATTTTTACTCAAGTGCGCTTCAAAGAGATTCTCGAAATCCGGGGGCCTGACAGACCACCATTCGGTTTCGAGCTGGCGCCTGTGGCTTTCCTAAGCGGTCTTCTCAGGACTCCTGCTGTCTCAGACAGACTTTATGAAATTGTTCTGTCATGGAGTCCTGAAGAACGGCGGCAGGTTCAGCTCAAGGCTCAGACACTTGATCTTTCACAGAAAGCTTTCGGTGCGAGGACGTTCCACGATTGGATCGAACAACTTTTCAGTATGGCGCTTGACGGTCTGACGGAGTGGGACGCCCAATCTCAAACTGATCATGAGCGAATGTTCTTGGAGCCGTTTGCAGAAAGCTTCCTCAGTAACGGACCTAAATCACTGCAGATTCAAAAAGAATTTGAAAAATCAGACAAATTGCTAAAGATTTACCTAAGAGATCGGTGGCTTCAACAGAAACAAGCCCTGGGGGCGGCTCTGAAGGCAGCCTGACTCGCGGTAATTCAACAGAAGGACAAAGGGCTATGAACAAGAATGCGGATTCAAACAGTAAACCGCTTATAGGTGTTGCGCCGGGTTACTTTCCCAAAGAAAACGCCTGGTGACTCATGGGACGAGAGTCTTACACCCATAGTATTTGGGACACAGGCGGAATTTCGGTTTTGCTGACACACCCAAACTCTACCGGTAAAGTAGAAGAATTCACCAGAAAGATTGACTCTCTCGTTCTCACCGGTGGCCCCGATCTCCCTATCGAGTACTACGGCGGTTCTCTCTACGACTTGAATGGAGAGGAACCAATGCACCCTAACCGTGTGGCCATTCGACCAGCAGGTGTTTGAGGCCTTCAGAGATGCGGGGAAGCCGATCCTAGCTATCTGCGCCGGCCATCAACACATCAATGTAGTACAGGCAGTCTTTGGGAAGACACCCCTTCTCAAATGCCGGGCGCCTTGGAGATGAGCTTGCGTGTTTCAAGATCAACGATTTGAAGTTCGACTTCTACCCCTAGAGTTGGCTCTGGTGAACCGTTGAAAACAATTGCCATAGCAAGATTCTTCTTCAGATTATAATAGCTGCTCCAGATCTTCGGGGGTCACCTGCTCCTCCCACAGGTGTCACAGAGTTAGCCCCGCCGAAGAAAAGATTCTGTTCCTGCCACCGATCCACTTCGTATCGCCCCTCCAGCTCCTCTAGTTCACCTTCATCAACTCCCGGCTCCGCACGAAGCACATTCCCTTCAAGGTGAATTCTGGGGGCCACCGTTGCCGCTTCAATGTCGAGTCCATGACACAGGTGATTGATGACGATCTGAATTATGGCTGAGCGGATGCGGTTACTTCCTGCACTGCCTGTCAGAAGAGTGGGACCGCTTTCATCCACAACGATAGTCGGCGCTGTCATTGACGACAGACGCGTGCGGGGCAGAAACTTGTGAAAACCTCCGAGATTCAGGTCCTCCTCCCCCAACATATTGTTGAGCATGAATCCCGCCTGAGGGAGCATATAACCACACCCTTCGCCGTTTGTGGTCGTAACGCTAGCGGCATTGCCATCTTTGTCCAAGACACTAACCTGTGTTGTAGCACCGGCCACGGCAGCATCAGATGGGGATGGCGAACGCCCTAGCCCAGTGTTTAATCTGTCCACTGATGTCTGGAAAAAGGGTTGTTTCGAAAGAGTCATAAAATCTTCATCCAGAGTCCCCACTGGCATTCTTTCCTGTCTGATTCTGTTAGTCTCTTCAAATGCGGCAACAAGATTCTTGAGTGAAACGCGCTGCGTTTTTACACACTGCATAGCGGTGAGAAGAGCAAAGGTGCAGTCAATAAGTACGCCGCTCAGGGCTGGCGGAGGATTCAGCAAAACGGTAAAATCATGGAACGGTGTTGCCAGAGGTTTCCTTTCTTTCACCTCATACTTTTCCAGATCTCCCCGCAGGATAAGTCCTCCGTCTTGTGCCCAATCAGCAATAATTCTTGAGATTTCACCCCTGTAGAGCAGATCCGCCCCTTCATGGGTCAGGACATCAAGAAAGTCGGCAAATTGCGGCATAACGATTGTGTCACCTGTCTGCAACAACTTTCCATTCGGAGCGAAGAGGTGTCGAATCTCTTCTTCGTGAGTAATAATAGGGGCAAGAATTTTGATCAGATATGCCTGAGTTTTAGATAGAGCAACCCCTGTTTTAGCGGCCTTAATTGCAGATTCCATAACAGTCTTAAGGGGCATCGTCCCAAGACGCTCATGGACATGAAGCAGCCCCGCCACATTTCCCGGCACGGCCGCGGACCCTTTACCAATATGAAATTCCTGCACCGCCTCACCGAAATCCACAGGGACGCTGAAAAAATCAAGGTCGGACTTTTGTACCTCACCAGAAGGAGTATCTACGAAGAAATCGAACAGAATTGGTTCTGAATCAGCGGGCTGGGCCATGAAGTGACCGCCGCCGCCGGGACCAGTAAGCGTCGGCTCCGCTATCATGGCAGTAAAACAGGCACCAACGGCTGCATCAAATGCGTTTCCGCCGGCCTCAAGAATCACCCGGCCTGCTTCTACTGTAGTCTTATCTCCTCCGGCAATAACGTTCTTCATAATATGCGTAGATCGAGCCTTTCGGTAAAAGGTATATCGCTCAATAATGAAAAGTAAGACTGAGGAAGGATGGAATCAAGAGAATTGGCTCCTCGCTGAGAGCTACGGATCGATCGTAGTTTGATTCCGTAACCTCTGGACATGTCAGAAATTTTCGTTTGTAGTTTTCATCAGTTAAGGGTTAAGATTTGACACCTTCGACGCCGGATGCAATTTGTCACAACTCTTGCCAAAGACCAAATTTGACCACCTGAATTCTGAAATCCCCACTCTCTAATGGCTCTACAGCATGATATTGTTATTGTAGGTGGTGGCGGCGCCGGACTCCGAGCCGCCATCGCCATAGGCGAAACGAATCCCCATCTGAATATCGCCGTGGTGAGCAAAGTCTATCCCATGCGCAGCCACACCGTTGCGGCAGAGGGGGGAGCGGCGGCCGTCATCAAAGATAATGATTCCCTTGAGGACCATATCAACGATACTATTGTCGGCGGCGACTGGATGTGCGATCAGGATGCGGTAGAACTGTTCGTCAATGAGGCCCGCCAGGAAATGACCCAGATGGAGCATTGGGGATGCCCGTGGAGCAGGGAGCCCGATGGAACTGTAGCTGTCCGACCTTTCGGCGGCATGAAGATTGAGCGTACATGGTTCGCCGCCGACAAGACCGGCTTCCACATGCTCCATACCCTCTTCCAGACCTCTCTCAAATACAACAACGTGTTCCGATACGACGAATGGTTTGCCACGAAGGTGCTGGTAGAAAATGGCAGATGCCAAGGAGTGGCCGCCATTGAACTTCGCTCTGGCAAGGTGCAGGCGGTTGCGGCGAAGGCTGTCATCATGTGTACTGGCGGAGCGGGAAGAGTCTTCCCCTTCACTACGAACGGCGCCATCAAAACGGGCGACGGAATGGCCATGGCCTACCGGGCGGGCGTTCCTCTCAAAGACTTGGAATTCATCCAGTACCATCCCACGGGCCTTCCCGGCACAGGCATCCTCATTACAGAAGCGACCCGGGGAGAAGGCGGGATCATGGTCAACAAGGAAGGCTACCGCTATCTGCAGGATTATGATCTCGGCAAGCCTCTCGATATCCACGATCCGGAACATCCGGTGAAAAAGAGTATGGAGCTTGGCCCCAGAGATCGTCTCAGCCAAGCCTTTGTTATGGAGCGGGAAAAAGAAAGAACAATCCCCGGCCCATACGGGAACGTCGTGCATCTGGATATTCGCCATTTAGGAGAAAAGAAGATTGACAAAAAACTTCCCTTTGTAAGAGAATTAGCGAAGAATTATGCGGGCATCGATCCCGTGTACGAGCCAATTCCCGTGCGGCCGGTGGTGCACTACATGATGGGCGGCATAGACACCGATAACAACGGAGCCACCCCTCTTCCCGGTCTCTATGCCGCCGGCGAATGCGCTTGCGTTTCCATCAACGGCGCCAACCGTCTCGGATCGAATTCCCTTACGGAACTTCTGGTCTTTGGTGCCCGAGCTGGAAAAGCCGCGGCCTCATTCGCTGCGAAACAGCCTGACTTAGATACGAGCGCACTGGCAAAACAGGGGGCTGCAGAGCAGGAGCGGATAGCCCGGGACTTCATCCGAAAAGAGGGGGGCACTGAACGGATTGCCACCCTGAGGAAAGAGATGAATGAAACCATGGAACTGGGGGCTGGGATTTACCGATCGGAAGATGGTCTAAGAGAAACTTGCGCAAAGATCGAGGAGCTGAAAGACCGCTTTGCCAACATACTCATTGAAGACAGGAGTGTGACCTTTAACACAGAACTGACCTCGGTGTTGGAGCTTGAGTTCATGCTGGAGGTGGCGGAGGCGATCGCCTACAGCGCTTCAGCCAGAACTGAGAGCCGGGGCTCCCACCAGCGCACTGACCACCCTGAGCGGGATGATGATGACTTCCTGAAACATTCCCTCGCCTACCACACCGACGCCGCACCTCGTATCGACTACAAGGATGTGGTCATCACGAAATGGCCGCCCGGCGAGAGGGTCTATGGAAAAGAGGAATAGTGATGGCTGAGACCTTTGAACTTGAGATTTTCCGCTACCGGCCTGAAGAGGAGAGCGAGCCCACCTTCCAGACCTACGAGGTTCCCTACCGGGAGGACTGGGTGGTGCTTGATGCCATGAACCATATCAAGGATGAGATTGATGGCAGCCTCTCATACAGGTGGTCATGCCAAATGGGGGTCTGCGGCAGTTGCGGTATGATGGTCAACGGCGTCCCTAAACTGACCTGTGCTGCTTTCCTTAAGGACTATCATCCCAAAAAGATTCGAGTGGAGCCGCTGAACGGGTTTCCCGTGGAACGGGATCTCATCTCCGATATGGACGATTTCATGACCAAACTCCAGGAAGTAAAGCCGTACATCATCCGGAAGGAAGGAGAGGAAAAATCCCTTGAGGAGGGAGAGTACCTGCAGTCTCCTGCCGAGCTGGCCCATTACAAGCAGTACTCCATGTGCATCAACTGTTTGCTCTGTTACGCCGCCTGCCCCGTCTATGCTATCGATTCCTCCTTTGTGGGCCCGGCAGCCATCGCGTTAGGCCAGAGATACAACATGGACTCCCGAGACCAGGGCCGAGACCAGAGGCAGGAAGTAATTGCCAGCCATGAAGGAATCTGGGAATGTACTTTCGTGGGCGAGTGCAGCGTCGTCTGCCCCAAAGATGTGGATCCGGCTGCGGCCATCCAGAGGGCAAAAGTATCAAGCACTGTGGATTGGTTTAAGGAAGTTCTAATACCCTGGGGGAGAAGAAAGTGAGTCCCTATCGCATCCCTGTCCCCAACACTTGGTGGCTGAAACGGACACCTTATGTGCTCTTCATGGTTCGCGAGTTGACCAGTATCTTCGTAGCGGGTTACTGTGTTTTTCTGCTGGTTATGATTTCCAAACTGGGTCGGGGACCAGATTCTTACTCATCACTCATTACAGCTTTGGAATCACCGACAAGTGTTGTACTCCATCTCATCTCCCTAGCATTCGTTCTGTACCACACCATCACATGGTTCAACCTGACTCCGAAGATTCTGGTGCTGTATCGAGGAGAGGATCGAATTCCGCAAAGCGTAGTAGCCGGGACATTCTATGCGGGATGGGCGGTTGTGTCGCTGATCATTGCCTGGCTGGTACTGGGAGCGTAAAGATGGCGAAGTCCAACGAACCGATTTGGTGGTCACTATTTTCAGCTGGCGGCATGGTAGCTGCTATGATCTTTCCCATCCTGATCATCATAACG
>DCAL01000045.1:0-23063 GCA_002311975.1 Fidelibacterota bacterium UBA1134 | reverse complement strand
TCTTCCACTGGGCCCACCGCTTCCGCTTCACCCTCGTTGACATCGGGCTCAAGCCCGTGAGCACCCTCATCGCTGTTCTCTGCTACGGCGCGGCGATTGTGGGAACCGTCATAGCAGCTGTAGTGCTCTGGAAGGTCTGATTCCGAAAAAAAAGATTGTTAGCGCGCTGACGAACGCCACTCTACGATTGTAGTAATTCCGTCAGTAAGAATCGGCTGGTTTATGCAATCATACCTACGGGCGTCAAAGATGAAACCCCAACCATGATGCCGTCACTCTGATTCTCATCTCCGCGTGTGAGAATCCCTCTGCGTCTGAAACGGAAGACATTATTCCCGGCCTTGGTACTGGCATCTATTCCAACTCCTTCGAGTCCGACAGCGATAGTACAGGATGGAAAGGTATCGGGATTCGTAACTCCAGGGACGACGTAGCACTAAGGGGAGGTAACCGATCCGTTCATATTTCTGGCAGCTGCGTCTGGCCTCACGCCTACATCGAATTGCCTCCTTTGGAAGAAGATAACTTTCTTGTCTTGCAGTGCTGGGGAAAGGACCTTGCCATCGGAGGCGGCATTGATTTGAGAAGGTCTGACTCGACAAAAGACGGCATAGCCATCCACGTCAGCGATACTGCCTAGACTCACGATCAATCCGGGGAGGCACTCTATGCGCCGGGCTACACCTTCAAGGTCTGGCAGACCTTGAAGGTTATCGTAATTTTAGTGTGTTGTGGGTTGCCGAAAAGAGACTCCGCCCTACCCCTTCAGGCGGAAATTGACCGGGATGGAGATCCAAACACCCACGGCTCTGTCTCTCTGTTTGGCGGGGATAAACTTGGTTTTCTTAATGGCCTCCATGGCCGCTTCATCCAATCCGGTATTGGGGATACTCTTCAGTACAAGCGTTTCCGTCACTTTCCCCTTTTTGCTCACGAAGGCTTGTATTACCACCGTCCCCTCGATCCCCGCCTCCTGTGCGATTTCAGGATAGACAATATACCGCTGAATGGCGCCATATCCGCCAACAGGTACCGGTGGATCATCATAAGGAATGAAGCGGACCCGCGGTCCTTCGTCAGGCGGAGGTGGCGGAGAGTCCCACTCAACAAAATCGTCCAGCTCTGTCTCCTCGATGGTAACATCATCTGCCAGATCTTCATTCTCTGATTCAACAGGCATTGCCGGGCGGGAGGGTGGAGGAGGCAGTTCGAACTGTTGCGTTTGAGGAATATCAAACTGCTCGATATCTACATGTACTTCCTTCTCAAGCGAACTTATTACGTCAAACCTAGGAAAAGCCACCATGGTCGTAATGAGAAGAACAACGCTTACCAGAAGCGTGGCCCGAACGGTGATGGGATACCTTAGTTTAAGTGATACGCTGGGATTTTTTCTGATAATCATGTTATCTCGGTGCGAATCGTGCTGAGTAGTTGATTTTCAAGGCGTCCGCCTCACGAAGCTCATCATGCATGCTGCTGAGCAACCCCATCAGTGCGTTCTGATCTGATTTAAGAGAGACCGTAAGTTGCGGGTCAGCCACACGTTTTTCATACATCACATGCTTCACGTTGTTCAGCGGAATAATCTTGTCATCAATGGAAATCAAACCGTCCTTTGATATAAAAATATAGGACACATGACGTTTAGTTTCTAAGCGTTCTATCCTCCTCGCTTGCGGCAGGAAAACGTTTAGTCCTTCATATTCCCTGAGCACTGTGGTCACCATAAAGAAAATCAGCAGCATAAAAATGATGTCCGGCATGGAAGCTGTCGGAATGTCACTGGAAACTTTCGTCTTGGCCTCAAACTTCATTTGTCAGGCTCCGCGATGGATATTCGCGTGGCGTTGGCTTGCTTAAGCTGATCCAAGACATTTATATAGACCTGATATTTAGCACGGGGATGAGCTTTTACCGATATAATAAGTTTATCATTGGCCGTGATTTTCTCCTGAACAATCCGCTTAAGATCCCGAACCTGAACAGGCTGTTTGTCCAAAAGAACATTGCCCTGGGCGTTGATCAAGAGGTTTGAGATGTTTTTCTTCGGGATTTCCTTCTCATCGCCCTTGGGAGGCAGAACAAGCCCCAGTCCTTTGTCCATATCGATGGTGGTGGTGACCAGAAAAAAGATTAGAAGCAAGAATGCGATATCAGCCATGGAAGCTGTCGGGATCTCACCGGCTTTTATTCTCTTTTTCACAATTAAGGCCGATCTATTTCTTCTCGGCGTCCTTCAATTCACCAGACAGTTCCATCTCAACCAGTTCGTCAATGAGAAGAATAGAGTTTTCCTCCATATCAATGATCAGCTTGTCGACCCTGGATATAAGGAAGTTCTGAAATGTCTGAACAATAATTGCCACAACCAGCCCAAACAGTGTCGTCAGAAGGGCGACAGAAATACCCCCCGCCACAACGGATGGTGAAATGTCGTTTGCGGCCTTAATGTCGTCGAAAGCACGAATCATTCCGGCTACCGTTCCGGTAAAGCCCAACATGGGGGCCAGCGTAACAACTGTACTCAGCCAAACCATGTTCTTCTCCAGAAACGCCATTTCGATAGTTCCGGCATTTTCGATCCCTTTCTCCACCGCCTCGATTCCTCTGTGAACCCGCGTCAGGCCGGCGTGAAAAACCTCCGCCACAGGACCTCTCGTGTTGCTACAGACATCAACTGCCGCACTGAATCCTTCGCTGTGAAGGGCGTCTTGAACCAGTGCCATGAATTTTCGTGTATCCACTGACGCACGGAACAGCGTATAGAGTCTCTCAAATCCAAAACCCAGACCAAACATCAAAAGGAAAAGGATCGGCCACATGAAAGCGCCTCCATCTAAGAAGTACTGTACCATCTTATGTGTCTCCTAATTTAGTACCTGCTAAAATAACGATTCCATCCAGAAATATCAACACAGTGTTACACCATTATAATAAGTTTGTAACATTAGCCAATTATTGTCTGGCTAAAAAGGCTTTTGCTTCATCAAAATGGGAGGTTGCTTCCTTCACTTGAACATCGCCGCTAACCCGTATGTGATAGTACGCCTGCTTACCCCAAAGGGCTCCAGCGATCTCAGCCTTCATAACAGTCTCGAGATGCTCAATATCTTTATCCAACTCCACCTCATCAAATTCCACCCCTTCACTTGAAACAAACGATTTAAAATCAGCCATCAGTTCATCAGTGATCTCGAACGATCCGATGAACTCTTCAAGAGACGACCACGCATCTTTACTTTGGGCTGCATAGTCAGTTCCCCAGTTGAAAGTAAAACGCTCCGGATGACCAATAATCCTTGATGTGGTTTGCGTCAGATTTGCCAGCGGAACATAGACGTCCGGCGTAATGCCCCCTCCTCCATAGACTGTGCGGCCGGCCTTCGTCCTGTAACTGGGCTTGTTAGTCCTGAGAGAGTCGAGCGATTCTTCTCTGCCTTCACGCCCAAGTTCGCGGTAGTATTCGTGTTTTCCATCATCATACGGCTTCTGGATAAGTCTTCCTGTAGGCGTATAGTAGCGCGCAATGGTTACACGCAAGGCAGAGCCATCTTTCAGCCGCCACTGCCTCTGAACCAGCCCTTTGCCAAAACTGGTCTCGCCCACAATCAGTCCCCTGTCAAGATCCTGAACCGCTCCAGCCACAATCTCGCTGGCACTGGCTGACCATCGATTAATGAGCACAATAAGCGAGAAGTCACCGTAGCCGATGTCGGGATTAGCGAGATACACTTCGGTGGTTTCCCGTTTGCGGCCGGCGGTATAGACAAGCGTGTCGCTATCGGTAATAAAGTAGTCCGCCACAGAGACTGCCTGCTCAAGATAGCCGCCGCTGTTAGTTCGCAGGTCGAAAATCAGCTGTCTCATCCCCTGAGAAATGAGAGCCCTGATCGCCTCGTGAACCTCATCAGAAGTGTTGGCCGCAAATCTGCTGAGCCTTATGTAGCCGGTCTCTTCATCCAGCATAAAAGTGGCGATGACGCTGTGTATCGGAATCTTGTCGCGGATGATCTCCACATCAAATGTTTCATCCAACCCAGTGCGGCTGATGGTGACGGTTACGGCCGAACCCTTCGGTCCCCGTAATTTGTCAAACACCTCTTCTCGCGTGATTTCAAACGCATCATTGCCGTTTATTTTTACAATCTGGTCGCCCGCCTGAAGGCCTGCTTTATCCGATGGAGATCCTGCCACGGGGGCAATCACTGTAAGGTATCCATTCAATACGTCGAACTCGATTCCTATCCCTTCGAACTGACCGTGAAACTGTTCCGTGATGCTCTCCAGTCGCTCCCGGGGAATATATGCTGAATGGGGGTCGAGTTTATCCAGCAGTCCATTGAAGGCGCCATCGAGAGCCATGTCCCAATCAACGGGTTCAACGTAATTCTCATTGACGATAGATATGATCTGGTTGAGTACCTGTATCTTATCATAGATATTAACCGCCCGGGAGTAGGCAGTAGGAATGACAAAGGCAACACTGACCACAAAAATTGCGCTGGCGAGGACAACTACCACTGTTCTTTTCTTTTTCTTCAGCATACTTGGATCAGTTCACTGGTTCCTGTCTTCAGGCGGAATATTTGCTCTTTTAATCCGGCGCCATCAAGACGCCCCGCCAAAACGGGTATATCAGATTTTGCCATAGTCTGTTTCTACTTTTGCGATTCGAACAATATATTTTTTACCATATTGCCCGTCCCCGTTTTTTGACTTTTTTATGTTCAGTATGATCCCACCAGGCTTTAATAGATGCTTTATCTTTCCAATAAACAGATGTAATACCGAACCCGATTTTATCACGTAGAGATTCAATACCCAAAAATCTGGGCATATTTTGGGCCAATTCAACCATTTTGGCTGATGCTGTATCCATATTCTTCCTTTTCTCTGTTGGTACGCAAAGAAGTGGAAATAACGGCATAATAAGGTGGTTTTGGTGTGTTGGCGATAATCATTGCATTTTCCTAATTATGCTTAAGAATTCAGCCCGTGTTTCTGCAGACCTTCCAAATTGGCCCAACATGGCTAGTGTATATATCAGGTTGAGCAAAAGAACTGTGCACAACTACAGACCAAAATAGATCATGGCACGAATGGCCAAGTCACTCAGTCCGGTTTCTGGAGAATCTGTGATTGGTTTTCTGTCTTCCGTCCGCCATTCACCTTTACCTATTGTACCCAGATTGTAGCCCACCGTCATGCGCAGGCCCATCCGGTCAAAGACCTGAAGTTTCATGGCGAGATAGGGTTGAACATTAAGAAACGTCCCGGTAAGTGCACTCATTCCATGACTTATGGCAATGGACGGGAAAAAGTTGGATTCAAAATATTCCAGATCAGCCATCGTTGTATCTCCATCACCATTCGCATCGGTTACGCCGTAATAACCGTCGGCATTGAACTCATAAATACTGGTAAAATGATCGTTCCAAGAAGGGCTTCCGGATGTTTGTGTAATACTCAGATTCAGTCTGCCAATGCCCAGAAGCGTGCCCGCCGACAATTCGAGCCCCCTGAAGAGCGGAAAGGCATATTCGATGGTTGCTCCGCTTACCCACATGGAGATTTTCACCTGCAGGTCAGGTGCGTAATTGCCGGTAGTGGCTGACGGTTCATAGAGTTTTGTGGTATCTGTACCTGCATCATACTCCCCGTTTCCATCGGTATCGAGGAACATAGTAATGGTCGGTTTTCCGCCAATGAATGATGATCCCACACCGGCATATCCGCCAATGCGCCACCTTTCTGTAATATTTGAAAAACCTTCACCACCGCTGATAACAAACGGGTAGGCAAATCCATTCACATCCAAGCCTAGACCGACAGTACTGCCGTCCGCGGTAGAATCTGTTCCCAATCTCTCAAAGCCTGTAAGTTGACCCACGTGACTAAAAAGAAACATCTGGCTGAACCCTACCCCTCCGCCGTAGAAAGATTCCGGCGGATAGAAGTCATCTTGAGCCGTCAGAAAGACGGGCGCAACCAGAACAAGCAGATATAGAATAATCTTCCTCATCGCAACTATTGCCATCCCTACATCCGGATTAATTGGCAACCGTCAATTTAATTCCTGTCTCTTAACACTGCCAAGAATTATCCATGGCCGAAATGACAGTAAATTTTAACTGTCCTGATAGCCCTTGTCCAGCAGTTCATGAACAACTATTCTTCAGGACATCCTCCAGACTCTTTATTAAAACTTTTTCTCGAACCATGGCGCGAAACAGTGCTGTCCAAAACATTCTAAAACAAACGCACTTTTTGTGAAGTAGGCACTCTCCCTCCAATGGGCGGATGAAATTTCGGACGGACTCTCACACTTATCAATAAACAATCCCCCAGATGATCACGACAATGAACTATGATACTGTCTTGAGCACACAATCCAAAGCCTGCCCGCCCTCCTTTGTCAAGAGCAGGCGGGTAAAGTGTACTTACCCCGTTATTTATGGCGGGGATAGTTAACATAAGCACCAAGAGGGGACTTATCCCAACAATAACAAGAACCCGTTTTGGGCTAAAGCCCCTCATTTTTCGGTTTTGCCTCACCCTGCCATAAATGACGGGGTAATTGTCTGATGTAAAACAATCTTTTTGGATAGATTCGGGTGCAAAAAGACTTGTCTACGCAACTCTGTCTCCTGTCCGCCGGTCTTTTGACAGGGCAAAGGGGAATCGTGACCGGTCGAGAAGAAAGATACTGCTTTCACCCTTGAAAAGGTTTTATCATCTGATTTCCTTACTCTCACAAATTTTCCGTAACCTTTTCAAGGGATCCTCAAACCAGCTCTCGGTAACCGGACTTGACTTAAAGCGGCGTATTGAGCTTGCCGAAATGTCAAAATACGAAACATTGAGTCAAGAACGGGGCTACTCCGGCAGGCATTTCCGAAACACCTATATTCAACTCGTAAATGCAACTCTTGAAAGTGCCTAAATTAAGAAGGCTAACCAAAACCACAGAAATAGTAGTTCTTTGATTTCAATTAGTTACATTATCCATCAATCAGTCTTCAAGCTAAACTGTAACGGCTTCAGTTTAATACGACGGTTGCACTTACGAGTTGAATTCACCATATCTTCTAGAGAGTTAAGGGCGGAGGTACTGCAGCAACCAATCCCGGTGATATTTCAGTGGAGTTAAAAACAACTGTTTTCTCTTGGTTTTCCAAAGACCTCCAAATATATTCATCTGAGTTCGGGAGAGAGGTAAGGGGCTCCATTATCATAGGTTTTGTTCAACAGAGGTGTTGAGTTGATTCTCACCTCTGTACGTTTTGAGCAATCGATGACTGACGGAATAAGCAATCTCATATCACCTGTCCGTGTTGTTGCGTCGCTACTGTATGTTGTATCCCTTCTCTCAGCAGGCGACGCCGGGGCTGTCGTTACACTGAGCGCTACCTACGATTTCGACGGAGACGGCCTCAGCGAATTCCTCAGTCTCGAAAAGAGGGATACTGCTGACCGTCTTGCATCTTCAGCCGTCTACTACGAAATTGACGAAATGGGATCGCATATTGAGTTGTGGCGCTTCACTTCGGTCTCGCGCGTCATTGATGCCGATCTCTCGGACCTGGACGGAGACGGAAATCCTGAAATTATTGTCACCACCAAAACGGGGGTGCTGGGCGCAAAAAACGGGGGCGTGGCGTGGCTTCATCTGTTCACGTGGACCGGTGTCGATTTTTCTCCAGACCCGGAGGTATCCTGGAGCGGCAGCGAAGACATGGGTGTCCATCGTCCTTCAAATATTTCCGTTATCGATCTGAACAACGACGGCAGGGACGAAGTAGCGGTGGCGTTGAATAGTCCAGAACGGGGAATCATCCTTCTATCGCTGAATTCTGACGGGGGAACAGACAGCTTCGCTGATGCCAAGTTGCTCACCACCGGCACCCTTTCATCAGGATTTGGTCAGATTTATGTCTCAACTGTAGATCATAATGGTGATGGATTCCCCGATCTCATGGCTATCAGCCAGGAATTTTCCTCAATGAAGGTACAGATCTTTGAGAACGAAGGCGGCGATCTGGTGGAAGGACCGTCATTTAAGGAAGACATCAGTTTAGCGAGCACTGATCAGCCCGGTCTGATCGGTGGCGGTATTACCGCCCTTGACATTGATGAAGATGGTAACGAAGAAGTTCTTCTTCCTTTGCGCTCGGGCGAGACTTTGGCGTTAAGCGTTCGAGAAGGAGAACTGGCCGTTACCTCTATCGAACCGGAGACAGCCGCCCTCTTCAGATTCGACGAATTGGAGCTTTCCCCCAAAGTTATCAACGACATCCTGCTGGAGAGGGCCGAGCGCGGCATTCTCGGAATGAAGATTAAAGAACTGAAACTTGAGGCAACTGACGCTTCTTCCGGTACAATGCCGGAGGAAGTTTCCCCTACCTCACCAAGGGGAAAAGTGCAGAAGGTTCGACTGACTTCTGTTGATGCAGAAGACGGGCTGCCGGCGCCTGAAGCGGCAGACACTCAGGCGGAAAATCAACAGGAAGCAGCTGATGAAGCACCTCCAGATGAGTCCGGACCTCCGAGTCAGCGTATGCAGCAAGTACAGCTGACGGCTGTGAAAACTGTCCCCGGATTATCAGCGGAAGAAGGCGGTGCTTCATCAGAATCTGCATCCGTCAAACCTGAAGAGTCTCCGATTGTCGAAGGGGAGGTCATCACGGAAGCAGCCACCGGGCGGGCAAGGATCAAGAAGATGGAACTGACATCTATGGAAAAAGAAGACGTCAGTGGTGACGTGGTCGCTGGGGCTGGGAAAGAAGAGGTGAAAATTTCTCCTGAAGCTGTGAAAGAGGAGACAGCAGATCTCCGCTCCCGAGGTCGCGTCAAAAAACTGGAACTGACTTCTCTTGCGCCTTCAGATGTGACTGAGACAACAGTAATTGACGTACCTCCCGATGTTACGGTTTCTGATACCCTTTTTGTAGGCCAGCTGTTTACCCATTCACTCGAAACGGGCGGCAGAACCATGCAGGCTTTCAAGCCCGAAGAGGTTCCTCCCGGGGCAACATTTGATGATAAAAAGCGTGCCGTCGTCTGGACGCCCGGCGTAGGAGATATCGGTCTCCACCGCCTCGCGTACCAAATCGAATACGCTCTACAAGGAAAGCGTCCCAGCATTGAAGAGCGGAGAGGGACCGGGGTTCAGGTTGTCACTCAAACTGAAAGCGAAAGTGTGGAACTTTTCTTCATCGTTTTGCGTCCGAGATAATCAATGTCTGTATACACACTTTTATCCCCACAGATCAGATTCCTCTTTAAATCAGCTCTTTTTATGCTCTTTATTGCAGCGTACGGTTCGGCTCAGAATCTTAAGATTGATCACATGAACGGGGTCTATGACCTCGATAATGATGATCTGGTGGAATTTCTTACCGTTGAAGAGGGGCAAGGAGCCGGCGGACTCGTCGTTCGTGTCGGCTATTACGAAATTGACGAGCTCGGCTTCCCGCAACTTCTGTGGAATCTGGATGCGCCGCAGGACATTGACGGTTCCATCGTAAACGGTGTGCTGGCAGATCTTGACGGCAGTGGTGTCCCGGGAATAGTTGTCGCCGCTAACATCCGCAGCGAACAGGACCCGGAAATCCTGCTGGCCACACTTTACCTTTTCGACAGGGTCGAAGGTGAATTTTCAGAACAACCTTCTCTCACGCTCTCGCTGGCGGACGCTCAGAACCTTTTTAACATCAACAACATCGATGTGATTGATATTGAGGGTGACGGGAAGGAAGAGCTTGCTCTTGGACTTCGGGGCCCCGAAGCGACAGTAACCGTTCTGCGCCTGGGAGAGATTGAAGGCAATCGCCAGTTTCAGGAACTTTGGTCATTCGCTCTGCCGGACTTTTCCACCAGTTCAGGCGCCCTGCACGTCGCCGGTCTTGACTACGACCGCGACGGGCAATCTGATCTCTTAGCCTTCAGCCCTGAACGCAACATATTAAGAATTCAATCCTTCGTCAACCGCAGCGGACAGTTAACACCTGGCCCAAGCCTGCTCCATCGCGTGCCGGGCATGTCCGACCCTCTCTCCCGCGCCCTGCTCAAACTTGACTGGAACAACGACAGCTTCGATGATCTGCTTGTCCCCTTCCGCTCTGGCCATGTGGTCTCCCTGTCCATGATTCAGCAGAAGATTGAGGTGAGTGAACTGGGGATTGATGCCGGACCGCTATCAGACTTGAAGCAGGCAGATTTCAACCACGATAATTTAGCAGACCTCCTTTTGGTAAGCGGCCAGCAGGGCATCGTAACTTTAGCCTATGGCGGTACCGGGGAAGGGCCTCCCCTGCAGGAATTTTTTTCTATTGCGGCAACCGAGGAGGAAGGTGGAGCGCAGATCTTTTCGGTCATCCCCGAGATCGTTGACGATATCTATCTCGGCACCGTCATCGCGGGCGGCTGGACCGGCGAAGTGAGTGAAATCTTCTACTTTGAACTCGGCTCTGTTCCCGAATACCCGGAAGAGATCCTCATCGATACCTACATCCCGCAAGCTCTGGTGGAAGCGCCCATCGAAGAGCCCCCTGTAATCCCGCCTGCCGAAGGACGACCGTTGCCGCTGGGCGTATTGCCCACCTATGTACTGCCGGTGAATCAGACATTTGCCTACACCATTCCGGAAGACCCCGATCGTGAATTCTTCAGCTTCCGCTGGATCAAGCCACCGCCGAGAGGTATGTACTTTCACTACGAAACGCGTTCCATCGAATGGGTACCCGACGAATCCCAGCTGGGAGCCTACGAGCTCTCCTTCCTTCTGAAGATGAAGATAGGGGAAACCATAGACATTATCACCACCGATGAAAACGGCATTGTCACCTACCAAGTGATCCCCGAGCTTGCGACGATAGAATCCCGTTTCTGGATTTATGTGAATGATCCTCCCCAGATTACCTCTTTTCCCAGGGGAACGGAATTCGTCGCGGGCAACCTTTTCTCCTATCAGGTGATTGCCGTTGACCAAAATGACGACGCTCATCTGAGATACACACTGGAGAAAAATCCTGCCGGCATGTCCGTCAGTCAGGACGGTTTGGTCACATGGCAAACCGACCTGTCGCATATCAACATCTATGATGTAAGGGTCGTCGTCTCGGACGGCTTTGACCGCGACGTGCAGAATTTTAAGCTGTATTCCCGCGGGCAAGTTATCATCACATCGGCGCCCATCGTGGAGGCAACCGTGGCAGAAGAGTACCGCTATCAACTCGAGGTGCGCATGCCGGAGGACAAGAAGGAGGAACTTCTGTTTGCGCTTCAGCGCTCGCCCTACGGTATGATGGTGGACAATACGGGACTCATTTCGTGGACGCCACAGAGTACACAGATTGATACGCAACGATTTGTCATCTCCGCCAACCACGGCATTGCGGCTGATACTCAGAGAGTTGCGATTTTTGTCAACCATCCGCCTGTGCTGACCTCAATCCCGGATCCCATGACAAAAATTGCCCTCGGCGACACCTTCAATTTTCAACTGCTGGTGGATGATCCCAACGAATTCGACGTCTTACGCTATGAGCCGCTGTCTCTGCCGAAAGGGATGAGAGTCGATCCTTCCACCGGGCGAATCCTGTGGGTCCCCACAGAGGGAAATCTTGACTTCTCTACGGCTGAGATTGAAATATCAGACGGGCGCGAACTGATTGTTAAGTCGTTCGATTTCTTCGTTAATGCCGATATCAATATTATCTCAGAGCCTGCAACACTCGGATCCGTAGGCGAAGCTTACACATATCAGATTGCCACGAAGGATCTCAACGGCGGCTCGCTGATGACGTACTCCCACGTTACACCCGTCTATGACGTGGAAAAGACGCGCGTCTATACCATAGAGATCGGCGATGATGTTTTTCGGGAGAACATCGATCGCTACATCGGTGAATTCAAGATAAAGAAATCGATCCTCATCGATGTGAACGAAGAGACGGGCGCCGCCGCTGATGAAACCGAAGAAGAGACGGTAGCCAGAATCAACCTTAAGCGCTACATCCAGGATGTATTCTATGAAGATGAGCAGCTTATCATCATCATTAAAGAAGTTGGAGGCCGCACCGTAAAAATTAGGGATGCGCTGTGGCACTTCTTCGAAGGTAGCAAAGGAAAGCCGCCAAAGGTGCTGGTGGAGAGGGTCCCCTTTATCCGCTACACATTACTTGATTTTCCTGACGGAATGTTTGTGGATGAAAATCTTGGCACACTTTCGTGGACGCCCACATTGAAACAGTACGATTCGCACGTGGTCACGTACATGGTCTCTGACGGTTATACCAAGGATGAGCAGAGTTTTGATCTTTACATCAATCATCCTCCCACCATAATTTCCACGGCGCCCAAGACTGCCCGGGTGGGTGAGCTGTATAAATACAAGGTAGTCGTCGAAGATAAGAACTCCGACCGGGAGCTTGCCTACAATCTTTCGAAAGCGCCCAAGGGGATGCAGATCGGCCGCGATGGGCGCATCACGTGGATGCCAACGCCATCTCAGATCAACAGCCGACTGTTTGCGCTTGAGGTATCAGACAGTTATACTGTGGACCGCCAAGAGACGAAGCTGTTTGTGAATATTTCTCCTCATGTTCTCTCGCAACCGAAGCCGGTGGCTCTCACCAATTTTGAATACCGTTACCGCATGGTAGTGGAAGACCTGAACGGCGACCTAGTGAAGCTGAGACCGGTGAAGATCCCCAAGTACGCCCGCTTCGACCCGGAGACGGGAATGTTACGATGGAAGCCACGCATGGCTCAGCGGGGGGTGAACGATATTGTTCTGGCGGCAATCGATGAGCGGGGTACAACCACCAGCCACGAGTTCCAGATCCACGTCTTTGAGGATCCATCCTCACAACAGTTTGTCTCCACCAGCTGGCCGCTCCTCTTGGCGTTTGTGGGAGCCATGTTTACCATGGGTGCCCTGCAGGCCCAGTAATTTTCCAAGCCTGTCGGGTAAGCAGGCTTACCAAAGCCGCTCTATCATCTCCACCAGCGCCCTCTCTCCCTCTGCCGACGGAACAAAGCCGATACCGAGCGAATGGATACTATCTTCTTCCGTCAAGAAGCGTTCCATCTTGAAACTATCCTTTTCAGTTGTAATGATCATCTCAGCTCCGAGAACCGCGGCGTCTTCAATGATCCCCCCCACTTCTGCTTTTATGTAATGATGGTGGTCCTGAAACACCCTGAAGCCGATAATGTTGGCGCCGGCCTTTTGGATCAGTGAACGAAAGGACTCCGGATCTCCTATGCCACAAAAGAGATACACCTTTTTTCCTTTGATCTGCGTCAACTGTACACCGTTTCCGGCTGAATCGCGCAAGAGACTATCGGCTACCATTCTGCTGCTGAACACGGGTACCTTCGCCTGCAACGGCTTGCTTCTAATTGCGGCGTGGGGCGATCGGCCGGACGATCCACGCGTTAGGTTTACCTTGGTCCAGAAGACGATATCAGCACGACGTAGATAAAACCACGGCTCACGGAGTCTACCGTAGGGGAGAAGCTTGTACGCCTGGGGCACGTCCTGACTGTTCAGAAGCACTATATCTAAATCTCGTTCAAGCTGGCGATGCTGAAAGGCATCATCCAAAAGGATCACCTCAGGATTGAATTGCTGTACGGCGTGCAGGCCGCCGCGGTAGCGCGCCTCATCCACCACCACCGCTATCATTGGCAGGCGCTTTGCCATGAGATACGGCTCGTCCCCGGCTTCTTCCCACGAGGTTACGATCTTCTCCCCATCAGACACGACCAGCGTCCCCGTTGTCTTCCTCTTATAGCCGCGGCTGATGATTGCCACTTTCTTACCCATCCCTTCCAGTTCCTGCGCTAGGTAGATCACCATGGGCGTTTTGCCCGTACCACCTACAGTGAGATTCCCCACACTGATCACCGGTACGGGAAGTTTCTGCGTCAGGAAGAAACCGACGGCATAGAAGATGTTACGCCAGAAAAGGACGCCCCAGTAGAACAGCGCTAACGGGAATAGAAGATAGCTACGTTTTCCGTGCAACTGCCTCATCTGCCTGACGCTCCACCCTTTCAAGCTCTTGTTCCAACATTCTTCTGTAATCATCCATATTACCTCCCGCTGACATTTCAATAGGCTCTCCGTACACACAACAGATTGTCCCAAAAGGCTTGGGAACAACAAATGTTTCCCAGTTAACAGCCTCCCATCGGCGCCTTGCCTGCCCCGACACAGGCAACAGAACGGCTCCCGTTGCCATGGCTATTCTTACAGCACCGTCCTTGGCTCTTCTTGAGGGACCCTTTGGACCGTCAGGTGTAATAAACATAAGTGCTTTGCCTCCCTTTCCCACTTTCACCATCTGTCTAAACCCCGTGGTTCCCCCCTCCGAACTTGACCCCCTAATCATTTTCCACCCCATCTTTTCACCCACCCGCGTTATCAATTCAGCATCGTGATGCATCCCCGCCAAGCCAATGGGCTTTCTGTTTCTCAGATCATAAAAGGGAAACAGTAGCCGGCCATGCCATGAACAAACTATTACACTCCTCTCTTTACGTAACAAGTCGTCAAGTGCCTCATTGTTGATGGTGATTTTTCTGCTCAGTCCAAAGATAATGTCCAGAAAATACTTCCCGAAGACTGCCCCCACCATAAGGCTCAATTTGCGTTTCGCTTCCTTAAAGACCTTACGCCTCCATTCTGTCAACTATTAGACGGGCTCCCCTCCCTAGAGCGCCCGGGCGGCCCATCTTCTGCCGAACCTCTTTCAGCCCCTCTTTCATCGCTTGTCTGTTTTCTGCCGAATCTAAGAGTTCTCGCATCTGATATGAGATCCTCTCCGCCGTTGCATCGCCCTGCAGCAATTCAGGCAAGACTTCTCTGCCCGCAATGAGATTCGGCATTGCGATGAATGGCGTCTTTGCGACTTTCCTGGCGATCATCCAACTCAACGGAGACAACCGGTAGATAACTACCGATGGGATGCCGTATAGCGCTGCCTCTACCGTAGCTGTTCCCGATGCAACAACGGCGACATCGGCGTGCACCAGGGAAAGGACGGGTTCTTCATCCTCGACCATGATACCTTCCGCCAGGGGGCTCACTATTGTCACGAGCTCACTTTTAGCGATAATAGCTTTCACATTAGGGCGGTGTTCGCGTATCTGTCCAACAGCCTGAACCATCGCCGGCATGTGGCGAGCAACTTCCTGCTGTCTGCTTCCCGGCATGAGACAGACAATAGTTTCGTCCTTCTCAATACCGTGCCGTGCCGCAAATTCCCCTCTCGAACAAGTCGGCGGCTCTCTGTCCATAAACGGATGCCCGATAAAGTTTGCGTTCACGCCCCGCTCATTGTACCACGCCTCCTCAAAAGGGAAAATACAGATCATCTGATCCACACACTCCCGAATGATTTCCACCCGCTTCTCGCGCCAAGCCCACAATTGTGGCGAAATGAAGTATATAATGGGCACTCCCAATTTGCGAAGCGCTTGTGCCAACTTCAAGTTGAAACCAGGATAGTCCACAAGAATTGCCCGGGCAGGCTTTCTGATCTCAACTTCCCGCAACAATCTGTTATAGACCCGACGGAGATGACTATATCGGCTGACAACCTCTGTAAACCCCATGATCGCCATCGTGTCGATATGTTCCACCACCGAGACCCCCTCTTCAGCCAGCCTTTCACCGCCTATACCGAAAAATGACAGGTTGGGGTCAAGCTGATTGATTTCCCGTACCAGTCCGGACGCGTGTTCGTCCCCTGATGTTTCACCGGCGACAATAAGTATTTCTCTGATCATGGCTGAAACTGTTTTTCTCCCATCTGCTAAGGCATAAGGAAGATTCGCACCACAAGTAAGAGCAAGAAGACGACGAGCGTCTGGAGCGTCCGCCGTTCGGTTCTAACCGTCTGTTTCCACGTCAAGGGCCTTGTTTCCGTTCGGCCAGCCCACGGTGTAGCTCTTGGGAACAGCCTTGGCACTGCTTTGGCGTAGCTCTCATATTGCTGCCCGAACAAGCCGCGAAGTGTGTTCTCCTCAAGATTGATGATTAAACCGTATTGCAGTACGAAGAACACCACAGTAATAAGAAGCATTAACTCCATGTTTTCAGCACCGCTGGCCACCGCAACACCGGCATACATAATCATATTGCCGAGGTAGAGGGGATTGCGCAGATGTGCAAAGGGGCCCGCCGTGCACAGTTCTTCTGCTCCTACCCTTCTGGTTCGCGTAGCGCCGCCGCCATAACGAACGCCTCTCATTCGTATCAACTCCCCAAGCCCAATCACTGCGAGCCCTGTCAGAAACAAGACTTCATCACGCCGAGCATAGAAGAGAATCGCCAAAGCCAGTGGAATGGGCGTGTAACTGCGGTTACGGAACAGGAGTTGGCGCAGGTCCATAGGGAAAATGCGGGATCGGCTTAG
The DNA here is from genome assembly GCA_002311975.1 of Fidelibacterota bacterium UBA1134. Classification (GTDB taxonomy): domain Bacteria; phylum Fidelibacterota; class Marinisomatia; order Marinisomatales; family S15-B10; genus UBA2146. The sequence continues at coordinate 6,630 of DCAL01000045.1, read as the reverse complement.
GCGAGTCTAGTGAAGATCCTGTTCTATCTTTTCTTGAATTTCCAGAGCAATCCTCAGCGCTTCACGTGCCTCTTGTCCGGAGACAATGGGGGATTGTTCACCTGAAAGTGACGCAACGAAATTCTCCAGCTCCAGCTTTAAGGCGTCAATCTTGTACACCTTCGGTTTCTCATAGACAATCTGACGCTCTCTGTTCTTGCCTTTCAAGGGTGCAGTGAACACTGCATTGGGATCCCTCTCCCCGGCCTCCAGTACATGATACACTTCTGTCAGCCCGAGAAGAAAATCGATAGTGACATACATATCCTGCTGAAACAGGCGCAGCTTGCGCACGAAATCCTTGGCGATTCTGCTGGAAGTAATATTGGCTACACACCCATTCGCAAAGCGCAGCCGGGCATTAGCAATATCCACCGAACTTGTCATGATAGAAACGCCTGAGGCGCTCATAGACTCTACGGGGGAATCTACAAGAGAGAGGATGACATCCAGATCGTGAATCATGAGGTCGAGTACAACCGGAACTTCCGTGCCGCGCACATTATACGGTGCAAGACGGTGCGACTCAATATACTTTGGCTTCAGCGCCAGATCCTCAATTGCAAGAATCGCCGGATTCAACCTCTCAACATGTCCTACCTGAATCACGGTGTCTCTCTCTTTGCCGAGTTTGATCAGTTTGTCAGCTTCCGCCAGCGTCTTACACATCGGCTTTTCGACAAACACACTCTTGCCGGACTCAATGCACTCCTTTGCTACCGCAAAGTGATCCGTGGTCGGAACTACAATAGACAGCGCATCACAGGCGTCTATCAGTACCGCCAGCGATGTGTGGGCTTTGGCTCCGAACTTCTGTTCTATCTTGCGTGAATGCTTGGCGTCGATGTCATAAAATCCGGCACAATCCACTGCTGAAAGGTCGAGCAGGTGCTTAAGGTGTCTGCTTCCTAAATGACCAACCCCCACAACGCCGACTCTTACCGTTTTCATCTCCCCTTTCCTTAGCTAGTTCGCTCTCACTGTCGCGAATATATCGCCTTCATTCCATTTATGGAACAGGTATGTCTGTCTGTAGTTTTTTTCTGGTGATGTCCAAAACATTCTAGAACAATGGCATTTTCCCTACAGTACTCTATTGTTCATCTTTAGACAGATTCTCACACTTATCCTAACAACAATAGCTAGTTGTACTTACCCCGTCTTTTATGGCGGGTGAGGCAATACCAAAAATGGCGGGCTTCCCGACTGACCACGAAGAATGAAGGCGGACAGGTAGCCCAAAAGGATGTCTTGTTATTGTTGGGATAAATCCCCTGTTAGTGTTGATGTCAACTCTCCCTGCTATAAATGACGAGGTAATAGTCTGGTACAAAACAACGGTTTTGGACAGGCTTGGCTTTTTCTGGGCATCTGCAGTTTAGGCTTGCATTTCATGGAGAGAATAGGGATATTCTTCCGACTTGGGCGCATTTCGGCGGATGTCCAAGGTCTGTTTTGCTCAACCATTTAATGGTTAACCGAGGAAGGGGTCAATGATAAGTCAGGAAATAAAGGCTGTTTTCGGCTATCTGTTACTTTTAGCGTCCGTCATCGGATTTTCAATTGCTTTTGCTGCAACCAACTATCACGGAGCAGTTCTCACTATCGTAGGCGGACTGTTGTTCTGGATGATCTACCTGAATGTTGCCAGTGTAGAGATTCGTCGGCCCACGGGCGCAATCCTCATTATTTTCGGCGTCCTGCTGGCAACAGCTATCTTTATGGCGTTTGGGGTTGAACAGGATATCTGGGGAGGTTACCGCATTAAAGCGGATGGGGCTATTCTTTCCCTGCTTATTCTTTTCTTCGGCGTCATGCCCGGTCTGATTTTCCTTTATTTCCAAAGGAAGCCTGTAACCACCGACCTTCTTGTCCCTCAAGCTGCTGTGCCAGTAGCAACTGTACCGGAAGCCCCTTCTCCCGTGGAGGCTCCTGAGCCGCAAGCTGTTGAAGAGCCTGCCTACCAGGATTGGGAAGACTATCAATACCTTTACGATCCGGAGATGGCCGAAGCATATTATGAAGCGTACAGTGATTACTATGAATCCAAAGAGGGGGATGAGGAAGAATAGTCACTTACTGCAAACAGGGTACAAGACTTGAAGAGGGGGCGGCGCGATTGACGCCCTTTTCTGTTTTCAGCGCAAACTCGTCAGGTCGAATCAGTCCTGACGAGTTGAAAAAGCTTTATAGTAACAGGACGATAAGTTTTCGACCTGACAGGTACGAACCTACCTGTCAGGTCTGCGTAGATTAATGGCTGAGTTACTGGTGGGTACGCAAGGGTGGGACTACGACGACTGGGAAGGAAATTTCTACCCTCACACCCTCCCCAAGAACAAGCGCCTCGTTCACTACAGCTCCGCCTTTCAGACCGTGGAGATCGATAGCACCTTCTACGCCATCCCGCGAAAATCCACCGTGGAGAACTGGGCACGGCTAGTGCCCAACAATTTCATATTCTCCGTTAAGGTGCCGAAAATTATCACTCATGAGAAAGTCCTCGAGGATTGCGAAACAGAAGTTGAGACCTTTCTAGAACATATTTCCCTCTTGGGAGACAAGCTGGGCGCTGTCCTTTTTCAGTTCAGCTACGGCTTCAAGCCCGAAAAGTTTAACGTGCTCAAAGCTTTTATTTCTAATCTCCCTGACGGCTTCGAATACGTGGTGGAGGTGCGCAACCGAAAGTGGCTCTTCGATGATTTCACCTCCCTTCTCAGAGCGCACAACATCGCTCTGGCTCAGATCGATCATCCGTGGTTTCCGAAGCTTAAGTACCCCACCGCTGATTTTGCCTACATCCGCTGGCTCGGCGACAGGAAGAGGATTGAATCTGACTTCAGCCGCATCCGCTTCGACCGAACTAACGAATATCAATGGTGGGCCGAAGTCATCAGAGATACACTGCCGAACATCCGCAAACTCTACGCCTATATGAACAACCATTACGCCGGACATTCACCAACCAGTTTGAGGAAGTTTCAAGAAATTTATGCTGAGTTGTCAACATAGGTTCTGAAAAAACTTGGCAGCCAAGCCTTGCTATCATATATTTGCTTAAGAAGGCCTAAAATGTTCCTGAATTATTTGAAACAGCATACAAGGATTCTCACATGAAAAGCACGGGGGCCTGGCACTCCTGAAGCGGACCGGCGTGACTACCAGCGAACGGCGGGCAAAGGAACCTTACTACAAACCAGATTATCAGAATATCGCCTACCGGCTGGATGCCCTTGTGAATGTCATTAACCAGTGCTACCCGCCAGAGGAAGGGGGAAACGGCTAATGGGCACAAACATTCGCGAGACCGTCAGGGAGCGATATGCAGAAAAAGCAACATTACCTGAAGATGGGTGCTGCTCTTGTGATGATGCGGTCGCCGTAAGCGATCAAGCAAGAGCTCTCGGCTACGCCGATGAAGACATCCAAACCGTTCCTGAGGGTGCAAACCTCGGCTTAGGGTGCGGCAACCCTCTTGCCCTGGAGCAGCTTCGCCCGGGAGATACCGTTCTCGATCTTGGCAGCGGTGGCGGCTTCGACTGTTTTCTCGCCGCGAAAGGAGTGGGGCCTCATGGGCGCGTCATTGGGGTTGACATGACTCAGGAGATGATTGATCGGGCGAATGAGAATAGGGCAAAATTTGGCGCAGACAATGTAGAGTTCCGCCTCGGCTATATTGAGGATCTTCCTGTTGACGCCGACTCGGTGGATCTTATTATCAGCAACTGTGTCATCAACCTGTCGCCGGACAAGCAGAAAGTCTTTGATGAGGCCTTCCGCGTCCTCAAGTCCGGCGGAACGTTATCTGTCTCTGATCTTGTTCTTCTACGGAAACTCCCGTGGTTCGTTCGCCGGAGTATCGACGCTTACATCGGGTGTGTTGCAGGGGCGGCTCTGAAAGAAGATTATCTTGAGTTCTTGCACAACACCGGTTTCCATGATGTTTCTGTTGTAAAAGAAACGCGCGTCAGCGATATTTTCCCTGAGAGCGACCCCACCGTACAAAGTCTGCTAAAAGCCATACCTCTCCCCAACAGTCTCATCAGAAATCTTTCCGACCGCTACGGCGCAAGCATACACGTAACAGCGGTAAAGCCTGTTCTTAACTGAGCTTTTTTCGCTTAGCAGTATCCTCCTATCTCTTGATTTTCCCCGTCAGGATGAATTCATACCGCTTCCTGATGACTTTAATTGTAATCCAGCGGTTGATCCTGCGAAAAGCGAGAGCTGCGCGGTGAGAGCTGAGGAGGACATGATTACCGATATCAAAATCGTTCAGAGCGGAATGTCAGCTCGTGCCGGCTGAAGATGGCGGGCCAGTAAATTTCTTTATCTACCCCGTTCTGGAAATTTATGGGGAAAGGTCAGAGAATTATAGAAAGAAGTTTTCCTTATGTGAGATTGCCAGGGCTCAAGCTGGCTCCTAATCCTTCTCAACGACACCACATGCCAGCCGCGCCCCGCCGGCACCACCCTTCTGTCCTGTCGTCCCTTCATCAGGGTCCACGTGTACAATAACGGCGCTGCCATCTCCATCGAATAAACTAAGCGGACCTGGAGAAAGGGTGATGCGGCTCGTACGGTGCTCGAAGAACGCTGTCCCATTCTCATCAGCTATCAAGTTGGGGATGTCCCCCATATGAAACGGGTGGTTGGCGTCAGGGTTTGTCATGCCGTAAGGGCCGGGGTCAAAGTGGCCGCCTGCTGCTTTGAAGTTCGGTTCACACTTACCTGTTTCGTGGATGTGACAACCGTGAACCGTTCCCGGCTCCAGCCCAAAAACCTCTACGACGACCAAGACTGTCGGCAGTAGCTCTGCCCCTGTCTGGATGAGAGTTGCTCTGCCGTACACTCCGGATCCCGGAGCGCCAACAATGTCAGCGTGTGCCCTGAAAATATCTCCCTGAGCATCTACTCTTTCAGCGGACACAAAAAGACACATTATCGTAAAGATAACGGCTACTAGACGTCCATTCGTTCTGTTTGTTTTCACTGCTGTCTCCTCTGATTCTCTATCCACAAGTTCTTATACGCCTCCAAGTTTATCTCATGTTTGTTGTGGCCGCAAAGCTAAATTCAAGAAACATGCAGATTGGCAGCCTTAAAATAGATGCCCCTGTTATCCTCGCTCCCATGGCCGGCGTCACCGATTATCCTTTCAGAATTCTATGCAAACAGATGGGGGCTGGAATAGTCTATTCCGAATTCGTCTCCGCTGACGGAATTATTCGTGAGAATCAGAAGACGTTGGAGCTGATTCGTTTTGAGGAAAAGGAGCGTCCCATAGGGATACAAATTTTTGGTCACGATCCTGCTGTTGTAGCCAGAGCAGCTAAGTTTGTCGCTGAACACTTTCAGCCCGACATCATCGATATTAACTTCGGATGCCCTGTTCCGAAAATCACAAAAAGGGGCGCTGGCTCGGCCGCTCTGAGAGACCTGAATCTGATGTATGAAATAACATCTGCGGTCATTGAGACTGTACCGGCGATTCCCATAACCGTCAAGATGCGTGCGGGCTGGGATAAATCATCAATTGTGGTTCCCGAGGCAGGGTGTCAACTGGAGAGACTCGGCGTTCAGGCTATCACCCTTCACCCCCGCACGGCCACACAGTCCTACACCGGGAGTGCTGACTGGCCACTGATCCGGGAATTGAAACAGGCTGTCTCCATTCCCGTCATCGGTAACGGCGACGTGTCCACGCCTGATCGAGTGATCGAAATGTTTGAACAGACTGAGTGCGACGCGGTGATGGTTGGGAGGGGTGCTTTGGGAAATCCCTGGTTTTTCAGAGACACCGGCACTTTATTGAAGGGCGAGACTCCTTCGCCTACGGCTACCCCCAAGCAACGCGTTCACATGTGCCAACAACACTTCGAACTTCTCCTGTCTTACAGGGGAGAAGGTCTCGGCATGAATCTTATGCGGAAGCACTTCGGATGGTACATAAAAGGGTTCCCCGGTGCGGCCCGGTTCAGGCGGGCCCTCGTTACCGCCAGAAGTTTAGATGATATGAGGCGAGAACTATTGGCATTAGCAGAGGCCGATGTCTTGCATGAAGTGCCCGTTCCCTCATTCGAATAAGGTGGGGTGGTGGTCCCCAGCATAACTGCCAGAAACTCAATGCCGCCACGAGCTAAAAGGTTTTCCATTTCTCTGCTATCCCCTGTCTCAGTCAAACCGTTCCCGGTAGACGGTATCCACCTTCTCGGGCGCGATAGGTTCAGAGAGCCCCATCTGAAACGCCAGGAACCACATCACAAAAATCCCGTAAGCGAGGAACATCAGTTGCCACACCCAGAGGGACGGCAGTCCGAACGGCGCCCACGTTTCCGGATCGCTGGGGTTTGAAAACAAGGTGTTTCCTATAGTAGCAAACGGCCCGAAACCAACCAGAAACCAGACAAGAGTCAGCCCCCATGCCAGCGACACTTTTTTCTTCTGTTCCTCTGTCATTCCTGACACCGCTTGGAGAAAGGCATGTCTCTTCCCTTTCCGCGCCCTCTCTTCCGAACTGTCCCCTGTCATTTTGGACACCCCTAAAGCGATAACAAAATTGAACAATATCCCCCACCCGGCGCTGTGGAT
>DCAL01000022.1:1615-2694 GCA_002311975.1 Fidelibacterota bacterium UBA1134 | reverse complement strand
CCACCTCCGAGATATCACCGACATCCAGCGCACGAACCAGATCAGGGTATGTCTCATAATAGTCCTCGGGCATGCCAAACTTGACCATCTCCACAATAGCGTTCGACACTGCCCTCATGGTCTCAAACCTGCCCGGAAGTCTCAGTGTCTGGCCCTTCTGAGCTTTGGACAATTCCTCCTCTGACGCTGGCTTCCCTCCCAGGATTCCCCGCAATTCTTTGTTCAACTCAACCATGGACTCCTTGGTCTTGTCCGTCTGTACCGGTGCATAGGCGAAGAACATGCGCTGACCTTTCGCGTCCCAGAAGAGACTCCTGGCGCCGTAAGACCAGTGCTTGTCTTCGCGGAGATTCATATTAATGCGAGAAGTAAAAGTCCCACCAAGAATGCTGTTCATGGTCTCGATAGTTATTTCATCTGGATTGTTCGTGGGCGGCGCCAAATGTCCCGCGATGATCAAAGACTGTATCGCCCCCGGCTTATCAACCAGATAAACCCTTGACTCAGTTGGAAGTAATACCTCAGATATATTCTTTCGCAGAGGCTTCGCAGTCTGTTTCCAGCCGCTCAGAAGATCTTCAAGCCGGGGAATCAGTTCGTCAATGGTAATGTCGCCAACGACCACCATCGTAGCGCCCTGAGGCCGAAGCCAACTACTGTGAAACCTGACAAGGTTGTCCCGTGTCATTGACTCAGTCGATTCCACCGTGCCGCTGCCGGTCAACGGATTGCTGTAAGCGTGTCTCTTACCATACAAAAGCGCCGGCAGAACACGTAGGGCCATGGTTATAGGTCTTGTTTCTTCCTGTCTGATGGAGGCAAGCCGCTGCTTTTTCAGCCGATCAAGTTCGTTCTCCGGAAATACCGGATTGAGGATGACATCTGCATAGATATCGAGAGAGGCATCGAGATTTTCTTTCAGTGCTGAGAGGGATACTGAACAGATATCCAGATCTGCCCAAGCACCCACCTGCGCCCCCAGCAACTGCAGTTCGTCACTAATCTCCAAGGCGCTTCTACTCTCCGTTCCTTCATCCAGCATCGACATGACCATGCTGGCTGTACCAGCAAGACCAAAT
>DCAL01000022.1:0-1560 GCA_002311975.1 Fidelibacterota bacterium UBA1134 | reverse complement strand
TTGGTCAGCCGCATAGCCCGCGTCTACAACCAGCGTCAAGCTAACCACCGGGATCTCGTCGCGCTCCACCAGAATTACCTCCAGACTGTTCGACAGAGTTGCCCTCTGAAGCTCAGGAAACTCAAGAGCAGGAAACTCCCCCACATTTGGCAACTTCGACCGATCCACATCTGTCTCTGTTGTCACATGCTCGGGAAAGGGGTGAATCTCCAAGATGTAGACGCCGTCAGAAAGCCACTTCCTAGCCGCTTCCTTAAGGTCGTTCCTGCCGGCCGATTGTATCCTTTCCAGGGTCACTTTATAGTGATCAGGGGTTCCACCATACACTTCATTCCTTACAAGAATATCGGACTTGCCGCCAAAGCCGCCTATCCGTTCGATGCCTCTGATGAACCGGGCCCGGTACTGCGTTTTTATCCGTTCCATCTCGTGCTTCGTTGGACCCCTCTTGAGAAACGTCGCAAGTTCTTCATCAAGAGCCTTTTCTACTTCCGTAAGATCAACGCCCTGTTGCGCAGTGGCTACGATGACGAACTGTCCGCCAATTTCGCGCAAATCCACGTAAGCAGAAACATCCGTTGCTATCTGATCTTCATACACCAGTCGCTTGTACAGACGCGAATTTTTCCCTACCGCCAGCACGTCGCTCACCAGATCGAGATAATCGGCCTCGGCTGAACCCCATTGAGGAATATTCCACACCTTATAGATTCTTGACATGGGGACCCGATCCTGAGCGACTTGCCGATGCGTACCCCTCATCTTGGCAATCCACAAGTCCTGCCTTTTGACGGGCGGACCCGAGGGGATGTCACCAAAGTACTTTTCCGTCTTCGCCTTCGCCGTCTCTGCGTCGATATCGCCGGCGACAGCGATGACAGCATTGGCTGCACCGTAGTAATCCTTGAACCACTTATGTACATCATCCAAGGCGGCAGCATCCAAGTCCTGCATAGAGCCTATCACCGTCCATGAATACGGGTGCCCTTTCGGGAATGTGTTCTCGGTAATGAGCTCATAGGCGATGGCGTATGGTTGATTCTCTCCCTGTCGTTTCTCGTTTTGAACCACGCCGCGCTGCTCATCTAATCTGTCTTGATCTATCGACCCAAGAAGATGGCCCATCCGGTCGGATTCCATCCACAGTACGAGATCCAGAGCGTTAGTTGGTACGTTCTGGAAGTAGTTCGTCCGGTCTTCATTGGTCGTTCCATTCATGTCTGTAGCTCCCACCTTCTCCAGCGGGATAAAGTAATCATCGTTGAAGTTCTCTGATCCGTTAAACATGAGATGCTCAAACAGGTGCGCGAAACCGGTCCGGCCAGGCTTTTCATTCTTTGAGCCCACGTGATACCAGACATTCACCGCCACGATAGGTGCCTTGTGATCCTCGTGGACGATCAGGGTCAGTCCGTTGTCCAGCACGTATTTCTGGTAAGGAATGTCGATATCAGATGCCACAGCAACTGACAGATTCGGTGTTGCGATAACCGTAGCCGTTAAAAGGACGATTAGAACGTGGTGGCGGTTCCTATGTGGGTTCATGACAACTCTCCTCTT
>DCAL01000033.1:15255-19236 GCA_002311975.1 Fidelibacterota bacterium UBA1134 | reverse complement strand
CGCTCAATTCTGGGGAAGTTCGCGTCGTGGCAGGTGAGACACATTCCTCGCGACGATAACCGCAAGGCGGACACTCTCAGCAAGCTGGCGTTGGTAACAGAAGAGCATGCGATACGATGAAAGCATTGATCACGGCCGGCGGTCATGGCACTCGGCTGAGGCCCATCACGCACACCAAGAACAAGCACCTTATCCCCATCGCCAACAAACCGATGTTAGCTTACGCCTTGGAGTACGCACATCAGGCGGGGATTGAGGAGGTTGGAATTGTCGTCAATGAGGGTGATAAGGAGATCAGCGGCACGTTCGGTGACGGGAACAATCTGAACGTCAATATCACTTATATCGAGCAGAGGGCTCCCCTTGGACTGGCTCATGTGGTGACAATAGCTGAATCATTCATTGACGGGGAAGAGTTCATTTTTTACCTGGGAGACAATATACTCGTGGGCGGCATCAAGAAATTCATTGATGAATTCCACGAGAATCGGTCGAACTGTCATCTCGTGTTGAGCAAGGTTCCGGATCCGGAACGCTTTGGCGTGCCAGAGATTAAGAGCAACAAGATCATGGCGGTGGAGGAAAAGCCGGAGTCGCCTAAAAGCAATTATGCTGTCACCGGCATTTATCTCTACGATCATAGCATCTTTGAGGCGGTCAACAGTATTAAACCTTCGGCCAGGGGTGAGCTTGAAATCTCCCACGCCCACCAGTACTTGCTGGACAAGGGACTGAGCGTTACATATTCCGAAATAACGGGGTGGTGGAAGGACACCGGCAAGTCGGCGGACTTGCTGGAAGCCAACAGGTTGGTGCTTGACAATTTGGACGGTCTTAGAGAAGCGGAAGTTGATAAGAACTCGAGCATTACGGGCCGCGTTGTTTCCGGCAAGGGGACAAGAATCATGGGCAGTACCATCAGGGGACCTGTCATCCTGGGTGAGGGCGTAATCGTGGAGGATGCCTACATCGGACCTTACACATCTATCGGCGATCGTTGCAGGATTATCGGAAGTGAAGTGGAATACTCTATCTTTATGAGTGATTCGAAGATAGAAAATGTTGGTACCAGGATAGAAGCTTCTTTGGTGGGACACGAGGTAATGATCACGAATTCCAGTGCCAAGCCGAAGACGCACAAACTGATGATCGGAGATCAGGGGAAGATTGAGCTTGCCTGAAAAGGGAGAGCCAGATTACTCTTCCAAGCGTGTCGCTTTCTTCACGCTGGGATGCAAGTTGAATTTCTCCGAGTCGTCTACTGTGGCGCGCGACCTCCTTACACGCGGCTTCCGTAAAGTTGATTTTGGAGAGAGGGCGGACCTTTACGTAATCAACACCTGTTCGGTGACGGAGAATGCCGAAAGGAAGTGTCGTAAGGTCGTGAGGCAAGCTCGTCGAGCATCGCCGGACGCTTTCATAGCGGTTATGGGATGTTATGCGCAGTTGCGCCCGCAGGAGATTTCGAGCATCCCCGGGGTCGATGTTGTGGTTGGCGCTGATGAGAAATTCAATCTTCCTGCCCGTCTCGGTAATCTGGAGAAACGATCAATCGCTCAGTCTCATAGCTGTGATATCGATCAAGTTCACACCTTCTTTCCCTCCTATTCCGCTCATGAAAGAACTCGGGCGTTCCTGAAAGTTCAAGATGGATGTGATTATAACTGTTCTTACTGCACCATCCCTGATGCGAGGGGCAAGAGCAGGAGTGGTTCTGTCTTCGCAGTGATGGAGCAGGCGCGCTGGCTGGCGCAAACCGGCGTGAGAGAAATCGTTTTGACCGGAGTCAACATCGGTGATTTCGGTGCTGGGAGCAATGAATCGCTCCTCGACCTTATTCAGTCTCTCGATAAGATTGACAGTATCGACCGGGTAAGGATTTCATCCATCGAGCCAAACCTCCTCACTGACGCGATCATCCATTTCGTTGCCCGATCTGAGAGATTTGTTCCTCATTTTCACATTCCGCTTCAGTCCGGATCCAACCGGATTCTCAGCGCCATGCGCCGCAGATACCGGGCTGACCTTTACCGGAAAAAGGTGGCAACGATAAGAGAGCATTTGCCGGACTGCTGCATCGGGGTTGATGTCATCGTCGGATTCCCGGGCGAGACCGAGGCTGATTTCTTAGAAACCTACGAACTCCTCTTGGAAGCAGACATCTCTTATTTGCACGTATTTACTTATTCCGAGCGACCGGATACTAAAGCGCTAGAGATTTCTCCCATTGTGTCGAAAGAGGATCGTGCCGGACGGAGCAGAATACTTCACACCCTTTCCAGACAGAAAAGGGAGTCATTCTACGAGAGACACTGCGGAAGAACAATGCCGATTCTATTCGAAGAGTATCACAATGGAATTCTGTCAGGCATGACAGAGAATTATATCCGCGTCAAGACGGCAGGAGAGCGCCGCATGATCAATGAAATTGAAAACGTTCATGTGCTGGAACAGAGACGAGATTATCTGATGGGAGAGCTGACGAATTGAGTCGTCAGCCCTTCGTAGCGGTGGCGGGAAATATCGCTGTCGGCAAGACCACCCTTACCAAGATTATCGCTAACCGTCTCGGCTGGCGATCCTTTTTCGAGTCTGTAGATGATAATCCCTATCTGTCAGATTTTTATGGCAACATGAAACGGTGGAGTTTTCACCTCCAGATTTACTTCCTGTCCAAACGGTTCATGACGCAGCGTGAGATGGCCTCGGGTGATACACCGGCGGTGCAGGACAGGACGATCTACGAGGACGTGGAAATCTTTGCCCGTTCCCTTCACGAGATGGGAAATATGTCCAAGCGGGATTGGTGCAGCTACAAAGACCTCTTCGCCGAAATGACGAGCTATCTGTCAAAGCCGTCGCTCATTCTCTATCTTAAGGCGTCTACAGATACACTGATAACGCGGCTGAAATCGCGCGGGCGGGATTACGAGAAGACAGTTTCGCCGGAGTATCTCCACAGACTAAACATGGCCTACAGCCGCTGGGTGGCCAGCGCCGGTGACCAACTGAACATTGTCCCTATTGAGACAGACGGCTTCAACGTCTTTGAGGATGAGGAAGGCGTGGAGGAAATTTTGGCAACCGTGCGGCGAGAGTGTGGCCTTGAACAGGCTAAAACTGTCAGTTAACGAGTGGAGATGACTGTTTGATTTTGGAATGATTCTTCCGAACTTCAGTAGAGCGTCACGTAGGGAACAGATGCGGCATCGACACTCCATACTTTTATTCCTCTTCCTTGGTCTTATCCAATTCCTTGCCGCGGGAGAGCCCCAGTCCGAAGTCGTCTTTTCGAATGTATCCCTCACCCAGAGTCAGGACGGAATCATTTATGTGCTAATTGACTCGGAGGAAAATATTGCGGCATTGCAGTTCGTTCTCGAGTACGACCGCAGCAAGATTCTCATGGGCAAACCGGCGTTCTCAGCGGAGAATGAGCACTTTTCCATTCAGACCGGCAGTGATTCGAGTCTTATGAAGGTTGTCGCCTTCAGTCTTGGCGGCAGACTGCTGGACACGAGCGATCCTGTTCTGATGATTCCTCTCTCTGCTCTCGGCGATTTCGAAGGAACCATTCCTCTTAATGTGAGGAAGTTTGTCGCGTCCGATCCAAACGGAAAGATGATAAACCTGAAGGTGTTCGCTGGAAAGGTCTTTATTGTGCCGATGCTGCCGAGGAAGTTCAATTTCAGTCAGAGTTTCGCGAGCTTTTCTCAGAATGAACCGGTCATTAGACTTGATCTCCCTGAAGCGGCTCTTGTGAATCTCGCCATTTACGATGTTGAAGGACATGCGGTTCGGGTGATCGAAGATAGAGAGATCCTCGAAGCTGGATTCCATTCAATCACCTGGGATGGGAAGGATGAAGAGGGAGAACCGGTCTCCGACGGGGAATATGTCTGCTCTCTCAAAGTAGGCGTCAATTTGCACGCCATGAAGATGGTGCTTCTGAGGTAAGAACGCAGTATGGTAGTTTTCCGG
>DCAL01000033.1:12598-15121 GCA_002311975.1 Fidelibacterota bacterium UBA1134 | reverse complement strand
GATATTACTATAATTGATATCAATCCCAATAAGGTACATCGTGCCGTAGACACTTTGGATGTCATCGCCCTCCAGGGCGACGGCGCCAGCCAGCGGACGCTGAAGGAAGCGAAAGTGCAGGATGCGGATATCGTTGTAGCAGTGACGCGGATTGATGAGATCAACCTGATTGCCTCACAGTTATCCCATGAATTGGGTGCGCGCAAGATTATCGCCCGGCTGAGAAATACCGAATACAGCAGGAAAGACACTATTATCCATCCTGAAAAGTTTGGCATTGATAAAATAATCCATCCCGAGCTGGCAGCCACGGGCGAGATCGTTCGTCTCGTCATGCAGACAGCTGCCACCAGCGTAGTGGATTTCGAAGGCGGAAAGCTTCAGCTTATGGGACTTAGGCTAAGCAACGGCTGTCCTATAGTCGGGAAGACGTTGGCGGAGGTCCGGCAGGAGAATCCTGATTTCTCCTTTAATGCAGTGTGTGTTTTGCGGGGCATCGCTACCATTGTACCTCACGGAGATTCGGTCTTTGAATTGGGCGATATATGGTACTTTCTGGTGAAGAAGGAGAGAGTGGCAAACCTTCTGAAAGTTCTTGGGAAGCACATGAAAGAGACTCAAAACGTGATCATCCTTGGCGGAGGCAAGATCGGCAGGGCGGTGGCCCGCTCACTCCAAGATAAGATTGACGTCAGACTCATCGAGACAGATCGTGAGAAGGCGGAAAAGCTGGCTCAGGAACTGGAAAAAACTTTGATCCTGAACGGTGACGGAACAGACATCGAATTCCTCAGATCAGAAAATATTGAGGATGTGGACAGTTTTATCGCTGTGACACAGAACGAGCAGACAAATCTTCTCTCTGCCCTATTGGCGAAACATCTCGGCGTGAGGCAGAGCCTTGTCCACGTCTCAACTACTGAGTATATACCTATCATGAAGGTTATCGGCCTGGACAGTGTTGTAAGCAAGAATATGTCCACTGTGAAGGAGATTCTCGAATACATCAAGAGTGATGAAAAAATTATAGTCACAGATTTCGAAGATGTTGATGTGGAGGCGATCGAGTTCAGTCCTGAAGCGGGGAGCAAGGTGACGAGGAATGTTTTGAGTGAGATCAGATTCCCCTCCGATTGCGTTGTGGGCGCGGTAAATCACCACGGTCACATTTCACTTGCTCAGGGTGATACCCAGCTCAGTGAAGAAGATATTGTCCTTGTATTCGTCATGCCGACAGTCATTCCTAAGATCGAAAAACTCTTCTCATAGCTTCGATGCACGTCCGGAGCATCCTGAACGTACTTTCCGCGTTGATCGCTCTTCTCGGGTTGACAATGCTGCTGCCGGCGGTGTGTTCTTTCATCTATGGTGAATCTGATCTTGACGGGATTCTAGTTTCAGCCGGAATTACGCTAGTTGTTACACTGCCGGTCTGGCTCTTCACCAGAGGCGGGGTACAACTGGGGATTAAGGATGGTTTTGCCATTGTTACTTTGACATGGATCTGTGTCGCAGCATTTGGAGCTCTGCCTTTCATCCTCACAGGCGCCATTCCAAATCTCACGGATGCATTCTTTGAATCCATGTCTGGTATAACGACTACTGGCTCCTCCATCATCGGCAACGCTGCCACACTGCCACATCTGCCGGACGGTATCGAAAGCCTCTCCCATGGAGTCCTCTTCTGGCGAAGCTTTATTCAGTGGATCGGCGGCATGGGAATTATCGTTTTCAGCATTGCTATTTTACCTCTTCTCGGCGTAGGAGGCGTGCAGCTTTTCCGGGCAGAAGTGCCTGGTCCTGTCCCTGACAAAATCAAGCCGCGTGTACAGGAAACGGCCAAAATTCTGTGGCTATTTTACTGTGGAATCAGCCTGACCGAGATGATTCTTCTGACGCTGGGCGGAATGTCCATCTTTGATGCCATATGCCATACATTTACTACCATGGCTACCGGTGGTTTTTCCACTAAAAATGCCAGTATTGGCTATTTCGACAGTCCTTATATCCATTACGTAATCACCTTCTTTATGTTTCTGGCGGGGGTAAATTTTGCTCTGCACTGGAAAGCGCTTACTGGCAACATCAAAGAAGGCTATTTCAATGATGGTGAATTCAAGTTTTACGGTGGTCTGATTCTCCTCTTCACACTGTTTGTGATCATTAACAATGTGATCCAGCACGGCACTTTCGGTCACACCCTTTTCAGGGATTCACTGTTTCAGGTCGTTTCTATCGTTACCACTACGGGGTACGGTACGGCTGACTATACTCTTTGGGGGCCGTTCTCACAAATTGTTTTTCTTCTTTTGATGTTTTTCGGCGGCTGCGCCGGGTCAACGGGGGGAGGGATGAAAATGGCTCGCGTCATGGTGGTGACTAAGTACAGTTTGTCGGAAGTGAAACGTTTGCTCCATCCACGCGCCATCATTCCCGTCAGGGTAGGACAGCGAATGATTGCCGATGAAGTGATCCGTAACACTCTCGGTTTTGTGCTGTTCTATGTATCCATCTTTGTAGGTG
>DCAL01000033.1:7273-12553 GCA_002311975.1 Fidelibacterota bacterium UBA1134 | reverse complement strand
TTGTAGGTGTATCGGTGGCGCTCACGGCCATGGGTTTCGATCTTGTGTCGGCCCTTGGTGCTACGGCGGCCTCTATCGGTAACATAGGTCCGGGGCTCGGATCTGTCGGACCGGCGGCGAACTATGCCCATCTTCCTGATCTTGCCAAGTGGCTTCTATCGTTCTGCATGCTTCTCGGAAGGTTGGAGATCTTTACCGTTATTGTCTTATTCAGTCGATCATTCTGGAAACGATAGAGGTGAAAAAGTGTCAACCGTATTGAAAGAAGTTAGAGACAGATATGGGATCATCACTGTCAAGAGGCAAGATGTTCTCAATGCGATCAATCGGAAAACGATGGAGAACTGAGGGATACCTTCATGGACTTCCGCAGTAACAGCGGGGTGGGCGTTATTATTCTCACTGGTGCGGGTGAGAAGTCTTTCATTGGGGGGGCGGATATCACTGAGATGTCATCCGCCAGCGCCACGGAACCAGTGGCTTCTGCGCGAAGGGGCCAGGAATTGACGAACGTCATCGAATCATCACCGAAACCGGTTATCGCCGTGATAGAACGGTTTTACGCTGGGTGGAGGCTGTGAGATAGCCATGGCGTGCCACATCCGCATCGCATCCGAGAGTGCCAGATTTGGTCAGCCGGAGGTGAAGTTAGGAATCATTCCCGGATGGGGCGGGACGCAATGCTTGCCGAGATTGGTGGGGAAGGGGAGAGCCTTCGAAATGATTACCGGCGGAGAGATGGTATCAGCTCAGGAAGCGGCCGAAATCGGCCTCGTGAACCATGTAGTGCCGCTGGAGGAGCTGATGCTAAAAGCGATGGAGATTGCAGATTTGATCCTGAGTCGCGGACCGGAAGCGGTGAGACTCTCTCTGGAAGCCATCAGGCACGGCGTAGAAATGACCTTTGCAGAGGGACTGTACTACGAAGCCAACCTTTTCGGTATTGTATTCAGTACAGATGACAAAGATGAGGGTACCACAGCTTTCATGGAGAAGAGATTACCGAAGTTTCAAGGCAAGTAGGAAAATATGACTATGAGTGAGAGAGAGACAATACCTTCCTCAGAACGAGCCTCAATTAGTTCGCAGACCGCTGGCCCCAGTCTATTTGAGAATGGTCTCTTGCGCTGTATTAATCCGGCCACTCAGGAGACCATCACGAAACTGAATATCTCTACGGAGCAGGAAATCCGGGAGAAGACTGACAGCCTGAAAGAGGCTCAGGAAGAGTGGGGTGCCTTGCCACCCCGAGCTCGCGCTAAGATTCTCAAGAAGGCTCGGAAACATCTCGTGGAACGGATGGACGAGGTTATGGAAGTGATTATCGACGAGACCGGAAAAACGGAATTTGACGGCATTATAGAGATACTGACCACCGCCGAAATCATGCGCTTTGTTTCATCCGCCGGTCCGCGGGCGCTGGCTTCAGAGAAGAGATCCATGGGACTCATCATGAAGACAAAGCGGGGCTCAGTTCAGTATCTTGCGTTCGGAATCGTCGGCGTCATCTCACCGTGGAATTATCCGCTGATATTGGCGGCAAGTCCTGTGGTCCAAGCGTTAATGGGTGGCAACGGCGTGCTGTTGAAGCCGTCCGAATACACGCCCCTCTCCGCTCTCAAAATGAAGGAAGTCTTCGATGAGGGTGGATTGCCTTCCGGTCTGCTTCAGGTGGTGATCGGCGGTGGTGACGTGGGCGAAGCGGTTGTTTCATCCCCTGATACGGATCTGATCTGTTTCATCGGCAGTGTTAAAGTTGGCAAACAGATTGGCATTGCCTGTGCGGAACAGATGAAACCCGTTATTCTGGAACTTGGCGGGAAGGATCCCCTCATTGTTCTCGCCGATGCCAATATTGAGCGCGCGGCGCGAGCGGCCGTCTGGGGTGGATTCCACAATGCAGGACAGACGTGCATCTCGGTGGAACGCGTGTATGTAGAAGAGCCCGTGGCTGATCAATTCATCGAAAGAGTCTCACAGCTTGCCAGAGAGACGGAAGTGGGTGCGCAACGGTCAGTATGCGATCTGGGGAGTATGACGACCGATCCTCAGGCAGCGAAGGTCTTGGCACAGATTTCCGATGCCAGAAAACGCGGCGCAAATATCGTGGTCGGTGGTCGAGAACTTCCGCACAGCGAAGGCCACTTCATTCAACCGACTGTCGTGGTAGATGTGGATGAGACGATGGAAATCATGAACAGGGAGACATTCGGACCGGTGATAGCCATTTCAAAGGTCAAGGATGCCGACGAAGCAGTGGCTAAATCTAATTCACTGACATACGGATTGAACGCATCCATCTTCACGCAGGATCTTAAGAAGGCACGGAGACTTTCGCGGCACATTCAAGCCGGAAGCATCTGCATTAATGATGTGGAATCCAACTATCTCTGCGTCAGTTTACCTTTTGGCGGCACTGGTTCCAGCGGACGTGGGCGTCTCCAAGGAATCGAAGGCATCAGAGCTTTTGCGCAGGTGCAGGCTGTCTGTGAAGACCGTTTCGGACTGAAGAGAGAGCTGTGGTGGTTCCCTGTCTCTGACGGGATAAAAAAGCTGTTTCGTACGCTGATCAAAGTTTTGTACGGGTGACTTGATTTCGGATCGTGGAATCCTTCTACGCCAACGCTTCGGAGGGAATGTGCGGAATATTGGATGTCGTGGCCAAGCGGAGACCCTGTTAGAGAGTTCATGAGATTACCTTTGTTGCCGAGATTCCTCGCTGCCTGATTTTCGGATACTTGCGCACAAATTTCGAGTTTCAAACTTTAAGTATCACTTTCACATACATTGAGTAAAGCCAACAGTAGAAGCTTGTTCGATGGGATTTACGGTCGCTATTTCCTCCCGGGAGTGATCATGCAGTCCGTTCTCATTGGCGGTGGATACGCCACGGGCCGGGAGATCGTCGAATATGGCGCCCGCCTCGGTTCCTTAGGCTGGATATCTGGACTCACAATCTTCCTCGGTTTTGCATTCCTCAGCTTTCTCACTTTTGAACTGGCGCGGACATTTCAGGCGTACGACTACCGTTCGCTTGTGAAGCAGATAGCTTGGAAATTCTGGTTCCTTTACGAGATTGTCTATGTGGTTCTAGGGGTCATCGTCATTGCCGTCATGGCATCTGCCACGGGTGAAATCATACAGCAGACACTGGGATTGAACTACTGGACGGGAGTTGCCGCCATCACTTTGGTGGTGGGTATTTTGAATTTTTACGGTCGCCACCTAATCGTGCGATTCAAGACATTCGGCACAGCGGTCCTATACGGTGGCTATATTCTTTTCTCAACGCTGGTCCTTGTGCCACGTTTTGACACGGTAAGATCAGTGTTCGTCTCGGGTGATACTTCCTATGTGTCCGGGTCCGTTGGAATTTCTTCGGCGGTGACTGTGGGTATTGTATATGTGGGTTATAACCTCGTCTTTGCTCCAGCCCTCTTCACACTGAGGCGGCAGACCACGCGCCGGGAGACATTCTTTTCGGGAATGATAGCCGGACTGATGATGACACTGCCTTGGTTCCTCACCTACTTTTCTCTCATGGCGTTCTATCCAGATCCTGACGTTCTCGGCGCCACAGTGCCGTGGCTTGTGATGCTGGACAGGATAGGCGGTATCGCCGTGGTGACCCTCTTCAGTTTTGTGGTAGGGTGGACTCTGATCGAGACGGCTACCGGTATCGTCCACGCCATCGTTGAGAGGATGCGGGCGCACGCTCTCGAAGCCGGCCGTTCCCCTCTGACATCCACGCAAAACGCTCTCTTTGCTACGGGTATGCTGATCATTTCGGTAGGACTGTCGCGGATCGGCATCGTTGATCTTATAGCCAAGGGGTATTCAGCCATGGCTTATGGGATGATTGTTGTCTATATCATTCCGCTCATGACCGTCGGCGTCTTCCGCATTATGAAACCGGAGTGGAAGAAAGACTTCTGGACTAGAGCGTGACCTTTTCGCCCGGCGCCTCTTGACATCTCTCCTTAATTAGTGTACCTTTTGATGAGGGAAAACAATGAAATTCATTTTGGCGAATACAGATCTCGACTGGTTCAACTATCTGGCGAGACTGCAACCGGAAGATGTGAACTACTGGCAACCGGGAGGGAATGTAGCTTTTCGCGCTATTTCAAGAGGATTACCTTTTCTATTTCGACTTAAGTCTCCCATTAATAGGATAGCATGACTTGGCTTTTTCACCAGTCATACTTTCTTACCATTGTCCTTGGTGTGGAATACCTTTGAGACAGGGAATGGATTCGAGAATCCGGATCATTTCAGGATGAAGATCGCAAAATTACGGAAACCCACGTCGTTCGAACCTGACCCCACTATTGGGTGTATCATACTCTCGGATCCCATATTCTTCAGTAAAAAGGATTGGATTCCGATGCCTCGAGATTGGTCGATGAACATAGTGAGCGGTAAAATCTATGATACAGACTCCGAATCGGGGAAACTACTGTGGGATCGAGTTCTTGACTTAGTTGTAGATCATGAGTCTAAGGGAGAAGCTGTCAAGTCCGGCGCAGAGTACGCTATCTCGGAACCCATCAGCCCATACTATAGGCGGATCCTATCTAAAGTCCGAATTGGTCAGAGCGCATTCAGGGTGTTAGTCACAGATGCGTATTCAAGACGGTGTTGCGTGACTGGTGAAAGAACCTTGCCGACTCTAGAGGCCTCACACATCAAACCGTACTTGGGGTCAGGACCTAATGCTACAAATAACGGTCTACTCTTAAGATCTGACGTACATCGACTTTTTGACGCGGGTTATGTCACCGTTACTAGCGATTTCAAGATAGAAGTAAGTAAACGAATAAAGGAGGAATACGAGAACGGTAAAGAATACTATCAAAATCACGGAAGAGGACTATTGCTGCTTCCAGAACTTGCTCTTGACCGTACCTCCAAGGATTATCTGGATTACCATAACGAGCGCATGTATAAGGGGGTAGGCTGTGGGTGAATTGAACGATATCTTGGACAAAATCAGACAATTCAGAGATGACCGGGACTGGAACCAGTTCCACACTCCCAAGGACTTGGCGATATGTCTTTCAGTTGAAGCGGCTGAGTGACTTGAGATCTTCTCATGGAAGAATGAAAACGAGGTAAATGTGAACAAATTGTCTGGAGAATTGGTAGATGTACTATACTCGGCATTCCTGCTGGCGGATCACTATGATCTTGATGTTGCAGAGATAATAGGGGGAAAGCTCCAAGAAAACGCCGAGAGGTATCCAATCCCTTATTCTAAAGGGTCGAACAAGAAGTATG
>DCAL01000033.1:735-7122 GCA_002311975.1 Fidelibacterota bacterium UBA1134 | reverse complement strand
GCCGCTGAAGCGTTACGCAATTCTTGTAGAGGGCGAGTTCAACTATCTGTTCGCCAAGACAGCCAATGCGATCCTTCGTTACTGTCCGGAAGATGTTGTCTGTATCATCGACTCAACTAACGTTGGCAAAACTTCAGAAGAGGTAATCGGTTATGGAGGCGATATTCCCATTGTGGCCAGTGTGGAGGAGGCCATCAGCTACAAACCGAACAAGTTGCTCATCGGGATAGCCAATCCCGGCGGTGTCCTTCCCGATTCCTGGCGGGGATCCATTGTGACTGCCATCGAGAATAAACTTGAAGTCATCTGCGGACTTCACTTTTTCCTCAACGACGATCCAGAATTTTCATTCCTTGCAAAGAAGCATGGCGTGAAGCTCACCGATCTGCGCCGCCCGCCTTCGCCGCTCCCCTTTTCCAAGGGGACATGGCAGGGCAGAAAGACGCCTGTCTTCCTGACAGTGGGGAGCGACTGCGATACGGGCAAAATGACGGCCGCATGGGAGCTGAAGAATCTTTTGGAAGCGAATGGGAAGACGGCGGCATTCGTCGGCACAGGACAGACAGGAATTCTGTTGGGAGGATACGGAGTTGCGGTGGATGCAGTGGTGAGTGATTTTGTGGCGGGGTCTATCGAAGCTGAGATTGACAAGGTCGGCGGAGATTACGACTTGATCATCGTTGAGGGGCAAGGGAGCATCACTCATATGGCGTACTCGGGGGTAACTCTCGGTCTTCTGCACGGCACAATGCCTGATTTTCTGCTCATGGGTCATGAAGAGGGGCGGAAGATGGACACGTTCAACTATCCCATGATAGATTTCGATACGATCATGGACCTCTATCTCAGACTGGTGAGGGTGTTCAAACCGTGTGAAGTGGTAGGCATCGGCCTCTTGACTCACCTCATGGACGAAGGGAGTGCGAAGGCGGCCGTGGAAAAGTATGAGAGGACTTACGGTATTCCCACCACTGACTTTATCCGCTTCGGTTCCGGCGGCGTTCTGGAGAATGTCCTTTCCAAGTTGAAGGATTGACTTCGAGGGTCAACAATGGAATTCCGTTACTCCACTTACCGGCTTGAGCTAAAGCACACATTTACTATCGCCCGCGGATCGGAGAGTGTGGTAGATGTGGTGCTGGTATATTTCACAATCGATGGAGTCACAGGCGTGGGGGAAGCGGCGCCATCGGATCGCTATCATGAAGACTGCCTCTCCATTGTGGAGAAGATCAAAATACTTACTTTCAATGATATTACTGATAGTGGGACACTCGATGACTGGCTGGATGCCGCTCTGCCCAAAGCCGGGGGCATGCGCTCTCTTGAGAATGCCTTCGATCTCGCCCTTCATGATCTCTACGGAAAGCTCAACAGTGAGTCCATGGCAGATCATTTTGGCGCCGATCGGAAGAACGGGTGCATGACCTCTTTCACCATCGGCATTGATGAGAAAGACAAAATCCGTGCGAAGGTGTTGGAGGCCGAACAATATCCGCTCCTCAAGATCAAGCTGGGCAGTGATCATGACAAGGAGATTATTAATACCATCCGGGATGTGACGGACAAGCCTGTCCGGGTGGATGCAAACGAGGGGTGGGATTTGGAGCAAGGCAAGAAGATGTGTGATTGGCTGGCGGAGCAGAATGTGGAGTTTGTGGAGCAGCCCCTATCAGCGGATAGTCTGGACGATACAGCAAAGTTGCGGGAAGTCTCGCCCCTGGAACTGATAGCGGACGAAAATTGCATTGACTCAAAAAATATTCCTGAGATTGCACACGCTTTCGACGGCATCAATATCAAACTGATGAAGTGCGGCGGTCTGAGGGAAGCCTATAGAATGATCCAGATGGCGCGGGAGCGGGAGATGAAGATAATGTTGGGATGCATGGTGGAGACGTCTGTCGCTATCACCGCAGCGGCCCATCTTTCGCCTCTGGTGGACTACGCAGACCTGGACGGCAATATCCTAACCATTAACGACCCCTTCGACGGCGTAAAGGTGGAGGACGGTATGCTTGTTCTTCCCGACGGTGCGGGACTGGGGATCAACCTAAGATAGTGTGGATTGGGGAGTACGAAATGAGCTTCTTTCAGCCATGCTTTATCACTCAGTAACTGATCCCCGGAGCCAAAATGTGGAAATCAAATCGAGATCAGTTTACCAACCGAATCGAAATCGCTGGGCTCTACTGGCATTTTGTCGTTCTGGTATGAATATTCCTGTTTCCTACTATTTATTTGTTTTAGGAGAAGAAATGGAATCAACTACAGTTGATGAAGCAAAAAAACATACATGGGTTTACTTTACTGTTCTTGGAGGGCTCGCGATGCTCACTGTGCTGATAGTGGCTGTGGCATCTCTGGAATTGTCAGTGGGTCTCGCAGTTTCGGTGGCGATGATTATAGCGGTTTCAAAAGGTTCCCTGGTGGCTAGCTCTTTTGTGCACATTATCTCAGAAAAGCGGGTCATTTTGATAGTCTTGATATTCACATTTATCTTTTTTGTGTTATTGATAGTATTTTCCCTGACTGATTCCCTTGACAGTGGAGGAGTTCCAAATGTCCCTTAAAGCATTCCACATCTTTTTCATTTCTGTGTCCGCTCTGTTTGCCATCTGGTTTGGGGTTTGGGGTCTGAGATCTTATTATAATAGATCCGAAAACGGTATGTTGCTGGTAATGGCAATATTGTCTTTTGTCGTTGCAAGCGTTCTAATCGTTTATGGTGTTAAGGTATTTCAAAAGCTTAAAACGCTATGAGGGTAGTATGATTCTCAGGAAAACACGGAAGCATCGGAGTATTTATTTGATTATCGCAATAATTCTCCAGCGATAAGTTCCGCCTGTGCTGTCTGTTTTGGCAATGCCGAGTCATCCATGGTCCATGGAGAAAATGTGGCAATCATTACGCTGATGGGTAAACGGGAAGTGTATTGGGTGCAATTGTCGCCTTTGCGTTGCGGATGAAGAAAAGGTCCAAATTACTGGCCAGGCATAGAGGAAATGGTCAGGCGATCAAATTGGAAGAGTTAAAAGGAGGGTGGTTTTGAAGGAATGACTACGGACTCTGGTTACCAAGGATCGCTTCCACATTTGCTCACGAGATTGATACGGCCATCAATCTTGTCCACACACATTTTAATGCTGATCATGTTTGTCGTATAGGGAATATTTTTCATCTACTTTCTGGCCAAATTCCGGGAGAGATCTGGTCAACGTGTGAGTTACAGAGGATTTCCTAAAGTGATCGTCCCCGTATCCATGATCGCTTTTGTGACTGTGTTCGGTTTCTATATGTTATTCGGTCATGACATCCCTTTTTGGCATCATCTTAAACCCGATTTTCCCCCTGTTGATGTGTCCACCGTGGTGCGTATCGTGGGTCAGCAGTTTGCGTGGAATATCCACTATCCGGGTGAAGACGGCATCTTTGGTAAAACCGATCCGTATCTTGTTGATGAACAGGCAAATCCCCTCGGCCTAGATTCTGATGATCCAGCGGCGCTGAACGACATTACTACCGTAGGTCAGCTCCACGTTCCTGTAAATAAACCGGTTATTATCCATACTCACAACAAAAGATGTGATTCACAGTTTTGCTTTGCCCATAATGCGGGTTAAGCAGGACGCAATCCCGGGCATGAGTATTCCTCTCTGGTTTGTACCCACCCGGATGGGTGACTGGCAGATAGCCTGCGCGCAGCTATGCGGAAACAGTCATTTTAAGATGAAGGGGATCTTCAAAATCCAGAATGAAAATAAGTTTAACTCGTGGCTGACAGATCGGGTTCCTACGCTGGGTGAAGAAGGAGAGGAAGTCTGGTAGTCTTCGTATCTGAGAGTTCTGCTTGTTCTATCAAGTCTCGAAGAAATATCTATAGCAAAGCTGCACTGATACAGGCAGCGTGATCGCTGATCGAAATTAAGTGTTTCGCAGGGATTTAATCTGAGTCGCAGTTTATACTCTATTTTTGGCTTTTAGAATTGAGACGAAAAGGGTAATATTATTCTCTTTATTTGAGACATAAATTCAGGTTTAATAGTCGATATTGGTAACATCAAGAAGGAGACATAGAGGGAGCATAGAATGACAGACTCGCATCACGACGAATCCTTCTGGCGCAAATACGTTTTTTCCACCGACCACAAGTGGATCGGAATTCAGTATGCTGTAACTGCTCTCTTTTTTCTCCTGTTCGGGTTCTGCCTGGTTCTGATCATGCGATGGCAGTTAGCTTATCCCGGTGAGGTTGTCCCTATTATTGGGAAACTCCTCTCAGAAGATGGGATCTTGACCCCGGACCTTTACAACTCCTTCGGCGCCATGCATGGGACGATTATGATTTTCCTGGGCGTGGTTCCCCTGTCTGTGGGAGCATTTGGCAACTACGTCCTTCCCCTGCAGATTGGCGCCCCGGATATGGCCTTTCCGAAATTAAACATGGCTAGCTATTGGTCGTTTTTTGTGGGCGGACTTGTGATGCTGGCAAGCTTCTTCATGCCTCAGGGTACCGCCTCATCCGGATGGACCATGTATCCTCCATTGTCAGTGATTCAGACTACGGGGGAAACCATGTGGCTTATTGGTATGATCTTTCTGATCACATCCTCTCTCTTGGGTGCGGTTAACTTTATCACCACAGTTATTCAACTCCGTGCGAAGGGGATGACTTGGATGCGCCTTCCGTTTTTTGTCTGGACACAGTTTGTGTCTGCCTTTCTACTGCTTCTGGCGTTCCCGCCCCTGGAAGGTGCCGCAATCCTTCAATTGATGGATCGCCTGGCCGGTACCAGTTTCTTCCTTCCCAGCGGGTTGTATGTGGGGGGTGAAGTTCTTAATGTAAGCGGGGGAGGAAGCCCATTGCTGTGGCAGCATCTGTTCTGGTTTCTGGCTCATCCTGAAGTGTATGTCTTGATCCTTCCTGCCATGGGAATTGTGGCAGAAGTGATCGCCAATAACAGCCGCAAACCATTGTGGGGATACCGGTCCATGGTTTATTCGTTAATTTTTCTGAGTTTTATGTCCTTTGTCGTCTGGGCTCACCACATGTTTATCACCGGAATGGGGACCACCATGGCAGCTTTTTTTCAGACGACTACCATGATTATTTCGATTCCATCGGTAATCATTCTTTCCGCGCTGTTTATTTCTCTCTGGGGTGCGTCCATCCGGTTTACAGTCCCCATGCTCTTTGCCCTAGGATTTTTGCCCATGTTTGGTATTGGTGGTCTCACCGGTCTTCCCCTGGGACTTGCATCTGCGGATATCCACCTCCATGACACGTACTACGTGATCGGACATTTTCACTATGTGGTTGCCCCGGGTACTTTGCTGGCACTGTTTGCAGGAATTTATTACTGGTTCCCGAAAGTGACCGGCCGGAAGTTAAGCGATTCTCTGGGAAGGATTCATTTCTTTGGCACGTTTGTCGGGATGAATGGTGTTTTTATGCCCATGTTTATTCAGGGACTGGCAGGTGTTTCCCGGCGGCTTTATGATGGGGGAACCACTTACCTCCACGCACAACCGGTCCTTCAGTGGAATGAATTCATGACCATCTCAGCCATTCTGCTCGGGCTGTTTCAGATCGTATTTATTGTCAACTTGTTTGTGAGTATCAGAGGAGGGAAAAAGGTTTCCGGCAACCCTTGGGAAGCGACCACTCTGGAATGGGCGGCATCTCCTTCGCCACCCATCGAGCACGGAAACTTCCCCTCAGAACCGGAAGTCCACCACCCTCCTTATGAATACAATGTGCCCGTGAATGGAAGGGTGGAAGAATTCGTTCCTCAGAACAAAGTGCTTAAGGTGGAATAAACGATGGAAATTCCGTACGCTGTTGATGCCCATCCGGAAAGCGGTTTACACAATTCCAAAATCGGGATCTGGCTTTTTCTTGTCTCAGAAGTGATGCTGTTTGGCGGACTTTTCTCCACTTACATTTTGCTCCGGACAGGGTCTCTGCCTGGTGTGTGGCCTTTGGGATTTGAAATCCTCAGTGTACCCATCGGTACCTTTAATACCCTCGTACTGATCATTTCAAGTGTAACCATGGTCCTGTCGTGGGCATCATTAAAAATGAAGGATTTCGGTAAATTCAAATTGTATATGGGATCAACAATTTTTCTCGGAACTCTCTTCTTAGTGATTAAAATTTTCTACGAATACATCCCTAAATTTTCCCATGGTCACTATCCCAGCGAAAACACCTTTTACGCAATCTACTTTACATTGACAGGACTGCACGGACTTCACGTGCTGGGCGGGATCCTGGTCAATCTGTATTTCTGGGGACCGGGATCAAAACTGTGGAAGACGGAACCGGAACGGTTCATCAACCGAATTGAAGTTGCGGGTCTTTACTGGCACTTTGTCGATCTGGT
>DCAL01000033.1:361-687 GCA_002311975.1 Fidelibacterota bacterium UBA1134 | reverse complement strand
GTAAGAAAACACATCAAAGTTTACCTCTTGGTTTTTGCAGGGCTGGCCATTGGTACAGTCGTGACAGTGGCAGCTTCAAACCTGCAGGTCGGTGTAGCCATTGGAATCTTTATCGCTATGGTCATCGCCACATTGAAGGGATCAATGGTGGCAGGGTTTTTTATGCACCTGACAAACGAAAAGAGGCTCATTTATTTCCTTCTGGGAATTACAGCCCTGCTGTTAGCGGTCATGGTTTTTATCACCTTCTCCACGATTGGAGATCAGGTGGGAGTTCAAATTATTCCCGAAAGCGCTTCACACAGTGTACATTAAAAAGGTTACTG
>DCAL01000033.1:0-209 GCA_002311975.1 Fidelibacterota bacterium UBA1134 | reverse complement strand
CCTTGTTTTTTGTATCTGGGGGTTGACCCCATCCATCTCCATGGCGTGTGCCACCTGTTTTGGAACCCCTGACGCCCCGATGACTCATGGGATGAATATGGCCATTATCAGTCTGATGGCCATCACAGGAACGGTTTTAGGCGGAATTGTAACATTTTTCATTTCTCTCGTCAGAAAATCAAAAAAAGCTGATTCTTTAAGTCCATTTC
>DCAL01000097.1:6064-7380 GCA_002311975.1 Fidelibacterota bacterium UBA1134 | reverse complement strand
GAATTAGGCGAAGATGTGGTATCCCGTGTTATTGAATCGCTGTCAGATTGTGCGGAAGTAGAAAAAAGGGAAGCTTTGGTGGGTCGTCGCTTCTCCGTGATGCTGACGCCCATGTAAAGGAGTTATAGTTATGCCAAAGATGAAGACGCGGCGTGGTGCGGCAAAACGGTTCTCGGTGACGGGGAGCGGAAAAGTCCGCAAGAACAGAGCCAATAAGGCTCATATGCTGACGAAAAAAAGTCAGGCTGTCAAACGCAGACTGCGGCACAGTGACAATGTCAGCAGTGCGGATAAGAAGCGCGTTAAGAAGATGCTTGGGGTATAGGAGCCGGCGATGTCAAGAGTTACAAATTCAGTAGCGAGACGTAAAAAGCACAAGAAAATACTCAAGCAGGCCAAAGGATACTACGGTGCCCGGAGTCGTCTCTATCGGACGGCCAAAGAAGCCGTAGACAGGGCAATGCTCTACAGCTACAGGGACCGTCGGCAGCTCAAGCGGATCATGAGAAAATTGTGGATCATCAGGATCAACGCCGCAGCGCGTCTTAACGGTACCACATATTCCGGGCTGATAACAGCATGCAAAGCAAAAAATGTAATCATTAACCGCAAGATGCTTTCCGAGCTCGCTGTTAGTGAGCCAGCTGCTTTTTCTCAAATCGTGGCGGAAGTAATAGGAAAAGCCTGAGGAAAACAGACTTTTATCAGACGGTTTTTGTCCAAAGTCCATCCGGTACCATTGTAGCTCATGAAATCCGCTGTACCATCCGGCGGATTCTCTTTTACAATTAGAGGATTACAGGCAATTTCCATTTCACCTGAAACCATAATTCAATGCCATTCTCCGAAGAGATAGCGGCCCTTCAAAGCGAATTCAAGCATGCTATCGACTCTGTGGATAGGAACAGTCCGGAGACGATAGAGAATTTGCGCATCAAGTATCTGGGTCGAAAGGGAGCGGTGGCAACACTGTTTGCGCAACTCGGCAAGGCTGATTCCGAAGAAAGACCTCAGTTGGGACAGCTTCTTAACCAATTGAAGCAGGACCTCACCGCAGCTCTGGACTCAGCACAGAGTGGTAGACACACCGGAACTGGGGCAGAGACTGACGAAGCAGATCTGTCGCTGCCGGGAGACCATTTTCCCCTCGGATCGCTGCATCCCATTGAACAGACCCTTCAGGAAGTGAAGAAGATCTTTGCCTCCATCGGCTTTTCTGTGGCATACGGTCCTGAAGTGGATGACGATTACCATAACTTCGAAGCGTTGAATATTCCCAAGCACCATCCGGCCCGGGATATGCAGGACACTTTTTA
>DCAL01000097.1:685-5901 GCA_002311975.1 Fidelibacterota bacterium UBA1134 | reverse complement strand
GTTGTATGTAAACCGGAACGTCTCCTTTGCTGAAATGAAGGGGACCTTGGAGTATTTCAATCACCAGTTCTTTGGCTCCGATGTGAAATCAAGATTTCGCCCCAGCTTTTTTCCCTTCACCGAGCCGAGCGCAGAAGTGGATATCTCTTGTATTGTCTGCAGAGGAAAGGGTTGTTCCCTCTGCAAGAGAACGGGGTGGCTGGAGATACTCGGCTGCGGCATGGTAGATCCGAATGTGTACGGGTTCGTGGGCTATGATGCAGAAGAATGGCGCGGTTACGCTTTTGGTATGGGCATTGAACGACTGGCCATGTTGAAATATCAGATTGATGATATCCGGCTTTTCTTCAACGGCGATGTCCGATTCCTGAGGCAGTTCGTATGATTGTCACTATTGAATGGCTGAAAGACTACGTCGATGTCGATCTCTCCTCTGAGGATCTGGCTGATCTACTGACCAATGCAGGTCATGAATCTGATGTCATTCAGGATGGAAAAGCCCTCGATATTGAACTGACGCCAAACAGACCCGACTGCATGTCCCATTTTGGCGTGGCACGGGAAATTGCCGTCCTTACCGGGAAAACGTTGAGACCACCTCAGTTCGCAGTCAAAGAATCCGGTGAGAAAGCAGCGGACGCCATTTCGATTGAAATTATGGACAAGAAAGAATGTCCCCGGTATGCCTGCAGAGTTGTGAAGAACGTCAAGGTGAACGCTTCGCCAGAGTGGCTGGTGAAGAGACTTGAAGCGGCAGGAATCCGAAGTATCAATAACCTTGTCGATATTTCAAACTATGTCCTTCTGGAAATGGGACATCCGCTGCACATATTTGATCTGCAAGAGATCGCCGGCGCCAAGATAATTGTCCGGCTTGCCAGGAAAGGGGAGACAATGAAAACCCTCGATGGCAAGGAGCGGAAGCTGACACAGGAATATCTTCTGATATGCGATGGTGAGAAACCTGTTGCACTGGCGGGGATAATGGGGGGAGAGAATTCTGAGGTGTCAGATTCGACAACTGATATTCTCATCGAGAGCGCTTACTTTGATCCCGTCACAGTACGGAAAGGATCGAAAGCGCTGGGGTTGAGTACTGAGGCTTCCAGACGATTTGAACGCGGCACAGACTACGAAGGGCTCATCACGGCGCTGGACAGGACGGCATCCCTGCTGGCGGAGATTGCAGGCGGTGAAATCAGCGACGGCATAGTGGACGCTTATCCCCAAAAGATGAAAGCCGCGCCCATCTACTTCCGCACGGAAATTTCTTCGGCTACTGCTGGAGTGAATTTCGAAGCGTCATTCATAGAGAGTACGTTTGCAGGGCTGGGTATCTCCAGCACCAAGACGGACGACGGCTACAACTGCGTTCCGCCGACATTTCGCCCTGACCTTGAGAGAGAAATCGATCTTACGGAAGAACTTGCTCGGATCTACGGTTTTAGTCGTATCAAATCAGATTTCACTTATGGGGGATATCTCACAGATGTGACATGGGATACAGCAGATTATCTCAGGGAGTTGAGGCAGTTCTTCGTCGGATTGGGCTTCAACGAAGTTTCAACAAACAGTCTCATTCGCAAAAGCGAAGCCACCCATTTTACGGAGAGTGATGCGGTAAAGCTGCAGAACCCAATCAGTCGCGATATGGCGTTTCTCAGGACGTCACTTTTTCCAGGACTTCTGAAAGCTGTAAACTACAATCTGAAGAGGGGGGAGAATGATCTCTCTCTCTTTGAGCATGGCGTGGTATTCACTGGCGATCGTGATTCTAAGACAGGATGTGAAGAGAAGGAACAGTTTGCCGGGGTGATTTGTGGCAACAGAATCCTCAAACAGTGGAAGAGAGGAGGGGAATCAGTTGATTTCTACACCGTCAAGGGTTTTGCAGGTGCGGTGGCAAGATTCCTGAGAATCGAGGACTTTGGTGTAAGCTTCAAAGAGAGGCGGCAATTGTTTAAACCCGGTCAAGTTCTTGTCAATGTTGATGGCGAATCTCTTGTCGAATTTGGCAGATTCTCATCGGACACTTTAGCCAGCTACGACATCGAGAATCCTGTATACGGTTTCTTTCTCTTTCTGGACAAAATTGGAAGAGAAATATCGAGAGAGCTTATTCACCAGCCTCCATCCAAGCACCCCGGAATCTCGCGCGATCTTTCTTTTGTTCTGCAACAAGAACACCCTGTGGCAGAGCTGGAAGAAGTGATCAGAGAAAACGGCACTGACCTGCTGGCCCGGCTGTTACTGTACGATCTTTATGAGGGAAACCAGATAGAGGAAGATCAAAAAAGTGTCACCTTTAGCCTTTTCTTCAGAGATCGGATGAGAACATTGAAAGACGAGGAAGTTGATAAAATCGTTGCCCAAATAATTTCAGAGACTTCAAAACGATTCGGTGCTAAATTACGTTAAGTTATGGAACTGTCTCTCCCCAATTTCCAGACATTAGAAAAGCGGATAAAACAGCTTTCCGAAGAGTTGACTATCATCCGTTCAAGAACCCGGTCCAGCGATGAGAACGTAATGATTTCCGATGAAACCGGGGAAAAGATCATCAACAAAATCAAGAATCTTCTGGAAATTCTTGATGAGTTTTAGCTTACCATTTGTTTTAGAATAGGAAGGTTGCCATGAGTAATTCCCAGGAAAATCTGGTCCGAGTCTCCATCTTCGGTCAGGAGTACACCGTAAAAGCACATGCTGATTCAAATTACATTGCCGACGTTGCCCAATACGTGGACAAGAAGATGCGGGAATTGGAGGAGACACTTCCGTCGACGCAGTCTAGCACAAGAATTGCCATCCTTGCCGCTATGAGCATTACTGATGATCTTTTCTCTTCAAAACGGGACAATAAAAATGTGATAGATCAGGTTGAGGATAAGGCCGCGGCTCTGATTGAAATTCTGGATGAATCTTTGGTATCCGGCTGATAGAAGCGCTTCGCGGTTCATCGATTATCTGACTGTCTGAACCAACACTTTTCTCGATTATAACGTATAGAGAGAAATATGATGTCAGCCCAAGTAGAAACACACATCCTCTCTGGTAAGGAGGTGGCAAAAAATGTCTATGCTCATCTGAACAGTAGGATCAAAGAGGCAAAATCAAATGGTGTAGTCCCGGGATTGGCTGCTGTTCTGGTGGGAGAAGATCCTGCCTCTCAAGTGTACGTGAGGAGCAAGACCAGAAAGTTCAATAAGCTGGGACTTCACACCGAAACAGTCTGTTTTCCCGCCGACATTGCTGAGGAAGATCTGCTTGCTGAAATCAGGCGGTTGAACGATGATTCAGTCTTTCACGGTATTCTTGTTCAGTTGCCGTTGCCGAGGGAGTTCGATTCTGGTAAAATCCTTTCTGAAGTTTCACCCGAAAAAGATGTGGACGGTTTCCATCCGGTTAACCTTGGACGGCTTGCGGCAGGTACACCTCGATTCATTCCTTGCACGCCGAAAGGAATTTTGAGAATACTCCAGTATTTCCGTATCGCTACCGAGGGGAAACACGTTGTAGTAGTGGGGAGGAGCACCATCGTAGGCCGGCCCATGTCGCTTTTGCTGAGTCTCAAGACTCCCACGGGAAATGCGACGACGACCGTCTGCCATTCAAGGACTCCGGACATTGGATCGTTCACTCGCCAGGCTGATATCGTCATTGCGGCTGTTGGCGTTCCGGAGATGATCACCGGTGACATGCTCAAGCCGGGCTCTGCTATTGTGGATGTCGGCATTAACCGGGTCGAGGATGATTCTGAGAAGGGTTACCGTCTGGTGGGCGACGTTGAATTTGATTCTGTTCAGGGAGTCGCCGGTGCGGTGACGCCCGTCCCGGGAGGCGTCGGCCCCATGACCATCGCCATGCTGGTTGAAAACACAGTGGAAGCGGCAGAGCAATGGGTGAGCGGGGAATGGTAACTGGTTAGCAGTCATTGTCCGAAGGATCCTCCGGAGTAGCTGGTGAGTAGTATCCAGTTTCCGCTCTGCCGGTTACCAATCACCAGTAACGAATTACACTGAAAGACATTAATTTCACTGTAGACAGGTAATTAAAAACAAGCGCCCGTAGCTTCCCGATAAATGGGGACAGGCTGCTTCGCTACGGACGAGTTCTTTCAAATAGTAATTTGCGCCCGTAGCTCAGCTGGATAGAGCGTCGGCCTCCGGAGCCGAAGGTCACAGGTTCGAATCCTGTCTGGCGCGCCACTTTACTCCGCCGGCGGCGAATACGAGTAGCAGGCCAGTTCATCCTTTGGAGGGCGCTATGACTGGCAAGCTGATTCCTTTTACGAGCTCAATTCACTAAATTGCCAGACATGAAACTGACAGTACTTGGTTCCGGTGTATTAATCCCTGTTCCCAAGCGGGGCAACAGCGGCTATTTCCTTCAGACAGAGGATCATAGCATTCTCATCGATGGTGGATCGGGCACGCTGCGGCGCATGGTCGATTTTGGTATTGACTATAAGACCATCGACACCATCTGCTACAGTCACATGCATCCTGACCACACACTTGATCTCGTTCCGCTCCTGTTCGCTTATCGCCACGATCCGGAGTTGGTGAAACCTAAATTTCTCAAGATTGTGGCGCCTATTGGGTTTCAAGACTACTTTAATCGGCTAATTGAAATATACGGAGGGTCGGTCTTGTGCGACTGGGTTGACATTGAAATACAGGAGGTTTCACGTGGAGAGGTTATTCTGGAAGATCTTCTGCTCATATGCGGTCATACGGAACATACAGCGCATAGTGTTACCTATCGATTTGAGAGTGGGCGAGGGGAGTCCGTTTTCTATTCTGGTGACAGTGACGTCAACGATGAGTTAATTGCGAGCGCGAAAGGTGTGGATGTTATGATTCTGGAATGTTCATTTCCAGACAACCTTAAACGGAAGGGCCACTTGACGCCGTCGGAGTGCGGTCTCATCGCCGAGGAAACAGGGTGCAAACGGCTTGTTCTGACCCATTTTTATCCTGAAATCCTGGATACGGATATTATTTCAGCGGTGGCAAAGTATTACCGGGGAGAAGTAGATTTGGCCTATGATGGAATGGAGATAGAACTGTAGATGGGTTTTTCACGGCTTGGACGGAACGTTTTCCTTGTGTTGGGAACAGTCCTGTTCGGTGCCGCCGGATTCAAAATTTTACCCGGCGGGGAGAATTGGACATTCCTAGATTCACTCTACATGGCCGTAATCACCCTCTCAC
>DCAL01000097.1:0-646 GCA_002311975.1 Fidelibacterota bacterium UBA1134 | reverse complement strand
AATCACCCTCTCAAGCGTAGGATTCAGGGAGGTCCACGCGTTGATGGAAGCCCCGAATCTGGACCATTCTCATCATTTCCTTCGGGATTGGAATTGTGCTGTATGCTTTCACTCAGGCAACGCAATTGTTTCTCGGTTTTGACTTGCTAATAAGAAGAAGGATGGAGAATAAAACATCTCGTTTAAAGGAACACTTTATAGTATGCGGTTACGGGAGGATGGGGAAAGTTATTTGCAGTGAACTGACAAAACAGGCGCAGCCATTTGTCGTTATTGAAAACAATGCCGACAAAATCAGTCTGATCTCTGAAGAAAACCATGTTTATGTCCAAGGGGATGCTACTCTTGACGAAACGCTGGAAAAAGGGGGTATATCCGGTATGCGAAAGGCCTTGTGGTAGTCTTGAATAACGATTCCGACAATTTGTTCGTCACCATGACAGCCAGAACTCTGAATCCTGAGCTGTTCATTACCAGTCGCTGCAGTGTTGATTCAAACGCTGAAAAACTCCATCGTGCCGGCGCCGACAAGGCTGTAAATCCCTATGTTGCTGGCGGACATAAAATGGCTGAACTCCTGGTCGCACCGTACCTTGAGGATTCCATTGAAATTCGCACTCCGGCGCGGAATATCGACATCAGGATA
>DCAL01000091.1:17807-17980 GCA_002311975.1 Fidelibacterota bacterium UBA1134 | reverse complement strand
ATCACCCATAAATCTTCTCCGGACAGAAACCGTGCCGTTTTCAACCTCCCTTGCGCCCACAATGAACATGACGCCAATCTTCCTTATTTCGGCATTGCGGATTTTGGCCCCAATCTTGTCAGAACGACGGTCAACTTCCACTCGAAATCCATCAGCTCTAAGTTTCTGATTCA
>DCAL01000091.1:12459-17631 GCA_002311975.1 Fidelibacterota bacterium UBA1134 | reverse complement strand
GTGTAAGTCAAATCAAAGCTCGCTGGGATAGCAAAATCAACTTGATTCGTTGCAAGAGAAAACTTCTTTCCGATTGCACTCCACACTTGGACATCAATTTTGGGCCCATAGAAAGCTGCTTCTCCGGGAATTTCAACGTAGTTGATATTTCCTTCGTTCAATGCTTCACGTACAGCCTGTTCCGTCTTGATCCAGAGATCCGGCTCGTTAACATATTTCTTTCCCAAACCGTCGGCAGAATGAACACACAGTTCCATCTGATATTTCTCGATTCTGAAGATAGAAAAGTACTCCATATACATATTGCAGACAGCCAGAAATTCATCCTTAAACTGATCTTCTGTACAATAAATGTGCGCATCATTCATCTGCATGCTTCTTACCCGCATCAGTCCGAAAAGTTGCCCGGATTTTTCGTATCTGTAACATGTGCCATATTCGGTTAACCGAACGGGTAAATCACGATAACTCTTGGGAGAGGAAGCATATATTTTGTGATGATGAGGACAATTCATCGGTTTGACATAATACTCAATTCCATCCACATCCATGGCTGGATACATACTGTCCCTGTAATGTTTCAGATGCCCCGATCTTTCATATAAAGTTCCTTTGGTCAGATGTGGTGTTCGTACGCGCTGGTAACCCGCCTTTTGTTCTGTCTCCTTAGCCAGTTTTTCCAGCTCATCAATAATGACCGTCCCGTTAGGAAGCCATAACGGCAGACCGGGTCCCACTTCATCATCAAAGGTAAACAATTCCAATTCCTTCCCAAGTTTACGGTGATCACGTTTCTTTGCTTCCTCGAGGAAGTGGAGGTACTGTTTTAGTTTCTTTTTCGTGGCGAAGGCTGTTCCATAGATCCTCTGCAGCATTTTGTTGTTTTCATCGCCCCGCCAGTACGCCCCCGATGTATTGAGCAGTTTAAAATGTTTGATAAAGTCAGTTGATGGTATATGTGGTCCCCTGCATAGGTCTGTAAAGTCTCCCTGGGTATAAGCAGAAATGGAATCATCGTCAGCAATATCTTCTATAATCTCTATTTTGTAATTTTCACCCATTTCCTCAAAAAGTGACACTGCGTCTTTTCTCGCAAGCTCTTGGCGGTGAATAGCCAAACCATCGGATGCAAGCTTCTTCATCCGCTCTTCGATTTGAGAAAGATCTTCATCGGTAAACGGTGTCTCAACGTCGAAATCGTAGTAGAATCGATTCTCTATAGTGGGACCTATCGTCACCTTCGCTTTCGGATAAAGGTGCTTTACGGCGTGAGCCATAAGGTGTGCCGTGCTGTGGAGAAGAATTGAGTGTCCCTCGTCCGAATCTGCTGAAACTGACTCTAACTCCCCGTTTTCATTCACAGAACGATGCCAATCCCACAAATGACCGTTCAGCTTGGCAGCGACGGCGTTGCCGGTGGAGTCAGGATCTATATCGTGGAGGATTTCAGATGCAGGGGTATCAGCAGGATAAGTGCGCGGATCGTAGCCGGGTACGGTAACCATAATCTCTTTCATGAAGGTTTTTCATCTGTCAACATCATACTTTTTGTGGGCGATACTGGACTTGAACCAGTGACTTCTTGCATGTCAAGCAAGCACTCTGACCAACTGAGCTAATCGCCCTCGAAGCAGTTAATCCCAAGTGACTTTTCCGACTTGTCCGGACAAGCACTCTGCTTCCCGATACATTTCGGGAAGCCAATCGTCCTCAGGCCAAGCAAATTTAGACTGTGACTGTGGGAAAATCAATGTAATGGTAGCTTTTGACAGTATTAGAATTCAACAACATTCAATGTGTTATCGTAAACAACCTTGTCGCTCAAAACTTCGATTGTCTTCAGGATGACCGGATCGTCATCGAATGAAGATTGAATCCTCGCTGATATACCGCCAATCAGAGAGGACATCTCCCTCTCCAGTCCGAGGGCAAGGTATTTTCTTTCGTTGTCAAAAAGATCAGCCTTTGACGCATCAAAATAGTCGCGCAAAACAGATAGAGAATGTTCGATGCGGCGGTTCTCAACGGCGGTACTATCCAGCATCTCCTCCAAAGCGGTGAAATGCTTCTCGCCCTTCAGATTGAGCGTGATCTCTTTTGTCTCGATGAATTGTCTGAATTCTTCCAGCATGGCGTCATCCACGGAAACAGGCAGATTTAAATCGTGCTCTGTAAGATAGACGGTGCTGAAGTTGAAGAAGAATCCGCGTCGCCAGCATTCTCGCGTCAGTGGGGGAACTTTCATTTGATCTACGGCGATGTCCGGCGTGATACCCCCTTTGGCTGTCACTCTCCTGCCGTTCTGAGTAGAAAAAATGGAATCCTCCTCGGTCCAGCCGATGACCATCTCCTTGTCCACATAGCCCGGCTTCTGGATCAATCTGCCCGATGGGACGTAGTATTTTGCCGTTGTCAGCTTCAGCGACCGATTATCATCGACAGGATAGATAGATTGCACCAGACCTTTGCCAAATGATTGATTTCCGAGAATAACACCCCTGTCAAGATCCTGAACAGTACCGGCAATGATTTCACTGGCTGAGGCGCTGCCGCCATCGATGAGAACGGCCAGACCTATTGAGGAGTCGATTATAGGATCTAGCTGAGAGACATAGTCCCGTTCAGCCTCTTGATTCCTCCCGCGGGTGGAAAGGAGCGGATCTCCCTTGTCTGTTACCATCTCGAGGATTCGAATAGCAGCGTCCAAAAGACCGCCTGAATTTCCCCTCAGATCAAGAATGATCTTGCCGGCATCCTGTTCCTTAAGGCTCTTTAGCGCCCTCCTCATTTCCTTGGGCGAATTCTTGGAAAAGCGGGAAAGACGGATGTAGCCCACATCGCCCTGCACAATGCCGGCGAAGGATACATCTTCAATGGTAATAACATCTCTGGTCAGCTCAAAGTCGAGATTCTCGTTCTCGCCGTAGCGGCGAATCGTCAGAACAACTTTTGTCCCTCGCTGGCCGCGAATTCGACGGGCAGCGCCGTCGAGGCCCATATCACCTGTTGGGTCACCATCAACGGCAATGATCTTGTCTCCCGGTAGAATACCGCTCCGTTTGGCCGGTGAATCATCCATGGGAGAAATGACCGTGAGCGAATCATCCTGCTCACCCAGATGGATTCCGACTCCGCCGTATTTACCTTTGGTCAAAAGGTTGAGATTATGATTGTCGGTTTCTTCAAGATAGACTGTATAAGGATCCAATTCCGACATCATCCCTCTTACACCTGCCTCGGCCAGCTTCTTGGGATCGATCTGTTCGGCGTAGTGGGTCATGATGCGCTTATAGACCTCAAAGACGAACTTCCAGTTATCGGAGATATCCCTGTAGAGATCGCCCCTGCCGAGCAGGAAAGAGGATACTCCCACTATCATAATTGTGATGATCAGAATTGATCTGAGTCGTACGTTTTTGCTAATCTTTATCATACCGTTTTTCTACTTCCTTTCTAACAGTGTTGTGGACTGAAGAGAAATCAGCCGTACCATCAAGCACAATATATCTTTTAGAATAGCTTTGCGCAAGGGCAAGATAGCCATCTCTTACACGGCTGAGAAATGTGGTCCCCTCTTCCTCCATCCTGTCAAGTGTCTTGCCTTCCATGCGCGCCATGGCTGTCTCTACTGGGACATCCACAAAGAAGGTGATATCAGGTTCAACGGCGGCGCTGTTGATCTGCCGCAACCATTCAGCCGGAAGCTGTCGACCATACCCCTGATAGGCGAGCGTGGAATCGAGATACCTATCACAGAGAACCACATTTCCTAATTCAAGCACCGGAACGATAGTCTCTAAGGTCAACTGTGCCCTGCTTGCGGCTAATAGAAGCGCTTCCGTGCTGTCATGCATAAGCCGGTTGTCCGTGCTCAGCAGTACGTCGCGAATTCTTTCCGATATGTCAGTTCCGCCGGGCTCCCGTACGGAAATTACCTTACGTCCAATCTCTTCAAAATGATTCTCAAGCAGATCGGCCTGCGTAGATTTCCCACAACCATCAATGCCTTCAAATGTGATGAATAGTCCGCTCATTGCTGAAACGGTCAATCGAAATAGACATTGGGATCATCTTTGCCGATGACGATCACAATTTCTCCCTTGGGCTTCCTTTTGCCGAAATAGTCGACCGCCTCCTTGGTGTCGCCCCGAAAGACTTCTTCGTGCATTTTCGTCAATTCACGGCAAACGGACAGAGGCCGGTTGCCGATTAACTGGAGACAATCCTTTAACGTTTTCAACGTCCGCTCAGGCGATTCAAATATAATGACAGTTCGTTCCTCCTGCGATAACATCTTCAGACGTAATTTTCGACCCTTCTTTCTGGGCAAGAATCCCTCAAATACAAATCTGTCCGTGGGAAGACCGGACTGAACAACGGCGGTGACGATGGCAGAAGCTCCGGGAACGGAAGTCACTTCCAGCCCCGCTTGCACACAGGCACGGACGAGCCGGTAAGCTGGATCGCTGATGCCCGGAGTTCCGGCATCGCTGATAAGCGCCACATCCAGTCCGCCTTGTATTTTCTGGATGATCTTGGGCGTCCGCTGCTCTTCATTATGTTCGTAGTAACTGAGGAGGGGCGTCTTGATTGCATAGTGCGACAGAAGTTTACGGCTGTGGCGTGTATCCTCTGCGAGAATAAGGTCAACACTTTTGAGGGTGTCAATAGCCCGCAGGGTGACATCCTTTAGATTGCCGATGGGCGTAGCGACGATGTACAGTGTAGCGATGGAGTCTTGATCTCAGTTGCGCAGGGCGTTGAGGGCCTTCCTGATAATTGAAATACCGGTATCGATCTCCTCATGGGAAATGTTTAGCGGTGGCCTGAATCGCATGGTGTGTGTTCCGCTTCCCAGTATGAACGCTCCATTCTGTAGAATCAGAGAGACAGCTTTATCCCTCGTGTCCCCGTCTGGCATATCGAAGGCACACATCAATCCCGAACCTCTGGCGTTGGAGACAAGGTCGGCATAATCGGCTTGCACAGCTTCGATGGCATCGAGCAGATACGCTCCGTTAACATCAGCTTGTTCAACGAGGTTTTCGTCGCGCATGATTTCGAGATAGATAGTAAGCCGCACCATATCGGTCAGATTCCCGCCCCACGTCGAATTAATCCTGCTGGACTCGTTGAAGACGTTATCGGTAATCTCGTCAATCCTTTCACCGA
>DCAL01000091.1:10696-12329 GCA_002311975.1 Fidelibacterota bacterium UBA1134 | reverse complement strand
CCCCCCTCGCCCTGGATCGGCTCGATGATCATGGCGGCAATGTCGTCTCCGTGCTCTACAATAGAATCCTCTATCTGCTGCACAGCCTGACTTTCGAGAGTCTCTACTTTTTCAAGGTTCTCATCATTCAGCGGAAAACTCATTTGTGGATTGACGATTCGCGGCCAGTCAAAGATGGGAAAATAGGCTGTCTTGCGCGGGTCGGCCGTGTTGGTGAGTGAAAGGGTGTATCCTGTCCGTCCGTGAAAGCACTGGTCGAAGTGAATCACCTGCGAGCCGACCTCTGCCGTTTTGCCATTCTTGAGGAAGTTCTTCTTCACCTTCCAGTCGAAGGAAGCCTTGAGGGCGTTTTCGATACCGAGGGCGCCGCCTTCGATAAAAAATCCGTACTTGAAAATATCGGGGACAGCTACATCAAAAAATGTGCCGATACATTCCGCCATCTGTGATGAGTAAACGTCTGAGTTTGTCGGTTTGTTTAGCGCCGCAACCGCCAGCCGATCCTTCGCCTCGAGGATCTTCGGATGATTGTATCCCACCGGCATAGAAGCAAACATGGAGAAGAGATCAAGATACTCTCTGCCGTCGCGCCCATCTACAACCCAAGAGCCGTGACTTCGCTCAAGATCGACTACGGGATCAAAGCCGTCTACCAGAATATATTTTTCCAGGATTCGGCGAACATCATTTGCCGCAAGCGGACTCATTCTTTTAGCTCTTTCACGCTTTTAGACGCAGATCTCGAGTCTACTCGCCGAAGTCACCGAACTTGATCCCTTGCGCGAGAGGAAGTTCATCGCCCCAGTTGATGGTATTCGTCTGCCGGCGCATATAGACTTTCCAGGCGTCAGACCCCGACTCCCTTCCACCCCCTGTCTCTTTCTCACCGCCGAAAGCACCGCCGATCTCCGCGCCTGATGTACCGATATTGATACTGGCAATTCCACAGTCACTGCCATCATGAGCGAGGAACTTTTCCGCACTCTTAAGATTGGTTGTGAACATGGAGCTTGAAAGTCCCTGCGGAACATCGTTGTGTTTGGCGATGGCGTCAGAAATATCATCGTACTCAATGAGGTAAAGGATGGGGGCAAATGTCTCCTGCTGGACCAGG
Organism: Fidelibacterota bacterium UBA1134; assembly: GCA_002311975.1. GTDB lineage: Bacteria > Fidelibacterota > Marinisomatia > Marinisomatales > S15-B10 > UBA2146. The sequence goes on along the minus strand of DCAL01000091.1, from coordinate 11,215 downwards.
GGATAGTCGTTCTTCACCTTTACGATGGTCGGCTCCACAAAAAACCCCGCTCCGTCCAGAACCTTGCCGCCACAGAGGACTTCACCGCCCTGCTTCTGAATCTCCGCCACGGCCTCCCGGAATTCTTCCACGGCGCTGGCCGATACCATGGGGCCCATGAGTGTCTCTTCAGACAGCGGATCACCGATAATAACCTGTCCATAAGCCGCCACCAATCGGTCTGAAATCTCAGAAAAAATAGTCTTCTGAATGATTACGCGCCGCGTGGATGTGCATCGCTGGCCCGCAGTCCCGACAGCTCCGAAAAGGATTGCCGGTATTGCCAGTTTCATATCGGCTGTCTCATCAACGATAATGGCGTTGTTACCGCCCAGCTCAAGGATAGTTTCCCCGAGGCGCTCTGCCACAATTCCGCCGATCCGCTTTCCCATAGGAGTTGAGCCGGTAAAGGATATCAACGGCACACGAATGTCCCTGACCAGTTTTTCTCCGATTGTTCTGCCGCTGCCGATGATGAGT
>DCAL01000091.1:10372-10642 GCA_002311975.1 Fidelibacterota bacterium UBA1134 | reverse complement strand
TCTGCCGCTGCCGATGATGAGTGAGAAAACGGGCGGATAGCCCTCTCGCTCAAGAACTTCATTGCAGATATTCTGAATTGCCACGGCACACAGCGGAACATCCGAAGAAGGCTTCCAGATAACCGAATCACCGCAGACGGCGGCGATAAAGGCGTTCCACGACCAAACGGCTACCGGAAAATTGAAAGCTGTAATCACGCCGATAGGACCGAGAGGGTGCCACTGTTCATACATCCTGTGGAGTGGACGTTCTGAGTGCATAGCGAGACC
>DCAL01000091.1:9955-10188 GCA_002311975.1 Fidelibacterota bacterium UBA1134 | reverse complement strand
AGAGCGTCTTTCTTTTCACGAAGCTCATTTGCCATGAGACGCACCAGTTCACCGCGCTTGGGCGCCGGCACCATGCGCCATTCATCAAAAGCCTCTTGAGATTGACGGATAACCGTCTCATAATCATCTTCGGAGCACTGATTGACAGATGCGATTATTTTCCCCGTGGCGGGATTGATCGATTCGTTGACGCCGGCATCATTAGTGGATGACCAGTTGTTGGGCGCTCTGCC
>DCAL01000091.1:303-9774 GCA_002311975.1 Fidelibacterota bacterium UBA1134 | reverse complement strand
TTGATACATTACGGCTACCGCTGTAATCTGTAACAGGATGGTGAGACCGATATCATTTTTCAGAATCGAAGGGAGCGCAAGCATACGCATCCTCCCTTCTCCAATGATACCACTATCACCAAACATGCCTAAAATCAATTTCTTGAAGGAGGCACTATGGAGTCTTTGCGCACCGTAATCAGTTTTCTCGCCTATTTTGCCCTTGTATTCACCGTGGCGGAAGTGTATCTCACCCTGAATAAACTGTGGAAACGCAAACACGAGAAGGTGGTGGCGGAAAGTATCTCCATCATGGGAAAACTGTCCGGTCTCATCCCGCTCGGTATTTTTTCCGTCAACTATCTTTTAGTGGCGCAGTGGCATGGATTTGTAGATGCATCTCTCTGGTTTTTTGCTACTTTACTTCAGATTTTCATCGGTCTCGGATTCTGGGTGGAAGGGCAGCGCAGACGAGGTTTCTTCAGCCTCATGCGCGGCAACATCAAAGATGAAAGAGGTGAAGTGACAGAACTGGCCCGTTCCATTTTTCGCCCCTCCGGTGCTGAAAAGATTATGCAGATCTTGAAAGAGATCGCTCTCATTGACAAGCATCTGGATGAGAAGGAAAAAGACTTCATCGATACGTTTGCCGATTCCTGGGATATTGAATTCTCCTGGGAAGGTGTGGTTGAAGAACTGGCTAAAGTAGCGGAAGTGGACTACCTTCGAATCCGCCAGCACACTGCGGACTATCTGGCCACGTCACCTCCCGAAAATCAGGTTTCCCAATTCAGCGATATCGTCAACATGCTGATCAATATCGACGAGGAAGTCTCTCCAGAAGAGGAACAGGTGTTAGAAGAGTTGACGGGAATGATAAAGGAATACCTGCACGAGGACGGAGACTTCAGCCATTTTCACGTGACAGTGGTTCCCCAGAACAGGGAGCAGGAAGAGGCGATCCCCACCCTATTGCCTGATCTGAAGGGGCGGCAGATGGCTGGCGGATTTGCCTATTTGGCCGGACCCTTCTATTCTCAGCGTTACGCCGAAATTATGTGCAATCAGTTCCGCGCACTGAACTTCTTTTCAGTCTATGTGGATTCGAGCGAACTGCAGTTGGAGACTTAGATCAAGTAGCTATCCACAGCATGCAATAGACAGACCCCCCCTGAGAAGTATACCGCACATCATTCCCAAGTCCTTCGCAACCATTTCATCCCGGCCCAAACCTTCCAGTTCAGCCAAAACTTGCAGGTTTCTCTCAATCCCTCAGGTCGAAGTTTTAACTTTCTAGCGAGCCGGTCTGCTCTCTCTTCTTAAACGCCCACAGCGCTAGCAGCGCGACCATCCCCACCAGAACCCACGAGGTGGCATGATGATACTCTGCCTTGTTAAACTCCAGTAAGTCGTAGAATCGTCCGATGAGGAGGGAGATTCGCCCCATGACGGCGAAACCGAAGGAGGCACCGAAAGAGATCATCAGGAAGTAGATGCCAACGCGGCTAATCTTCCCGAATACGCCCGTATGTTCCTTGGAAAAGAAAAAGTAGAACAGCCCTGTCATGGTGCCTATAATCATAATGAGGGAACTGATGGCGGTAAACCAGCCGTCAAAGAGAGGTACAGCCGCCCCGCGCACCTGAGCCACAATATTCGAGTTCAGGAAGCCGTAAATCCTTAGACCCGATGCCAGCCCCACTACGTAAGCCATGGACCATCGCGCCAGCCATCCCACCTTTGGGAACATCCTCAGCAGCATGAAGATGCCGAGAAAAAGGGGAATCAGATAGACGATATTGAATTCATGTCCCCGGTCAATTCCGCCTTCGGGAAAAATGCCGGGATGGATTATTCCTGCCATATTGTAGAGTCCGTACCAGCCTCGCTTGATCAGTCCAAGCTGTTCGCCGTCTCCTATCAGAGGCCACAGCCTGCCGAAGAGATTCGGATGGATCTGCGTCCAGAAGTAGGTCGCCACCCAATAGCCCGCCGATACGCCCACGAAGATATGCTCCGCCGCCTTGTAAAAGGGATTGTCCTTATACAGATAGCTGAAGATGCAGAACGTGAGGAAAACTGCAATCCAGACGCCGAAGAGCTCCATGGTCAGCCTCACACTCCCCTAGTATCTCTTCTTCGCCCGCTGGCGTTCAATGTAGTAAGTGAAGTTGCCGAAGATGATGAAAAGGATAATGACAACGTGTGCCACGGACTGTGCGTCCATGCCTGCCAGTCCCATCCCCTTGCGTCCAAGGAGCGTCTCATATTCAGCCGCGCCCGGCATTCCCGCAATGAGGCCGATCATCTGCCCCGTATTGACGTAAGGAATCACTTCATTCACCTGAATGGAAGTATTCCCCGATGACATGGGAATTCCGGTTGGATCACTCCCGTACTGTACCCACTCGATGGCACCGGGATATCCTGCCGACACAGTAAAGAGAAAATCGAAATCCTTCAAGTTTCGGATGCCGTCCATCATGGGGATCTCATCAATGAGAGTATTGGAGGCATCCACGCTGTAAAGATACCGGATGTTGCTGGCAATGCCTTTTATGACAGCTTCGAATCCCGGCCTGAATCCGAGGAGAACATAATCTTCCCCATAGACCTTCCCCATCTCGTCAGCGCCTGAAAGTTTCAGAACATCATTCGCCATGAAGGGGCCTCCCGGCCAGAGACAAGGCATATAAACCTTAAGATTCTTCCTGAAGGCGTGATACAGGACAGCGACGGCAATTGGGTGCATCTCCGGTTTTGAAGAGGGATCGTAGTCAAATGAGATCATAATCCGTCCTCCTTCGGGAATCGCCTCGATCGCTTTGAATACTTTAATGGTGGTCGAAGTCGGTTCTACCGTCAGTCCAATGGGATTGAGAAGGGGAAGCAAGACTGCAAGGGCAATCAGAAGGAAGATGACGCGTCTGTCAACTTTGCCGAGCTTCAAGAGGAGGTCTAGCAGACGGGACATGGCTATTTCTCTCCCATAAATGATTTTTCGATGCCGAGGATCACCCTCAGACTGGTGCCCACCATTCCCAGGGCAATACCGATCATCACGGCGCGCATGCCGGCAATGTTGGGGTAAAGATAGATCCACTCCTGCATTTTGGGCAGATAGAGGAATGCCGGTCTGTCGGCGGGCCAGCCCATAAGGAAGCCGGCAATCGTCACCATGATAAATCCTGCCGCAACCGTAGCCAGAGTCGCCAGCCGGTTGTTGACGAAAGTATTCACAATAATGGCCGCAATAAGGACGACGACGTAGGCGATAAACCAGGTGGAAATCGTATTACCAATGGGGACTCGACCAAGCATAATGATGATTCCCGCCGAAAGAAGGAGCGTCGCTTCGAAATTCCTGATGCGGAATGCTCTGTAGGAGGCAGAAGCGACGAAGAAAGCGAGCAAGGCAAACATGGTGGCGGCTAAGGGAGTAAAAACATTATCGAACATCCATTTGAATAGCGAACCGTCCGAAAGCAGGTGTCCGCCCCACCGCTGCGTCCGAATCTCAGCAACAGCTCCGGCTTCGGCGAGCTTACTCTTCAGTGATTCCGCACCGGAAAATCGCATGTAACTCTTGTCGAGCTTTATCTCTTCTTCCTGCGGTACAGCAAGCAATCCGGAAAGAACATTGTCCACGAGAGCTCTCTGTTCCCCAGCGATCACCTGCGCCACCTGGGGAAGATTCGGGCCCGGATCTGTAATCACGAGTGTATTACCTCCGCGAAAGATGAATCCGGCAAAAAAGGCAAACGCAAAACCAAAAATGGCAAGGACGCTGTACTGCCAGTCCTTCTTTCGATTCAGCACCTTCTTCCCCTGAAGCTTCAGAAGATTCAGCGCACCAAGAATCACGGCAAAGCTGGCAATAACATCGTACCACTGCGTCGCGTCATCTTCAACAAAGGAGCGGATCGTCTCCTGTTCAATAAACCATCCGAAGAGCGTCAACATGCCTACCACGAAAACAATGCCGATGGGTACCTGTCTTTTCCAGAACATCTGCGGCTCCTACTGCACCGTGAGTATCCGTGTAATGTCGAAAGCGAACCAGCCAAGATCGCGAAATGCATTGAGGATAAAAACAATCATGATAGAAGCCATCACAACAAACTTCGCCAAGTCCTGCCCTTTTAGGCTGCCGATGAGGGAAGGTCGCTGTGAGAGATAGGCGCTGGCGGCGAAGAACTCTTCACCGATGAGGGTATAATCGCAGGCCGTTACGAAGAAGGGAATCTGAGCGGGCGAACCAGTTCCGGCCACCTGAATGGCGCCGATAGAGTTGCCCGTCTCCGCCAGTATAAGCGATTCAGCATAGAACTTTCCCTGATAGAAAATGGCAGCAGGTTTTTTGCGCAACATGATGCCGTTAACGCCGGCCGCGTAAGCAAACTGATCATCTGTCAAATAGTGCACCATGTCGTCCCGGAAGAGGTCCGGCCTGCCTTCCGAGAGGTACGACTCTTTCGTGATTTCCCTGGCAGCCTCCATAACGATGGAACGCGCTACCGGGACCTCCAATTCAGTTTCGTATCTGGCTGTCATTTTAGAGACTTGACCCAAGATAATGACCCCGGCTACCGTCTCTACCTGATCCATGTCCATGATACCCGGGACGAAGAGAACCGGCTTGCCCATTTCCGTGGCACGCCCCACCGCCTCCTCCACCGCTTTCAAGCCGGGGATGTCCCGTAGATATATCTTCTCTCCTCTGGTCGCTTTGCCTATGAAGTAGAGAATTGTACTTGACAACACTATGATGCAGATGAACATCACCAACCGGCTTTCCTTGAAATATGGGTGACCCAGTTTCCAGTAGATGACGAATAGTGCCACTGAAATCCCCGCCGCGAGAAGCGTATTTTTCAGGCTCATCAGAAAGCAGGCTTCCGCTCTTTACCGGTTTCTTCCAGCCTTTCGATCTCCTCCATCAGGAATTCCACATTGTCGCGATCTTCCAACAGTTCCGCCAGTTGATAGTACCCCTCACTGTTCATAAAAGCAGTTACAAACGGCCCGAAAAAGACCATTGTCTGAGATCCCAGAAACGCCAGGGGTTTCGCCATCTCGAGATAAAACAGGGCCGGCACGCTCATGCCGTAACGGACGATCTTTGCAGCAACAGATGTTAGAACTGATCTGTCCGGTTGATCAACGTATTGGGTGGTGGCAAAGAGCTTCAATCTGTCTCCACCAGTTCGAGGTTGGCCCGCGGCACGGTATAAACTGTTCCATCAGGAAGTTCCACCCTTGCCACACGCACTCTGGCTTCTGATTGCATGGCATCCAGCGCTGACGGCAATGCAAGTACTTTTGCCAGCTGGCCGAAGAAGGGTTCACGAATTACCCGCACCAGCGATCCCTCATCAATTCCGGTTGAAGTGTCAATTTCGCCATGTTCACCGGTCAATTCTGTTACATCGAGAGGAATAATGATTTCCGGACGCATAACTCCCGCTCTGATCTGGGTGGTGCCGTTCACGGATACACTCGCTCCAATATGAGAGATAAGCAGATTGTACGTCCGCCTGGCCATGGGAACCGAGCCGAATCCTTCAGTAAGGATCAGCGTTGTGGTAAGTGACTCAGAACCGGTAATGGCCACACCTAGAGTATAACCTAGAATAGCTTTCAAATCACTGTAATTATATCCTCCCACCACAATGGCCGCCACGCCAAGCTTCTGTGCCCTGCGGTAACCTTCAAGGGTCAGATGAGCGCCGCCGATGAGTACTTTCCCGGCATGATCTGTGCTGAAGCTGTCCACATTGACCACCGATTCCCTGTCCCCTTCAAGAACATCAAGAATACCTCTCCGTTCTCCGCCGATACCGAAGATTCCCTGTACAAAGGCGGCGTCTGTTTCAATAATTACTCCCTCTTCCGGCATCACCTCTGTTACGATGCCGCGGATGTAGGCGTCCACCTCAACAGGGATTGGCGCCTCGCGGATGACCACCTGTCCGGTTACCGATGAAACTGACTCCACTGTCCCTGCCACCGGAGAGTTCACACTGGACTTAAAGAATCCGAAGAGGCCGCCAGTTTCAGCAAGCATATCCCCTTCTTTCACTTCTGCCCCAATCTCCTCCGTCATGTAGCCGGGGACATCTCCCGCCTCAACGTTGAGAGAATTGGCGACATTGACCATACGTACGTTCCCGGGAATATGGGTTGACGCCACCACATCTGAGGGGGTCACCTGAGCGTTGATCTCAGCCAGAACATCCCCTTTCATGGGCAGTTGGCGTTCTTTCTGTACCTTCGTCTCGTGCAGTACCTTAAGGCCGGGCGTGTATGCGTGAGCCATTGCCTTTGCTAACGTTTACCGTTTGTGAAAGAGGAGTGATGGAATATTGGGCAAATGGAGTAATGGGAAGACCCCCCACTTGAACTGTATGAAATCAGTTGTCCACTTATTCATTGCTCCAATACTCCACTTCCTTTACTGCCTCACTCCGGATACTCCTCCAAAGCCGCTGACCACTTCTTGAGCATTTTCATTCTCTCTGAATCGTCTTCCGGCAGCGCTAGCGGTCTTCCCCTGCCGTCCAGCACTATCCCCACAGCGCCGCCATAGATCTTTGCCGTGATTCTTTCACCGCTACCGGCGCCGACGTCTATACCTTTTTCTGGTTGAAGGACTGCCTCTACCTCTTCGAAGGGAACCTCAATTCTGATCATTTCGCCCAGCATCAACTGATGCTCGTGTAAGCTTCCGTCATTCAGAGTGAAAGTGGCTGTAAGCAACGGCCTACGTTTCTTGACTTTCCCCACCGGCGCTATGCAAGTTCCCAATCGAATGAGACAATCCTTGTCGAAAACATGAAGCGCAGCTTCCTGAGCGTTTTTCTTAATCTCGTCCTGCTGGATCTTGGCAAGGACGCCTAACTGAGGCATCATGAAAATGGAATCAACCGCCAGCTGGGTAATCCCTTCGGGGAGGAAAGCATCAATCATCATGCGGGCGGCCTGATTGCGTCTCGGAGCATGGGAAAGAACACCGCCGGAACCGATAAGAAGATCCAACGCCATCATATCCACAAGCGTTCCGCCTGTTCCCACCTGCTCAAAAGCGTCAGAAATAGTCCGTTCTATCTGGATTCCTTTCAGACTGACCGCAAAGGACTTGTGCTGAATAAAAGACAGTCTGAGAGCTTCGCGGGCGATAGCCTGTTCAATCTTGAGATCCTCTAATGATTGGGGAATTGTTGTGGGCCGTATCATTTTATTGGCGATGCGATTGGTCAGATCCTCCTCGTTTATTCCAAAAGGGACCCAGCGCAAGATGTTGCTGAGCGTCGCTTCTGCAAGAACGTTACAGATGGAATAACTCATGCCGAGATTGGCACTTACCGTGCGGTTGAACACGCCCTGGAAAACGGAGAAAATGTCTGTTGTAGCGCCTCCGATGTCCACCCCCATGGCAGTAATGTCCTCCTTCTGTGCGATCATCTCAATGAGATAACCCACAGCGCCGGGGGTCGGCATGATAGGCGCATCTGTCCACGACATGAGCTTGCGGTATCCGGGCGCTTGCGCCATGACGTGCTCCATGAAAAGATCGTGGATCTTATCGCGGGACGGTTTCAGGTTTTCGAGCTCCAGCACCGGGCGAATGTTTTCAACCATGGACAGGTCGGTCGTCTCCTCCAGCGTATCGCGAACAGCTTCCCGCGCCTTATTATTTCCGGCATAGATGACAGGCAGTTTATATTCCTTACCGAACCGCGGCCGCGGTTTTGCCGCATTGATGATTTCCGCCAGTTCCGCCACGTGTGAGACAGTACCTCCGTCAACACCACCGGAAAGGAGAATCATGTCCGGTCGCAGTTGGCGGATACGGGATATCTTCTGGTGCGGCAACCTTCCGTCATTGGAGGCGAGCACGTCCATAACGATAGATCCTGCTCCCAATGCGGCCCGCTCGGCGCTCTCTCCTGTCATCGCCTTCACGACTCCTGACACCATCATCTGCAACCCGCCTCCTGCCGAACTTGTCGAGACATACAGATCCACCCCCTCCTGTCCATTCTGGGGTGAAATGATATCTTCACCGTCAAGGATCTTCCTGCCACACAGTTCCTCTACTTCCATGACAGCGTTCAGAACACCTTTGGTAACGTCTTCAAAGGGTGCTTCCACGGTGGTGGGCGCTTCTCCCCTGACGACGAGACGGTATTCACCGTCCTGTTTCTCAATTAGAATCGCTTTTGTAGTGGTGCTGCCGCAGTCGGTGGCAAGAATGGATTTCAGTTCCCTATTCTCGCCCATTCTGTCAGCCTAATAGATGAAGTATTTTAGATAGAGGAAAGTCATGGGTGACGCCACAATGAGCGAATCGAACCTGTCCAAGACGCCGCCGTGACCCATCAGAAAATTACTGGAATCCTTGACGCCCATATCGCGCTTGAAGAGAGATTCCACGAAATCGCCCGCCTGGCCGAATATGCCTACTATAATACCGAATACAATAGCATCAGGGAGCGTTACCTCTACAAATGATTTTGCTGAACTGTAGAAACCGAGAGTGTGGATGACAACGTAGAAGGCGAGTGCAAATGCAAGACCTGAAACGCATCCGAGGACTGTCTTCCTGGGACTTGCCCGCTGTAGAATTTTTTTCTTGCCCCATGCCTTGCCGCAAAAATAGGCCGATGTATCGCAGATCCAGACCCCAACAAAAAGAGATCCCACAAGCTTCATCCCCATGTCAGAATCGAACGGATCGATCTGCTGGATCCCGATGAGGGCGCCCAGAAACAGCGGCACATAAATGATACCGCCCATGGTAGTCATCACATTGGCGATTGCGTTTGCCTTGCCGCGTGTCAACTCAGTCAGAATGATGATGAGCATCATGAGGGGCACGAAGTCCCGTGGATTGATGAAAGGAACGGGCAAGGCAGGACCAAAGTAGTAGAACAGCGATATTACGACACATGAGATCGGCCCTATCCACAATTGCGGCGAGATTCCTTTAGCGGCCGTCAGCAGATAGAATTCTCTCAGCGCCAGGACACAGACAAGAGTAACAAACAGGGCGAAGTAGTACCGACCAAGATAGACAGCCAGGATAATCCCCGGAATACCTAGGTAGACGACGAGCATGCGCGAAGAGAGTGAACTTGACATTTGTCCTTACAAAATGACGGCGGGAAAATAAGACTTTAGCATAGGGAATCCAAGAGCCAAGCGGTAACTGGCGTTGTAGTGCGCTGTCCATCTAATCTTCGTTACGATGGATAAATCACTGGAGGAGTGATTGGTTAGGTGTTGATTAATATATTACTTTTGAGATGAAACAACGACGGCAGTTCCGTAACACAATACTTCAGTCAATCCACCCATTAATTCTGTCGCATCATATCGAATCTCTATCACAGCATTTGCTCCAACCTCATCTGCGTGAGAAACCATCATGTCGAATGCTTTTACTCTAGTTTGCTCATATAATTCTGTAAATAATATGATATTTCCACC
>DCAL01000091.1:0-179 GCA_002311975.1 Fidelibacterota bacterium UBA1134 | reverse complement strand
GAGATCCATCCAGATTGAAGGTTGTAGTTACCATTGATTTGTCCATAATACTCTCCTTTTATCTTTTCACCCGTTTATTATGAATCAAAATCAACACTTAACGGATTTGCCGTTAAGCCAAAGCGAAACTGTTTGCAATTATGAACCATACCAGTATACATAAAGTAAAGGATTGCAAT
>DCAL01000012.1:41991-45250 GCA_002311975.1 Fidelibacterota bacterium UBA1134 | reverse complement strand
TGAAGATTCCGGAACCGACGAAGATACTCTCGGCGCCTAACTGCATCATGAGTGACGCATCAGCCGGCGTTGCTATACCGCCGGCGGCAAAGTTGGGGACAGGAAGTTTTCCCAGTTTAGCCACCTGTTTCACGAGGCTGTAGGGGGCTCCCAGTTCCTTTGCCTTTGCCATCATCTCTTCCTCCCCGCGGACGGTCAGTTTCATGATGTCACCCCGCACCGTGCGCATATGGCGTACAGCCTCCACAATATTACCGCTGCCGGCTTCACCTTTAGTGCGGATCATGGCGGCGCCTTCACCAATCCGCCTCAGCGCCTCGCCAAGATCACGACAGCCGCAGACGAAAGGGATCTTGAAGGCGTGCTTGTCGATATGGTTGTGCTCATCCGCCGGTGTCAAAACTTCGCTTTCATCGATAAAATCGACGCCGAGAGATTCAAGAATCTGCGCCTCGGCAAAATGACCGATACGGCACTTCGCCATGACGGGAATCGAGACAGCCTGCTGAATATCTTTGATCATCTGAGGATTGGACATGCGGGCGATGCCGCCGTCTTCACGGATATCCGCCGGAATACGTTCCAGAGCCATAACGGCCGCAGCCCCCGCATCTTCGGCTATTTTTGCGTGCTCCACTGTGGTGACGTCCATGATAACGCCGCCTTTCAGCATTTCGGCAAGACCAACCTTCACTTCAAATGAACCCTTCTCCATTCTAACACACCTCCTCTAACCTGAATTATTCACGATTGTTTAGATGGTTGTCAGCCAAACGCTGTATAATTCGGGTTGTCTTTTTTTCCAAGAGATCCTTCTGAAAAATTTTCTTGTTTCCCTGCCCAACAACGCCCGGCCAGCCACGCCGTTCGCCAGCCCGATATCTATCTGGCGGGGACAATCATTTGTTGATCCGCCTCAGCGGACGGATGAATCAATCAGGCTTATTCAGTAACTAACTGCTCAATTCTGCCTTTCACCTCTTCGATGAGATAATCCGGTGTTGAGGCGCCGGCGGAAATGCCCACATGAGCCGCATCCCGAAACCACGCCTCGTCCAGCTCAATTGCTGACTTAACCTGATGAGTAGCCGGATTAATCTGGCTGGACAGCAATGCGAGCCGTTTCGAATTTGCACTGGTGAACGAACCGATAATGATCATTACGTCACATTCTCGCGCCAATTCTTTAATCTGCTCTTGATTCCGCTTGGTGGGAAAACAGATGGTATTCACAAATCGAAGATCGAAGACTTTCGTCATCAGGACATTGATAATGGCCTGAACGTTTTCAATTGACTGTGTCGATTGGCTCACCACGCCGGCCCTCTTCATCTTGCGCAGTTTCTCAGCTTCTTCCGCATTAGCCACCACTGTAGGATTCTCAACTTGACTGGCGATTCCCACCACTTCATCGTGACCGTGATCACCGATGATGATGATCGGCCGGCCTTCCTGCGCAAATTTTTTCACCTCATCATGAATCTCTTTCACCAGCGGACAGGTGGCATCAACGATGTTTAAGTTCTTTTTTTTAGCTTCTTTCCATACTTCGGTTTCTGTGCCGTGGGCGCGGAAGAGGACAGGTTTATCATTGGGAATTGCGGACAGATTTTCTACTATCCGGGTGCCAGCCTGTCCCAGATCACGAACAACATGTTCGTTATGGACGATATGTCCCAGCATATACACTTCCCCATGTTCATCCGCCGTCTCGTATGCCAGATTCACCGCATCTCTCACGCCAAAGCAATAACCGGCGTCTTTTGCCACGCTGATTTTCACTGAGTCATTCTTCAATGATTTAGCTGGATTCTGATTTCCACTAAAATTTCTGAAACGATAAGACTGACAGCTTCCTCCATGGGCTTTTCCAACAGTACTCCGGCGGCGAAAGCGTGACCTCCTCCACCGAGACGCCGCGCCAGTTCATCTATCCGCACCCTGCCTTTGGAGCGGAAATTAACGCGCGATTGGCTGTCGGATTTCTCATGCACCATTACAGCTACTTCAACTCCTTTGATGGAGCGAACGAGATCGGTAAAACCGCCTACATGCTCATTCTTGGCTCCCGCCTCTTCCATCATATGCCTCGTTACGGTGAACCACGCCAGAGCGCCCTCGCCCTCAACCTTAACCGTGTCCAGAGCCAGCGCCATCAGGCGAATCCTCTCAACGGGCGTTGACTCATAAACCTGCTCGAAGACGTCATAAGGCTTCACGCCGCTTCTGATCAGTTCGCCAGCCATCTCGTGAGTCTCAGCGGATGTATTGTTGAACCTGAATGATCCCGTGTCGGTCAGGATTGCAACGTAGAGACTCTTAGCGATCTCCGGCTCGAGAATTCCTTCGGAACCGTTCTTGCCGTTCGCATATTTTATGTACTCATACACAAGAAAACCGGTGGCACAGGCAGAAATGTCGTGCACTGAGTAAGCAAATCCGTTGGGAGAAGGATGGGGGTGATGGTCAATGGACAACGCAGGCAGACATGCCTTCTGAAAATCATATCCCAGCCGGCCGAGCCTTTTGTAGTCACCAATATCAAACACCATGGCCAGATCCGCACTCTTTATCCAATCGAAGTGTGTCTGGCGGTCATACTCTTCAAAAGTTCCAAGCTCAGCAAGGAACTGCATGTCTCCAGGCAGTGGCGTAGGATTAAAGATTCGGCACTCCTTGCCCAGTTTTTCCAGAAACCTCAGCATGGCGAGCTGGGAGCCGAGACCGTCGCCATCAGAACTAATGTGCGTCGAAAAAACGATCCGCTCTGAATCAGCAATCAGCTGGTGCGCCAACGCCCACCTCTTTTCTAGTTTCAAGTCAATCATCTTCGCTTCTTTCTTGCTGAGGAAATTACATCCTACCCAGTTAGGAAATTTACGCCGACAAGTCCGCAACTCAAAACGCTATTCAGGTGAATCCGATGGAAGGGTCTCGCAATATGGGCAAGGTCTCAGACTCGCTCACCAACGGGAAACTGTACTATAATGCATCAAATCAGGTTCGCGTAAACTGTTTTCCGCTCAGCTGTGTCACCGCCCCTTTCAGTTCCAGACCGAGTAGGATGGTGAGTACTGTTGATGGGTCGAGTTCAGTCAGCGCCACAATATCATCAATATATTTGGGATCGCCTGAGAGAACTGAGTAGACGGCCATTTCCGGCTCCGTGAGTTCAAGCTTTAGACTGCGCTGCACCGGTCTGGCAGGTGAATAGAGCCGCGGGTTTAGAATTTCGAGGATATGCTGGGCGTCGCGGACG
>DCAL01000012.1:41023-41868 GCA_002311975.1 Fidelibacterota bacterium UBA1134 | reverse complement strand
TTCCTTTTCACTCTTCTCAAGCTGCGTTGCTGCAAATCCAGCCGGTCTGTAGCGCGAGATAGTTTGTGCCAGTATGAGATCGATACCTTCCAGACGGCACAGCTCCGGAACGGAAGCTTCGATTACAGTTTTGAGACTCCCCAACCCGACCACAAGCGTACGGATCCGCACCGGCCCAAGACCGTGAATCTGGGTCAGTTCCAGCAGGGCACTGGTTTCAGCTGTCTTCATGGAGAATTGTGGTCAGTTGCTGCACCAAGTCACCTAAGCCCGCGCCGGTCACGCTGCTGACAGCAACGGCCTTCTCTCCCGCAACGGATGGAGGGAGATGGATATTGTCCGGCAAGAGATCGCGCTTGGTGAGAACAATCAATCTCGGACGCTGAAGAAGAACTTCGTTGTGATTTTTCAATTCTTTCGTGAGGACGGCGAAGGTTTTTTCTGGATTGTCATCGTTCACTTCAATGAGGAGAGCCAGTACAGATGTTCTTTCAATATGCTTCAGAAACTTGATCCCCATCCCTTTACCTCGGCTGGCGCCCTCAATGAGACCGGGAATATCCACCATTACAAACGATTGAAAATCGCCGTACTTGACGATGCCCAGATGAGGTTCGAGGGTGGTGAAAGGATAGTCAGCAATCTTAGGTCGGGCCGCAGAAAGCTTGGAGAGGAGGGTTGATTTACCGGCGTTGGGAAGTCCGACAAGGCCAACATCCGCCAATACTTTGAGCTCTACTTCATAGACGAATTCTTCTCCCGGCCGGCCCGGTTCGGCGATCCTTGGCGTCTGACGCGTCGCTGTTGCAAAGAGTGCGTTGCCCCTGCCCCCCTTGCCGCCTCGC
>DCAL01000012.1:34635-40953 GCA_002311975.1 Fidelibacterota bacterium UBA1134 | reverse complement strand
CCCCCTTGCCGCCTCGCGCTCCCACAAACTGTTCGCCCGCCTCTGTCAGGTCAGCAACGACCTCCTTCTGTCCCTTCTGCCGCAGAACTGTCCCCGGTGGTATTGGGAGGATGACGGTTTTGCCATCGCGGCCAGTCTTACGCGCACCGGAACCATCACGACCGTTCTCGGCATGGTACGACTTACGATACTTCACATCCTGCAACGTGCGCAATTGAGAATCCACCTCAAAGATGACACTTCCTCCCTTGCCGCCATTTCCACCGTCGGGCCCTCCTTTCGGGATGTACTTCTCGCGCCGGAAGCTTACGCACCCGTTCCCGCCGTGACCGGCCGACACCTTAATCTTCGCGTAGTCGACGAACATGACAACTGAATTTAGCTGAAAAAGAAGTCTGAGACACTTCTGAAGTGCTCTCTTGCGCAGAGAGCCGCATCCGACCGTCGTTCTTAACCCTTGGAAGAATCCTGCGGAAATCCCCAGAAGTCGGAGTTCCATCATTTTGTTCCGGACTTCTATAAAGACTTGACTTAAGGATCGGCCTTTCCCCTGATTCTCTTCCGTGAAAGATCGTTGTTGACTAAACGCCGGCGGCTACTAAGTCAAGTCCGATCAAAGGGAGCAACTCGGAGAGATCCAAACAACAAAGAAAGAGGGGAGCACACTGTCTCCCCTTTCAACAAGACAACTATGTAGCCGCCGCCTCAGACTGCCTGATAGGTCTGCCACCTGTCTTCAAGATCGGGATCCCGGATTGTCTCCATCAGGTAGGCGGAGAACTTTTCTCCCGTAGAACCTGTATCCCGGCCAGTCATGACGAGTTTTTTCTCGAACTGACCGCAGATGTCCAGAACCATCTCTAGCTTTTTGGCCCTCTCAGGATAACCGATGTGCCGCATCAGCATGGCACCGGCACGAATCATGCTGCTGGGATCTGTATACTGAGCCCGTCCTTCATCCACCATCCTCGGCGCGGAGCCGTGGATCGCCTCAAACATGGAATACTTCCGACCGATGTTGGCCGCCCCGGCAGTGCCGACGCCGCCCTGGAATTCAGCCGCCTCATCAGTGAGGATATCGCCGTATAGATTCGGCAGGGCCATTACGCGGAACTGAGTGCGCCGCTTGGGATCCACCAGTTTAGCCGTCATAATATCGATGTACCAGTCGTCAACCTCCACATCGGGGTACTCCTTGGCAATCTCGTAGCCGATCTTAAGGAATTTACCGTCTGTCGTTTTCACCACGTTGGCCTTGGTTATGAGCGTCAGCTTATTGATGCCGTTCTTGCTGGCGTAGTCAAGGGCGAGCCGGATAAGACGCTCCGATCCCTGCGTGGTGGCAACAGTGAAATCGATTGCCATGTCATCCGTAACTTCTATGCCGTCGCCGCCTAAAGCGTAGGCTCCTTCCGTATTTTCACGGAAAAACATCCAGTCAATTCCCTCAGAGGGAACACATACCGGTCGGACATTGGCAAAGAGGTCGAGCTCCTTCCGCATGGCTACGTTAGCGCTCTCGATGTTGGGCCACGGATCGCCCTTCCTGGGTGTGGTCGTGGGTCCCTTTAGCGTCACATGACACTTCTTTATTTCCTCGAGAACATCGTCAGGAATCGGTTTCTCCACCAGGGCACGGTATTCAATCGTGAGTCCCTCGATATTCCTGAATTCTACCTTGCCTGATTTCTGCTCATCTGCCAACAGAAATTCCAGAATACGCCGCGCCTCTTCCGCAATGTATGGGCCGATACCGTCACCGCCAATGATTCCAATTATGATAGGTTTCAGCGTGGCGTAGTCGGTCTCCTCCTCACCCGCCTTCATCTTCTCAATGCGGACCAACTGCTGCTCCAGTACTCGACCGAAATGTTCCTTCGCCTGTTCAACTGCTGAATTGTTCACGGTTCCTCCTGTTAGATTTAAGAAGACTTAATAGCTACACGGAAAAACAGTCAGCTCCGGCAAGAAACGCCGTCGCCGCCATGATCAAGCAGAATGACAGGATGAATACTCGTCATCACTCTTCTTTATCCTTCTTGGTTGACGTCTTATCTTTCGTTTCCGACTGTGGTGGTGATGCCTCCTTCTTACCACCGGTCTCGGTCGTTTCCTTATCATGACCGGTGTCCCCAGAGGGGCTACTCTTCTTGTTCTTGTAATCAGTAATGTAGAATCCGGAACCCTTAAAGATAAGACCGGCGCCACTACCTATCAGCCGCTGCAAGACACCCGCACAGACAGGACACTGAGCAAGAGGTTCTTCAGTCATGGTTTGAAGGTGTTCAAACTCATGTCCGCAGTCGTTACATCTGTAATCGTATGTTGGCACTAGTTTCCCCCTATCAGACCCGTATTCATTCCAGCTAAGAATCTACAAATGCTATCATTTATGAGGAGCATTTATTTGAGGGTTAAAGAGCACTTTTCTTCCAAAACAGTTTGAAGAAGTCTCTCCGCCTCATTTACCGAATTTTTCGTGGAGGCGTTCCGCAACAACCGGCGGAACATAAATGTCGATATCCCCCCCCAGATCTGCCGCCTCCCGGATGACCGATGAACTAAGATGCATATATTTTGCATCCGTCATCAGGAAAACAGTGTTCACATCTTTGTTGAGATGCCGGTTCACCCAGGCGAGCTGAAACTCGAATTCGATGTCACTCACGAACCTGAGACCCCTGATGAGCGCGCAGGCCCCTTTTTCACGGGCAAAGTCAACGATGAGTCCGTCATAAAAAGTTGTTTCAACATTCTCATAGTCAGCCGTACAGGCACGGATCATTTCGAGCCTCTCATCAAGATCAAACAGAGGTTCCTTGTCTCTGTGGGTGGCGATCGTGATAATAAGATGATCGAACAGATTGATGGCCCGATCGATGACATCAAGATGACCGTGGGTAATGGGATCGAATGATCCGGGATAGATAACAATCTTCTGACTCACGGCACTTCTCTGAAAAGCGAAATCTGTGTATCGCCATAATGCCTGATATCTGCCCCCTGGCCCTGCCACCCCTCGCGCCGGGCCGATTCAACGATCAGGATACCCTCTTCTCTAAGATGTCTGCGCGCTAGTCTCACAAGTATATCAAGATTGACAGACTCATAAGGAGGATCAGCGAAAATGATATCAAATTCTAATTTAGAATGGCGCAAATAGCGGAAGACATCACTGCTGGCAATAAAGATATTCTTACTGTCAAAAAGGAGTGAATTCTTCTCAATCATCCGGATTGCTTCAGAGCTTTTTTCAACGAACGTCACTGTCGCGGCACCGCAACTGAGCGCCTCGAAGCCAAGCGATCCCGATCCCGCATACAGATCGAGAATCTTCTTCCCCTCAACTGTCTGCAGGATGTCAAAGATACTCTTCCGTACCTTCGCTTGCGTTGGACGGACACCATCTGCGCCACCCACCTTGAGACGAATCCCTTTCAGACTGCCGCTGAGGATGGCTGTATTAGTCATTGCCGGTTTCCGACCTAGTCATGAATTCCTGCGGCGTATATTCGGTCACTTCCGATGGCACCGTAGTCTTCATCACAAAATACCACCATACCAGTGTCCCCACAACAACAGCAAGCGCGCCCGCGCCAAGTTCCTGCAGAAGGATCGATTTCTGTCTCTTCTTCTGTTTCGTTGTCGCTTCTTTCTTCTTGGTCACCCGATTCTTCTTCTCTTCCACTATCTCAGGCACCGGAATTCCCTCCTGAAAACCTTCGCCTCCAAAAAGATTAATGTCTGGCATCAGCGCGCTCTCCTCTGAATGAGACCCAGTAACTCCACAAATGGGGAGCCTTTCTTATGTAAGGACCCATCTGCGGAAATATCTGCTCGCGGAAACGGATCAATAACAACTGTTACTCCATCTCCGGATTTATCACCTTTGATAGCACGAAAGCGTTGCCTTGAAAATTCGCCTGTTAAGACAACCCGCAGATCGGGGGATTTATCAGAGTCATCGAGATATCCGTTCCACTCTTCAACGCATCTTTCCGCGAAATCTCCGTCCCCCTGCACAGACACGCATTTCACCTTTCCTGACCGTAAACTCAGCGTTCCAAAACTTCGTAATCTTACCCGATCGATAAATTGCACATCCAAAACGGTTTCTCGCGCCGCAGCGACGATCGTCTTCGAATGCTTCCCGTCATCAGAAGCCATCACGGTTCGATAAATGGAAAGAGAATTTGGCTCGAGCCACGCGGGGACGCAGCCTACGCCATTAATGGCGGATTTAACGCCTTCGATGACATGTTCAGTGGTGGTACAGGCGACTGTCAGTTCCTCTTCACCACCGCCATTCGGCACGGTCTGAAAGAAAACCGCCGATGTATTCCAGAGTGTGCCCCATCTCTCGGCAAGGATCCACCGAAGATAAGACTCTTTCGTCGCCTCGTCAAGGATCGCATCGCTCCTTAACAAAGTGCAGTCAATCCATTCCCGATCCATCGAGACAAACACCTCTCTGTCAGGTTTCTCGAGCACGTCGGCTACCCGCTTAAACGCTTTCTGAAGCTGTCCTTCAAGATTAGATGATTTTAGTTTGGGGGGAAAGAGCTCAGGCGGGAGTAATAGACCGCCTAAGCAGTTAATCTCAAAACCGCGGCCGCTGACGTCAGCCTGGGCGTACCGCAACCAGCCACCCTTGATACAGACGACTAGCACCGCACTCTAGAACCTGGCCCAGCTTTTCTCTCCGTCGACGATTTTTCCATGAGAGTCGGATGTGAACGAGAACACCAGATATCTTGGCTCTTTGTAGGTCTCAGTTATGGGACTTTCCACTGCCAGTATGTCATCTTCGGAGAGTGTGATGATGTACGGTTTCCCCGTCAAGGGGCAGAAAAACATGGAGGAATCCGGCATGTAGGAATCGTAATAACTTACAACCTCCACATGGCTTGAGAGATTTGTATCCGGAATATCCACAAGGGTTATATCCTTCAGGTAGGGATCAATCATATCGAGCCGTATAAAAGAGGTGTCATATCGTGCATCCTCCTCATTGTAAGTCACCACCGTATAGACAGTATCGACGATTGTATCTTTGCGCGTCATCAGGAATCCGAAGGAAGTATCATACACGACATCATAACCTTCAAATACGTCAACATCGACGGATTCATCTCCAAAGTCGATCGTCTTCTGGCCAAGAAATGTTGAATCTGCGGTGAGGGAATCCCTGGCAGCATTTACCACCTTGAGCGCCCAGAGACCGTTCGCTGTCTGCTTATCTGTAAGCCTTTCATAGTATGTAATAACATCATAATCGTTTCCCATTTTGAAACGACTTTCATCTTTCATGGCGTCTTCTTCATCCCATATAGCGTGGGGAACATAAATCACAAGGATGAAGATAACGATCGCCACAAGTATGCCCAATTCAAGCAGGTCGCGCACCCACCACTTGTATTTAAGGTCAGATATCTCAGTCATAGATTCGCTTACTCCTTTTCATTTCACGTTTTCGTTCAGATTGTTATCAGATTTTCCTGGGACGTCATAACTGTACTACGATCGCATCTTTCTTACGTTCGTTTTCCCAACACTGCCGTTACTGGCGGCAAGTTCTTCCAAGAGATTCTTCTGTTTCGAATTGAGTTTCGTTGGCGTTTTGACCTGAATCTTCACTAACTCATCTCCCCTGTAACTTCCCCTCAGTTCAGAAAGTCCTTTCCCGCGCATGCGCAATACCTGTCCCGATTGAATACCACCCGGGATGCTCAACTTGGCGCTGCCGCCGAGAGTCGGCACTTCCACCGAATCTCCCAAGGCGGCCTGAGAGAAGGAGATTTCCAGTTCGGCAATAATATCTGAGCCGTGGCGTCTGAAGAACTCATGTTCCTTTTCCTCGAAAAAGACGATAAGATCGCCGGCTTCGGATCCCCTTGATCCTTTGTTGCCTTCACCGCGAAGCGTCATGTAGTTGCCTGTGGCAACTCCCGAGGGAACCTCGACCTTTATCTGAGACGCTTCCTTTCTCCGTCCCTCGCCCGAACATTTGCGGCAGGGACTGCTCACGACCTCACCGGTACCACCGCAGTTAGCGCACTGAACAACATTCACAAACTGCCCAAATAGCGACTTGGAGATCTGCTTCAATTGACCTGAGCCGTTGCAGGCCGAACAGCGCGAAGGCATCGTTCCGGGTTCAGCACCCGTACCGGCGCACGTATCACAGGGATTCCACCGCTTGATTTTGATCATCTTGGAGACTCCGGTTGCGATCTCCTCCAGAGCCAGTTGGAGGGTTACTTTCAGGTCGCCACCTGTTGCCCTGCGCGAACGGGGTCCACCACCGCCGAAGAAATC
>DCAL01000012.1:2140-34618 GCA_002311975.1 Fidelibacterota bacterium UBA1134 | reverse complement strand
CCAACTCCTTCCATGAATGTCCGCAACGCGTCTGAGAGATCAAAATCGCCAGAACCAAAACCGCCAACACCCTGTCCCGCCCCTTCTGTCGCCGCGTGGCCGAACTGATCATACTGCGAACGCTTCTGAGCATCGTTGAGCACCGAGTAGGCCTCCGCCGCTTCCTTAAACTTCTTTTCCGCTTCCGCATCCCCCTGATTTTTGTCCGGATGATACTTCATGGCCAACTTGCGGTAGGCCCTCTTCATTTCCGCTTCCGATGCGTTGCGCTCCAAATCGAGAACTTCGTAGTAATCTCTTTTCACGCTATTCCTCGGCCTCTTCTTCTGCGGGGGACGGTGCACTCACAACCACTTTTGCGTGTCGGATCACCCTGTTATTGTAACGGTAACCCCTCTCGAATTCCTGCAGTACTACATTCTCTTCGTGCTCATCTGAATTCTCTGTCATCATGGCCTCGTGGAGCAGTGGATCAAACTTTTCACCGACAGATTCGAACGGCTCCACACCGTGGCGGGACAGCCGCCGCCTGAACTTTTCCAGAATCAGGCTTATCCCCTCAACCACCGAATCAAGGTTCTGATCCTCGCCGCCGTCAGTTGATTCAACTACCCTCTCCATATCATCAATCACAGGCAGTAACGACTTGATCACCTCTTCCCCCTGATACAGCAGCAGGCGGCTGAATTCCTTCTCTTTCCTTTTGCGGTAGTTGTCGAACTCGGCTCTTAGACGAAGATGCCGATCCTCAAGTTCAGCGGACGCCAGCGCAAGCTTCTTGATCTGATCCTCAAGTTCCGTAACGCCGTCTCCGACTGAATCGGATTTCTTCGCTTCCCCGTTCGGCTCGGCCAGTCTGTCCTTTTCCTCTTTGACCTTTCCTTTTGTCTTTCTTTTTTTGGCCATCAATACACGTCCGTAACAATTGAGATGAACGTGTTCACCAGCAGTTGGGCATCTCTGTAGGACATCCGTGTCGGCCCGATTATGCCGAGCCTGCCCACCAGTTCACCGTGTTCGAATGTACCCGCAACCACTGAACAGTTCTGGAAAGCGGCTGACCTGTTTTCAGAACCGATGACTACCTCGGTTTCACCCTTGGAATCAGCCGCGGGCAGTGACTGGACAAGCAGCAAGTCATCATCCAGCGCCGTTACGATTGACTGCATTTTACCGGCGCTGTTGAACTCAGGATTCTGAAGAAGATAATCTTTCTGTGACGTAAAAATAGTATTGGTGGACAAGGTAGAAAAATAAACCTCTGCATTATCAATAATCACTTGTACAATTTCATTGCTGAAGATGTCCTGATCCTTGAGTCTCTCCGCGATGGTCTGCCTGATCTCTTGAATTGTCAACCCTACCAGGCGTTCCCGCAACACCGACGCAACGGTCTCCATATGAGAATCGCGAACATCAACAGCCACATTCAGTACTACTGTCTTAATCTGGTCAGATTGGAACCCTAAGATCAGCAGCATATACCCCGAACTGAGCGATACCAGATTAAGATCGGTCAGTTTAGCGTTTCTGTTAGACGAAAGGTATGCGAAACCGAAGAGATTACTTATTTGTGCCAGCGCATTCGCCGCGACCTGCAGGATCTCATCAACATTCAGAGCAACTGTGGAAAGCTCTTCCATCATCCTACTCTTTATCTTCTCAGTGCCCGAAATCAGATCGATCAGTTCATCCACGTAGAACCGATAGCCGAAATCGGTGGGTACACGTCCTGAGGACGTATGCACATGATCCAAGAATCCTTCCTCCTCTAAAGCGTGCAGCGTATTGCGAATGGACGCCGGACTCAGAGCAACGTTGAACCTTTCCTTCAAACGCTTTGAAGGTACCGGAGAGGCAGTCTGGATGTAGTCCTCTACCACAAGCTTCAGAATATCACGCTCGCGATCAGTAGGTACTCTGCTGGGGTTATCTTCTGTCATAATTCAAGTCGAGCACAACATCAAAAGTTAATCCCTTCCCAAAGGAGAATCAAGATGAACATCTTGCCCGGTTTTCACTGCTCAAACCAGAAACTTTCGAACGGATCTCATGCTGCCGGCAATGGCAAAGAAAACGACAACCACTACCAGAATTGCCACGACCTTCATATCCCAAATCAGGCGGTAGCTTATAAACAGTGACAGAAAGTAGTTTCCGCCGCGGACGAAGCCGTATGTAACAACGCACGCCAGGAGCGCCCCCAGAATCCCTTCGATAACCCCCTCTACCAGAAAAGGGAAGCGGATAAATCGATTGGTCGCACCAACCAGCTTGAGTATCCTGATCAAATCGCGCCTGGAGTAGATAGTGAGACGAATGGTGTTCGATATCAGCAGGACTGTCCCCAACAGGACCACCACCGCCAGAGCTGTGACCAGACTGAAGAATCCTTGGTAGTACCGTTCAACGAGTGAAATGATGCGACCCTGATAGCGCACATCTGTCACGTCCTGCATGGAACGGATCCGTCTGATGATCGGCTCTACGCGAAGTCTCTCCTCGCCCTCTTCCTCCAACTTTACCACACAGCTGGCCGGCAGCGGATTCTCCTGCAGTAAGTCATAGATGTTCTCGCCAAACTCGCTTTCGAAAATTTCTGACGCTTCAAGTTTCGTAATCAGTCTCGCTGACTTTACACGCTCGATCTTTCTGATATTCTTAACGATTAACTCGGCTTCGGAATCGGACATGAGAGGTGAAAAGAATACCTCGAACCTGTATTGAGATCTGGCAAACTCAATAAGGTCGGAGAAATTCTGACCGATAACGACACCAAAACCGACGAAACTCATGGATACCCCAATGGCTGTGATGGAGGCAACCGCCGTCAGTCGGGCGCGCCACAGACTCCGGAATCCTTCGGCAATCAGGTAGAGGATTTTGTCGATCATGCCGTCACTCGCCCTTCTACTATTTCGATAAACCGGTGGCCGCGATCTTTCACGAAACTATAGTTGTGCGTCGCCATGAGTACAGCTGTCCCATCAGAATTGATCTGCTCCAAGAGTTTTATAATTTTCAGAGATGCAGCCGGATCAAGATTACCGGTCGGCTCATCCGCCAGAACAACAATCGGCTCTTTCACGATGGCCCTCGCCAGCGAAACAATTTGTTGCTCACCGCCGGACAGTTCCGACGGCAGATGGTGGCTCTTGTCAGAAATTCCCAACTCCTCAAGAACATTGGTGACTCGCGGTCTGATCTCTTTGATGTTCAATCCGATTACATGCAGCGGGATGGCAACATTTTCATAAACGCTGCGGTCTTCCAGCAACTCGAATTCCTGAAACACCATTCCTACCTTTCTCCTCAGGTACGGAATGCGCCTGCGCTTTATCTTCACTGAACTGAATTCAGCAACCTTCACCTTCCCTTTCTCAGGGAATATATCCATATAGATAAGGCGCAGCAGCGTCGTTTTGCCGGCGCCCGTAGGACCGATGATGCAGACGAATTCTCCCGGCCCTACTTCGAAACTGGCTTCTTCGATGCCGGAGCCGCTGACAAACCTGCACGTGACATCTTCGAACTTTATCATGGTGCTGGCAACGTAAAAACATTAACCGTTATCTGAACGTCAACGAAGTCATTCATCGTGAGAACAGAAGATACCAAAATCACCACTACTGTCTTTTCAAAAAGGGAGAACAGGGAGCAAGGCGCATTCATCAAGCAGGAATTCCTGTCAGGAAAAACTGTAGATCCACCGCAACAATCCAATCAGCACCAGTATAACTCCTTCCCTGCGAGAGACTATCCACCCCGTGCGCATGAACAGCAGTACAATTACAACCATCAGCGACAGAATTACCAGATTAACTCTGGCTTCTTCGCCCAAACGAAGATCTCCCAAGATTCCCGCCAGTCCGAGAACGCCAAACAGGTTAAAAATATCACTGCCAATAAGGTTTCCGACCGACATTCCGTAGCGCGATTTGAGTGCGGCTGCCATTGATGTAGCGAATTCAGGTGCTGATGTTCCCGCCGCAATGATGGTAGTTCCGATTACCCAGTCAGACACTCCAATCAATCTTGCCAGGGTAACAGCAGACTCAACCAGAAAGTGAGATCCAATCAAAACCATCCCCAATCCCGCTAACAGCACCAAGGGATCCCACCAATACATACCGTGACTCGTAAGCTCAGTCTCCAAAGGTTGCTTCTTCACATACAGCTGAATCAAATAGAGAACGAGCAAAGTAACCAGGATTACGCCCTCAATTCTGCTCAGAACCAAGTCCCATAGAAAAACAGATAACAGAATTGCACCAAACAACAGGAAGAAACCGTCCCTTCGGATGACAATCCTACTTGTCTTGAGACTATGTACAATCGCCGTGCCGCCAAGGATAAATCCCAGATTGAATATGTTTGAACCTACTATATTGCCGACAGAAATATCCCCCATCCCCCGCAACGCTGCCAGAATCGTCACGCCAAATTCAGGAGCTGAGGTGCCAAAGGCTACTATGGTCAGGCCGATGACCAACTCTGAAGTTCCGAGACGTTCGGCAACTCTCGCCGCCGAATCCACTAGCCAGCCAGCCCCTTTCCCAATTACTGCAATGGAGACCAGAAGAATTACTATATCTTTCAGGATTTCCATATTCTCCCGATTCTCGTCGACTGGCTAATCAGATTGGTCATTTCTTAGCTGCTCACAGCACAGTTGTGGTCAATTCAGACAGCAGCGTTCTGGAAATTACATCTATTGTCCAGACTGTCGGTGGCGGAAGTACACTCATCTGTGAAGAATCTTTCACTGGTAGAGCCCATTCTTCTGGATATACTCCCAGACAGGATCCAAAACCATGTAACGGATTGTCTGCCGTTGCCTGACTCTGCGTCTTATCTGCGATGAGGAAATCTCGAACTGAGGCATATTGGCAAACCGAATTTGCGCCATGATGCCCGGTGAAATCCTGCTGGACCGAAAGCCGGGTCGTGTGGCCACAAGAACGCGACACTCCTTGAGAATTGAGACGTGATCTTTCCAGTCGTGAAACTGCACCAACGCATCGCTGCCCATGAGGAAGTAAATGTGGCGCTTTGTGAGATCATAACGGGATTTGAGCTCACGAATAGTCTCGATGGTATAAGATATCCCACCTCTCTCGATTTCAATATCAGAAAGCTCAAAGGTGTCATCATGGTTCACCGAGAGCCTCAGCATCTCCAGCCGGTCCTCGATAGATGAAAGATTAGAGTCATCCTTGTGAGGCGGATGGAAGGCCGGCACAAATATCATCTTGTCAAACCGCTCGGACTCCTTGATTGTCTCAGCAATGATGAGATGCCCGATATGAGGAGGGTCAAAGGTTCCACCGAAGAGACAGATTTTCATGTCTCCCCGCCACTCTTCTTAGCTGATTTTTCTTCCAATAGAGACCTTGCCTGCCGTAGAGTTTCTTTATCCTTGAATCTGTTTTCGTTTTCCGAGAGGAACTCCTCGGCCTCATGGATATCTCCAGCTTTCAGATGTACTTTCACGATCCCCAAGCGAGCGCGGTCGGCATAGCCCGTATCATAATAGGATGTCAGTAATTCATTGTAATAACGAACGGCCGATTCATACTCCTCCATCTTGGTGTAGAGGATTGCCGATTCGTATGCCTTGCGGGCAAGCTTCGTCCTCAGAAATCCTAACGATTCGATTACCTCATCTCGAAATTCAGACTCCGGATAATCCTCGATAAACTCCTGCAGTTTATCGATTGCTTTTGTGGTGTAATCCTGATCGTGGAAATATTTGGGAGATTTATTGACGTAACTCTGACAGATACGATACCTGCTCTTGTGAACGAAAGGACTGTAGGTCATCTGCCTGACCAGCCGGTCGTACTCTGAGATGGCGAGCAGATATTCCTTGTTGAGATAATACGATTCCGCCAGGTAGAACTGGGCCTCATCCCCCAGTTCGGTATGTTTACCACGCAGCAACATATATTCGAACTCCTGCTGTGCGCGATAGTACTTCTTTTTTTCCAGATACATCTTACCTTTTTCGAACCGTTCCTCTATGTCATCAACCGCCAAGTCAACTTGGGAACGGGAACATCCCAAGAATATACTCAGACTCAAGATGAAGTATAAACCAGTTATCCGGCGCATATCAGAGAATTTGCTGAATACCCATAATGTCTACCCTGATTAATTCACCGGCTTTTACTGATTTAACAATAATGATTGGTTATTCAAATGCTTAATGAAAAAATTGTCCGAATTATTCATTTGGATTAATCAGGTTGATCTTTTTTATTAAAAGGTTGATTTCGTGCGATTTAGTAATTATCCATCCTGCGCCTCATGAATAATACAGGCTACCAGCGCACAGCCAGCGCAATACCGCCGACACCTCTTCTTGCCACAGGTGAAAAAAACAATCCCACAGACGTTTCAATCTCGGGAGAGCCCCATCTCCGATTTGTTTCCCGAAAAGCATCAATCGCTGAAATGAGATGATTGAACATGATAGCGCTCACAGCGTAACTCGCCACTTGCAGCAGGCTGTTGTACTCCTGCCGCATGGACAGATACTCATCTCGCCTTTCAGTCATGACCAAAACTTCAACGCTGTCTCCAACCGATTTCTCTCTTTCCCACCACGCCGGATTACCGTCAGCGTCAAAAAGATCGTCCCAGCCGGCCACAAATTGATCATACTTGCCGATATTCTCATAAAATTCATGATTGGCAATCACCGTTGCACCCTCGATCCAGCCCGAGCATAAGGAGTCAGAAGTGACGACAGCTTCTCCTGGCAGCAGCAGCCGCAAGTGATGCGTTCCATGGCACGCTACGTCAGCATATTTCGATGTGAGAAGTGAGGTCCGCTGCCACCACTGATAGATGTCCCAATGTGTATCGGCAAAGTCCTCATACTTGGACAATTGATCTTCTCCACTGACAACCATCTGCCGCCACGTAGCCCATCCGGCCAGTTCCAGTGCGGCGAACAGTGCCGCCTTCTTCTTTGACCCTGCATAAAGCTGTCCAAGTCCCGGCACAGTTAGTGACATCACAAGCCCCCGGGCGGGATACTTTACAACCGAAGCATCCTCTTCAGCACTATCGGGAACTGCCTCATCTTGGAGAAGGAAGCCTCCGTGATAGCGCGGACGATATTCCAGCAATCCCGATCCAGCTGAAACAATCGTCAATAACATCAGAATTAGCAGCACGACTTTAGTGAATTGAGTCTTCAAGGTTAAAATCCGAAAAGCAGGGTGAAATACGGCCTCAACTCACCCCCGTATCGGTGATTCATGGATGAAAATTTATCCAATCCTCTGTGGATTTCCACACCAATTCCTGTTGGATAATTATAGAATGAAAATCCTCCCATTCGAATCTGCATCCCCACCGACCGCTTCGGAACCGGTTCTGACCGAGAACCGTTCCAGGCGTCACCCACCTGTATGACCGGTCCCACAACAACATTCTGAAGGATAAAGGGGCCAAGGGCGATATGTCTGTGGCGCATAAGGGGAATGCGAAACGCCAGCGACGCCACTGCCATCCTGTTCCCTTCTATGGCGTAGAAAGGATAACCACGCAATCCCGGCATACCGCCGGCGAAGAAATTGAAGAATGAATCGACCGCCGTCTCCGTCATCCAGCCGAGAGATATCTCCCCCGAAACTGTCCATCGCTGTGTCCGCGGGACGGTGGCGTGTATTCGGCCGTTTGCTGAGTATCTAAGGAAATTGGATCGATCGTAAATAAGCTCGAAGAGTGATTCGTTCGCATTGAAGAATCGATTCTTCTCATGCCTGATTTCCAGATCGAAATGATAGCCGTTGCTGGGATTGATATCTCGGTCCACTGTCGGTCTGAATACATCCTTTTTCCAGGCTACCCCGAGATGCTGACCAACGTAGTAATCAACGCCCGACTTCCCCGATAAATTTTCCTGATTCACCCACCAGACAGAGCTCGCCCGGAAATTCTGGTAAGAACCGAAGATTTTGATTTCGCTCGTTCCCATGACAGGAAACTTTGCCCCGCTCTCAATCTGGAACAGACGATAGCGAACATCTACATCGAAGCCATACACATCCATCAGGGTTGAACGATCCGAGATGTGGCGCGTAAGGAAAAACACGTCAGTGTAGAGTGTAGGGTAGAATGTCCGCAACTCGAAAAGAAGGAACAGATCGAGATCGCTCACGAAATTTGCTGATACACCGCCAAAGACGCTCAGCCGATTGAGTATTTCGCTGTTCAGAAAATAGAGTCCCAGCTTGGGCATTCCATAATCCATCATCATTTTCGGAAACAGAAACATGGGTGAAAAGTTATCACTATAGGGCGAGACCTTTGAGGTATCCACATCTGTTATAGGCGGCGGCAAACCGTTGAATTTCTGGAAATGATCGGGGTCGTAGCCCACCTTGTTCTCATCCAATAAGTTGAGGGAGTCGAGTAGCACAACCCTGTATCTGCCGTCATCATAAAGCGAATAGAGTACTCTCCCTTTGGCGTCCATGTCCGGCATGAAGGCTCCACCGCGGACATTGGTTATATACCCCTGGCGCCCGTTCACCGGGTTGAGCATAAACAAATTGAAGATGCCGCTCTTGTCGCTGGCATAAATGAGTGCATCACCGGGTCCCTTGGCAATATCGCGCTCATCCCATTCGGGAATGGATACGAGATCGACGAATGTGGTGTCCGAAAGACCGAGATAGGCAGTATTGCGGAAATGATTATCCAGATAGTCAAACATCAGCCAGTTCCGTGTTGGATTGTAGGCGAGGCTGAAAATCTGCCTGCCATCTGTAAAATCTGTCAACTGGCTGGATTTTTTCGTATTCAAGTTGATGAGAAAGATGTTGTGCGTGCCGTCCCGAGCTGCCAGATATGCAACCAGACTGTCCCCTTCGAGCACAACGGCCGAAAAGGCTCTCGCCTCCTCAGTAATCCTCGTCTCTTTTTCATCTCCAAGCGAATATTCATACAGATCAAACCAGCGCGAACCGTGACGGTTGTGCTTCGATTTTTTTGTGTAATAGATGATATCACCCGTCGATTTCCACGTCGGCGCTGAGAATACGCCTCTGGCAATTCTTTCGGAACTGCTGTCCGCCATTGAATAGACGAAGAGGTCTGTCTGCGATATGTAGTCCTTACCGCTGTTGGAAAGATATGCAAAGCGCTCCCCGTCCGACGACCAGACGGGATGAATGTTCACAGTGCCGTCTTCTACCAGAATCGTTCCATTGATTTCACTTTCTTCAAGTTCCCGCGCCAGAATACCGTAGCGCTCTTTCAGGGTGCTTTCAAAATCGGCGAATAACTCTTCAGCCGAGATTCCTATGGCGTTCTCGATAGCGGAGTCAACCGATATCTTGAAAGGGTTGGAAAGACCAGATACAATTTGCCTAAGCGCTTCCTCGCCGTACTTGTATGCGATGTAGCGAACGAGAGCAAATCCGGCATTGTACGTCGATTCATTACCGATCCCCGGCTTGCCGAAAGTACTCATTTCAGTAAGAGAGAGAAGTTTATCGTTCAGCACCCTGTCGCGCAGGATCATGTCCCTGTGCGTGTCCCAGAAATCGTAAGTGGCGCCGCGGTACATGTACTGGGCAACACCCTCCGCCAGCCAAGGAGGTACCGTCGATCCCGACAGAGGATAGGAAACGATGGCGTGAGGGTAGCCGTAGAGCACATCTTCTCTTTTTTCCTTTTCATACCCGATCCACTGCAAGTATCCCGCCGGAATCCTTCCGCCGAACTTCATTGCCTTCTGCATCGACACGATGTGAGCAAATTCATGTGTGATAACATTTTGCAGCCACCGGTGGGAACCTCTCAGCTCCAAGTCCATAGGCGACGCCCAGATTTCAATCTTATTGTCGTAGTAATATGTGACCCCGTTGGAATAATCATCGGT
The DNA here is from genome assembly GCA_002311975.1 of Fidelibacterota bacterium UBA1134. Classification (GTDB taxonomy): domain Bacteria; phylum Fidelibacterota; class Marinisomatia; order Marinisomatales; family S15-B10; genus UBA2146. The sequence goes on along the minus strand of DCAL01000012.1, from coordinate 24,717 downwards.
ATCGAGGAAAATGAGGTGAGTCTTCTGCGGCGGTTCGTACTGATAGAGATTTACCATGTGAGGATAGATTTCCTCAGCCACAAAGGCTCCCTCACGGGCGGTACGTTCTGTTCCGTCATGAAAGTGTACTCTGAAGTGGGCGGTCTCGAAGGATTGCCATTTCAACTCGGGATGGTTGTAACTGATCTGACCGCTGACAAAAGCGACTGAGACGAGATTGAATACAAGGGTCAGACAGACCAGTCTGGGAAATATTCTACGGCAAGACATTGGAAGCTGAGATTTCTATTGTCAGACGCTGTTTAGTGGATGATTGATATCTTCAAGATCTTATTCTCGGATTCCGTGCCTTGCGTGGCTTCCACATTGGCGAAGTAAAGTCCGCTTTCAACTTTCTGCACATCCCAGACAATTTCATTGACCTCCCCCTGAACAGGGTCATCCATCGTCAGCTTCTCCACAAAGAATCCGGCCACGTCGTAGATCAGAATTTCCACCTTCTCCGCCGACTCGACAAAAACACGAATGGTGGTTGATCTTTCCTGTACCGGATTGGGATAGTTGTAGGTACGATTGTTGTCCATCAGAGTGGCGGCGGGCTGGCGAGGTGACGGGAGTACAGCGACAAACTGAGCACGGTGCGTCGGACTGCCAAGATCCATGGCCCACTCATTTCCGTGAGTCTCCTCAGCGTCATCAAACTGCCAGATAGACGATTCTGAAACTATGGCGTTCTTGCCTCGGAAATCTGTCACAATTCTCAACTCGCTCTCCTTGCTGTTGGAGAGCCGGTACCGTTCTCTCCCGCCCCAATCCACAACGACGATATCGCCCCCTTCCACCTGCAGTACAAGTTCGGGATGCGCATCGCCGAAGAGGTCCCGCGTGAGCACGGCGGATGTGGCATGGAGATCGAGGGGAAAGCCGGATTCATATGTCATATTGCTGTTGAAGACGTAGGCAGTACCGTCAGTGTCGGTGGCCAGAAATTCTAATCGGCCGTCTAAGTCTATATCCACCACTCCCAGCGAATTGAACAGAATCGTCTCGAGTCCGGTCCGAGCGTCCCCATCCTCAGAGGAATAAAGGAGGCCGTAGTTCCGATGAACATTCACAATTCCCGAGATTGGGCTGCTTCCGTAATCCCCGTTGGATATTTCCCAATCTACCAAGCGGTATGGTGGCACGGTCATACCCGGAGTGACAGCGCGGATCCACACAGAATCTTCTGTCACATAGTATGATTTCATAAAGTTCAGCTGGGAGCTAAAATAGTCAAGGGTAAGTTGGTCTTTATCAGGAAAACCGTAGAGCAATCCGGGCATGGTATCCCGGACTGTCTGTGTCCACAGCAGGTCGAAACCTCCCTCGCCACCGGCTGTCGGCGAAAAAAGGTGCAGATGGAGCGAATCACCCAGATCTTCCAGCGCCGCCAGATGGGGACTCAGCTCATCATTAGTGATGCAAAGTTGAAAGTCAGCGCCGTGGAGTTCGTGAAACGCTTTAGTGGTGATCGACTCCTCTCCAGACCACCACAGCGAATCGTTACCACCGATGATCTCCCGCTCACCGTCTCCATCAAAGTCGTAGAAAAATTGGATGCCCCGCGAAGAGTCAGGAAATCCGTCGGCCACGAGAGAATTCTCCACTGAAAAAGTCATCGTGTTCCCTGCTGCGGAAATGTTGTTGATCTCTATGAATGAGTCGGCGCTGTTGTTGGCGCGCGTGTTGGGATAAGTGTCAGGACCGAACGACGGCGGCTGACCGGCAAAACCGGGGTTGGCGAGAGTGTACTGGGAATTCCCGTCAAACCACATATCCGACCAGAGACCTACGGAAGGGTCGGTAAAAATAAACAGCGAGGGATAGCCCATGTCCTGCGCACCGTCCGCTTCTTCCAGGTCGATTCCCCGATGATCCCGGTCGCTGTTCACGGCATAGCTTCCCAGCCCTTGAGCGATCTTTGATTCATCGATGTGCCAGATGAGCAGTCCCGAGGCGGGGAGACCGATGTCATAATTAGGGATCTTCGTAATCACACCAGTGATTTCATCAATCTCTATATCAACCGAATCCATCAGAATCTCGGGATACGGAGGCATGACATTATTATTATCCACATCTCTATTCTTCCACCGCAAAGAATCGATATCTGCCGCGGCAAGAACCCAGTTATTACGATTTTCGATGAGGAAATACTCGGCTCCGTTGATATCAGCTCTCACAATCTGGTTAATGAGAGAATCCCTTGCCACAACTTCCACGGCGCGGGCAGGCGTCACAGATGTGGCGGTCTCCCATCCGGCCCAGATTCGCGTCCACGGATCCGGCGGCGCGGGAATGAGACCGCGACCATTATTTGAACCCTGATCCATGAGCGAAAAAACTCCGACACCTGCCACACCCTCCTCAATCTCCCAGAGGGGCGGCAAACCAATGGCGAAGCCCATCATGAGTGCAAAGGTGCCCGCGAGACCGAATTGGTAATCGCACGGCTCACCCACATCGACAAAAATATCTTCAGCAATGTCATATAGGAGGTGGTTCTGTGTTTCAGGCAAGATAATACCGGAAGAAACTGAACTCCCATCTGGCAAGGTAATCTGGTCTATGCCGAGTTGTCGCTGCAGGAATTCGGAGTCGATGTAGGCAGACGGTATATCTTCCGGCGTGGGATCTAGAAACGGCAGTGAAAAATCCTGCCCAATACCGGCATGAAAAATGACCAACACATCGTAGGCGTCGTAGTTTACACCGCTCTCTTCATAAGCCAGCTCTACGGCTTCGCGGAAAAACTCAGCCATTTGTTCGTCCTGCAACTCTTTGGCGGCATACGGATGATAGTCATTGAGCATCATGCTCATCTCATAGCTCCCTTCCGGATTTTCCGGCATGATGTGAGAGCCGTCGAGATCGATACCGAATCTACCACGAGAGACATTTCTGAAGTAGTTGTCCACCGCTTCCAACTGAGCCTGAAAATAGTCTCTGTTGTGAGGTGGCGGATCGATGGTGTAGTCGCCGCAGCCATTGCCCGATGGAACTTCAAGAAAGCGACCATCTCCGGTTGAACTGATACTGTTATCTTGCGCAAATGAGATGCGGAGTGCGAGAATCTTCACCTCATCGTGCGTCAGAACAAGTTGCGCGAAAAGGGGAGAAAGAAGAAAAAGATAGAGAGCTGATCGTTTCAAGACTATTTACAAAAAAGTCCTGTAATCATGGATTACAGGACTTCATCACCATTGTCAGAGATCCTGTCAGAACTCCATGTTAAGGGAGAACCGCATGGTATTTGTAAGCGGGTGACCGGGCTCACCCAGAGTGAATCCGGCATCAAAGCCATATCTCCCCACGCGGAGTCCGATCCCAAACGTAGGATTGCTGATCTTGCCAATCTTATCGTAGTAGTATCCCGCTCTCAGGGCAAAGTACTTTGAATACCAGTATTCGGCACCCAGGTTTATAACCAGTTCATCCAGTTCACTGTGAAAACTCCGCTGCTTGCCCGAGCCGACTTCCAACTGACCGGCATTGTTGTATTTTCCGTAGGCAGCATTTCCCCATTCAACGTTAGTCGCCACCATGTTGCCATCGCCATCTTCAGTATAGCCGCCTATCTTGCCGTCTGTCGTCCCGTTTTTCCCCGGCCTGTCGATGTCGCCACCCAGAATCCAGTCGTCCAGCCATGAGGTAAAGATGCCGAGATAGATCGGGTCAGTATGAGCAACCTCTCTCTGACCTTTTTCATTATACTCGCCGCTCGGTCCGATGTAGGTGCCATCTTTCTCGAAGTAGCCGACTCTTCCATCGCTGTCCCAGTCCATATCCGGGTAAGATGCTACCAGCATCTTATCGATATCTATAACGAGATTCAATTTGTTGAACTCGGTATCAACAAGGCGGTAATTCAGACCCAAAGTGAAATTTGTCGGCATCGGATCGGCCTGCGCTTCATCAATAAAAGAGATCCTGGGGCCGACGTTTGTTACAGTCATTCCAAGATCCACGCGCGAAGACCAGAGAGACCGCTTTAAGAACGCAAAATCGAATGCAAAATCTGTTGTGACGCCCTTGCCCTTTTCTGCGCCGGCGCCTATTTCAGCAAGTTTCTGATGCAGAAGCTTCACGTTCAGACCGATGGCCGTGTTTCTGGAGATAAATGCCCCGTAAGAACCGGTTGCCGCAAACATGAAACTCGTGAAGGTGCCGAGATTCTCTCCCTGTTCATCGGTACGTGTCTGCTCTCCAAGATTGAGGAAAATAATGTGACCGCCGAGAGTTCCGAGATCGGGAACGTGGTGCCGGAACGCCATAAATTCATAGTACATATCCGACACAAGGTTGGGGAGCCAGTTTACGTGCATAAGGGCGATCTCACTTTTCTGCAGGAATGCCAGCCCGGCGGGATTCCAATAACTGGCGTAAGCGTCATTTGCCACCGCCACCTGCGCTTCTCCCATACCGCCTGCGCGCGCTCCCGGTGAAATCAATAGAAACAGGGCACCCGCTTCACTGACGGCAGACAGATTGCTTGTCAGAACAGTCAGCACCACAAGTATTGAGGTTAATTGTCTTCTCATAAACAAACGGTTAAACTCGCTTCACCCGATTCAGTTCCGTCATGATACTGTCGAGTAATGTGCGGCGAATATATCTTTGTGGCATCCATTTATCAAGAAATAGAATTCTACCGATTGCGGCGCAGTAGACAGGTGGCAGAAACGTGGCTGACATGTTCATCACATCCCTCCTACCAGACTCAGTGATAGAGCCGGAATGTAGGTGATGGCCAATACAGCAATAAGTAGGATAATGAAGAAGGGGAGAGTTGCACTATATACCTCCGGCATCGACTTATCGAATCGATAGGCGGCGAGGAACAGATTCATCCCTACCGGAGGCGTCAGGTAACCCAACTCAAGATTAGCCAGAAAGATAACCGCCATATGAACCGGATCAATTCCAAAATGAACGCCCATTGGTTTGATGAGCGGTACGACAACAATAATGGCGGAAAAGATGTCCATGAGGCACCCGACAATTAAGAGAAGTACATTCAGCGTCAGGAGAAAAACATACTTGTTGTGAATATTTTCCTTTACCCAATCGAGAGCAAGGAGCGGCACCTGAGCATCTACAAGATAGTTGGTGAGTCCCATGGCTACCCCCAGAATAATCAGCACACCGCCCACCAGAGTTGCGCAATCGACGATCACTTTCGGGATGTCGTTTAATTTGACATCCTTATAGATAATAGTCTCCACGAATAAGATGTAAACCACCGTGAATGCGGCCACTTCAACCAGAGTCGTAAATCCGCCGAAAATACCGAGGAGGATCATAAATGGAATCGAGACTTCCCACCTCGCTCGCCACAGCGCTGCAAAGGCTTTTCTGACCTCAAAGGGTCTACGCTTAATACTGGCCGTCTTGAATCCTTCCCTGACACCCCAAGCCGCTACGACAGCCACCAGAAGCATCCCCGGCAGAATTCCCGCCAGAAAAACTTTGTTAATGGGAACACCGGCTGTAACCCCGTATATGATGGCCGGCAGACTCGGGGGGAACAGTAGTCCGAGGGATCCCGAAACAGTGATCAGGCCGATGGAGAATCTCATTGAATAATTCTCGGCCAGGAGCATAGGAAGAAGGAGACCGCCGAGGGCGAGAATTGTCACCCCAGAACCACCCGTAAGGGTAGTGAAAAATCCACACAGGATTGTCACCATCACAGGTGTTCCTCCGGGTATCCAGCCAAACCAGTGACGGAAGACTTCAATCATCCGTTTTGCGGCGCCGCTTTCAGCCAGAATATATCCCGCCAGCGTAAAGAGCGGGATAGTCGGCAGTGTGGGAGAAACGACAATCCTGTACATTTCGACGGGGATGGCCGCGATGGGGACCGCATCGTGCCAGAAGAACAGAACGGCAAGTCCCCCCAGTCCTACGAACAGAGGTGCGCCAAACAGTATCGCCGTCAGGAGCGCAATGACACCACCCCAAACCACGAAGGAGGTGCGCAGCGATTCACCAAGCCCGATTGCCCCTATCACGATCACCACAGCAATCGCGAGCGCCCGCCACATGAGGTCTTTCCTGCTCGCCTTGAAGATTTCGAGCCCGATGAGGAAGAAACCGAGCGGCATGATGGATTGGATCAGCCAGATGGGGACTCCGGGAAGAACGTCCCGCGGATAGGTTGCCTCCACGCGGACAAGCTGAAAACTTGCCCATGCCAGAAGAAGGGTAACGGTAATCGTAACCGTTTTTGCGAACCAGTACTTCAGTCCGCCCGGCGCTTCCTCCGGTATTTCAACCGGTTTTGTTAAAGCTAACAATCTCCCGCGGCGAGCGGCAATGATCGCGCCCAGAAATGTGATCCAGAGGGTCATATGCTGTACGATCACGCCCGATCCGGGAACACCTTGAATTCTGAAAAGCCGCGTCACGGCCTCAACAGAGGGGAGAAAAGCCATCGCCAGAAGGGCCGCCATGGCAAGAACATCTACCGCGCGTCCTACAGTCTTGGACCAGAATTGTGAAGATCGTTCGCTAAAGATCATTTCTCTCTGCTTTGAACCGTTTTAGCTTCCATCAGTTCTCTCTTCTGTTCAATGGCACGATCAAAAATCTCTGCAGGAACGAGACTGCCGCGGATATGTGGATAAAATGAGGTTGTCAATTCCACCCACCGCTCCTTTTCTTCCGGTTTCAGATAATGCACCATCAGACCGTGCTCGCCCATGACGGCAAGGGCGTTTTCCACCTCGGGGACAAGATTTTTTGCCTCCCGTTCGACCTCAGCACTAATTCTTTCGATGTCTTCGTGATACTCTGAAGGTATGGAATTCCAGATTCTGTCGCTGAGAATGATGGCACCGATGACAGGACCCCATTTCAGATCCAGCATGTTGGGCGCCAGAGAAAACCATTGAAATGAGAGTGCCGCCAGGGGCGTGGTAGAAAAAGCGTCGATGATGCCCGTCTGAAGCGACGGCAGAATATCAACAGACGAAAGTGGCACAGGGTGAAATCCCGCCGATTTCCACAGTTCAACGGTATTGTAGTCGCCCGCCCAGGTAAAGATTCGCAGCTTCCTTAACTCTTCCGGCACTCTTATGGGTTCTTTTGTGAACCAGTAGGCCCAGCCGATATCCGCCCAGCTCAGAATTTTGAAGCCACCTTTTTTCAATTCAGCGAAGAGCTGTGGTGAAAGCGCTTGACGTATAGTGTCGAGATCCTCAAAAGAATCGACCAGCATGGGGATGTAAAAAACATTCATATCCCTCGAGATTTCGGTAAGTCCTTCGATAGTGACTGCGGCGGCGTGTATCTGACCAATCCTTATCTTGCGGATCATGTCTCTCTCATCTCCTGCGATACCGCCGGGATAGATTCTGAGGATGACATTCCCATCCGTCGCTTCGCGCCATCTATGACCCATATCTACCAGAAGCTGATGCCATGAGGAGCCGTCCGGTGCAAGGGTAGCCATCTTTACGATGATTTGTTTCCCTTGCGCAGTCCAAGGTATCAGCAGGAACAGAAGCAGTAGAACGGTGCGGCGCAAGATATCAGAAGAACAGTTCATCAACCCGTCCCTTCAGCCAGAGTGCGCGGTCTTGAGCCAGAATGTTAGCCAGGCGCGATGATGGATCTTCATCCACATCTATGGCCAGGGCCCGGTCCAGTAGAGAGAAAAACTGTTCCTTATCCTGCCTCGATACGGAAATTGACTCCGCGTAAGAAACAAGGAGAGATGCCCGTCTCCCCCGAGATAACTCCAGCGCCCTCTCGTAGTGGGAGAGTGCTTCGGCTTCAGCGCCGCTCCCTGCGCCAGGGCGACTCAGAGTGTATGAGAACATCAACTCGGGAAGTGCACCGCTGTCATAAGTCTCATCCAGCGCCAGTGCGCGCTCAAGGAGGTAGCCAACGTTAGGCAGTTCGATGATGGCGGCAGGATCATCCTTCGAGGCGGAGATAAAGCTTCCCCACGCGGCGGCCGTCCAATAGAGCAGAGAGACATCTCCCTTTCCAACTCTCAACAGTGCCTTCTCAGGTTCAGTATTATACTCAGCCGAAAAACCGGGATACTTGACCTCTAGCGCACCAAAAGCATACCGCCTTGCCCGCCGCAGCAGTTTTCTTGCCCGTTTCGTAATGCGCATCGATTCTTGAACATCAACTGACATTGCCAGCTCAGCATCACGCATCACAAAGGCATAGCCGTACATCGTGAATGCCTGAGAAGTCGAAAGAAGAAGCTCAGGATTGTCAGGCGACTGTTGGATCATCAGTTCCATCAGCTTAAGGTTCGTCGGCATGGACTCCCTCACAAGCTCCGGATCGTCTTCTGTCAGGTAGATTTCTTCTATGCCGCCAAGGGAGTTCATCAGGTTGGCCATGATGGCGTTCTTCACGAGAGAGCAGCCGGAGATGAACAGGAGAAGTGATGAAAGAAGGATTACTTTCACAGTCTGGATCGGATAGCGGTGACTCAATTGCGGCATGATGACCGGGAAATCAGTTACGTCCGAAGATCGGGATAGAGAGGGAATCGACTGGTCAATTCTTTCACCTCCTGCCGGATTTTGGACTGAACTGTACTATCATCGGGAGCAGAGATGAGCCGGCCGATCATCTGCGCAATCTGCTGCATTTCATCCACTCCCATCCCTCTGGTGGTCATGGCTGGCGTCCCTACCCGGATTCCGCTGGTAACCATGGGACTCCTCTCATCATAGGGCACCATATTCTTGTTCACTGTGATACCCGCAGCCTCGAGAGATTTTTCGGCAACCTTTCCGGTGATATTTTTATCCGTAAGATCGATTAGGATCACGTGTGTATCGGTGCCGCCACTCACCAGCCTGAAATCAAGCCGGAGAAATGTCTCAGCCATCGCTTTTGCGTTCTTCACGATCTGAGCGCAATAGTCGCTGAATTCCGGCTGCAAGGCTTCCCCGAATGCAACAGCTTTAGCCGCTATGATATGCATGAGAGGACCGCCCTGAATTCCCGGCATCACATTGGAATCGATCAGTTCCGACACCATTTTCACCCTTCCCGACTTGGGCGCCACCATGCCCCAACTGTTCTCCCAGTCCTCTCCCATAAGGATGAGTCCGCCTCTGGGACCCCTGAGTGTTTTGTGAGTTGTGGAGGTCACGACATGACAGTGTGGCCACGGGCTGGGATGAATCCCCGTGGCGACAAGTCCTGCCGGATGGGCGATGTCAGCTAACAGAAAAGCACCCGCTGCATCAGCAACTTGCCGGTATTTCTCGAATTCGATGTTGCGCGGATAGGCGCTGCCTCCACAAATGATGAGCTTCGGTTTTTCCTCTTTCGCTCTCTTGAGGAGTTTGTCAAAGTCAACTCGGCCGGTCTCCTTTTCCACCTGATAGGAGACCACATCGAACAGACGCCCCGAAAAATTGACGGGACTTCCATGGGTGAGATGGCCACCGTGTGAAAGGTCGAGACCCATGATAACGTCACCCGGTTTCAGGAAAGTAAAGTAAGCAGCCATATTTGCCTGAGATCCGGAATGAGGCTGGACATTGGCATATTCAGCATCAAAGAGCTTCTTTACCCGATCCCGGGCGATATCTTCAGCCACATCGACCCATTCACAGCCCCCGTAGTAACGCCGCCCCGGATACCCTTCCGCATATTTGTTGGTCATAACGCCGCCGGCCGCCTCCAACACAGCGTAACTGACGAAGTTCTCCGAAGCAATCAATTCGAGTGTCTCGTGCTCCCGGTCAGTCTCGCGCAGAACTGAATCATAAACATCAGGGTCGCTGTGCTTCAGATTCTCGTAAAGACTGTTGGCCATTGTCCTAAGTCCCAGTCATGATATTGATCCACAGAAAAGACACGACGGCGTTCCCTAACAAAAATGCCGGACGGAATCCGGCATCCGATTTACGCTTCACATCAGCTCTTTCGAAGGGAACGATGAACTCTTACTTCCAAGAGGGGTCTTTCTTGACCGACTCCTTTACCCAACTGTAGCAGTCGCCTGTCGGTCTGATTGAACCTTTCTTCTTCTCGCTCTGATCGAGCATGAACCAGTCAGCGCCGCCAAACATGAGATCATCACTGTTCTTCTCGAGATAGAGGCGATCTCTCTTGAAGCGGTTATGCCCTTTTTCTTCACCGGTCTGGAAGAATCCGAAGGCGAGGCGTGCAACAATCTTATCGTCCTTCGAGGGATAATCTTCTCTGCATTCCTGAAAGGCGCGATAATAGACTAAACCCTTGTGTCCATAGGTTTCACCATTATCGGGAGCAATTCTGACGGCTTCCTCAGCCCACGTGAGAGCCTTGCCAAAATTCAGGAGCTCGATGTTTATTTTAGTCACTTCCAGAACCGTTCGGAAGTCACGTTTATCCATGTCAAAAAGTCTTTCACTGGCCTCTGACGCTTTTTCCAGTTCGTCCGTCTTATAATACGCGTCAGTCAGCTTTTTCAGGATAAGCTTGGCAGAGACCGAACTGTTGCCGCTGCCTGAGTCTCTCAGGCGCGACAGGACTTTCACCGCCTCGCCGTACTCCCCCGCCCTCGTGAGCTGATCAGCAAGATCCAGACCGAACGACAGGTTTTCCGGATTGTCAGCAAACCGCTGCCTGTAAATATCAATGGGGTCTTTCCCGGTTCTCTCGTATGCCTGTGCAAGATCTCCCTGGGCGTCCTTGTTATTAGGTTCAATCTCCAGAATCTTCTTGAGAATATAGATCTGATCGTCGTACCTGCCCACTTCCACGTAGAGGTTGTTCAGACTCTTCATCGGTTCAGGGTCATCAGGCGTCATGTCACTGATTCTCTCGTATTCGAAGATCTCTTTTTCCTTGTTCCCAAGCCGCTTGTAGGCATAGGCGAGTCTGTTATGAAGATTCAGGTTATCGGGCAGTGACTTCAGGCCCTGAAGAAGAACATACTCTGAACTGTCGAACTTTCCGAGAAACTCGAATGCAATTGCCCAATACTGATACACTTCTTCCTCACTTCCCTTATCGCAACCGACGTTGACCAATTCCTCATAGACACGTACCGTTGACCCCCAATCCTTGTTCTTATAGTACTCAGCGGCACTGCTCAGCAACTGCAGGCACTTCATTTCACTGACTGGCTCTCGCACTGCTACAGCTTCTGCATCCGCATCGGCAGCGGGCGGAACGCACCCGATTGCCAGCAAGATTGTTGCAAGAAATATCGTCTTTGGGAGTTTCGCTCTCAACCCAAGAGTAGTTTCAACCATCTTATCTCCTTCTTCGCTTCACTAACCAGACATCACCTATCGTCAATCCAACAGTGAATTGACGAATGATCTCAGGATCGTCGGAAAGAAACCCCTTTCTACTCGAAAACCGAAAACCAAAGTCAATCTGGTTCTGAGTCAGCCCGAACGGGATACCGAGACCAACAGCTAATCCGCTCTCCATCAGGTCATTTTCAACACGGAAAATGTAATGTTGCCTCCGAAAAAATCCAATGCGGTAATGCAACAGATCAAAGAAGTCCCGCGAGCCTGGAATACGCTCCCTCAGGAGGCCTACGCTCAGCCGTGAAGCTTCCCCGAAAGAACCTGACAGCGAATTGAGGACGTAGTCATTTTGATGGCGTATTCCTGCCCCTTTCTCCTCAAAATAGCGTCTCTGATATTCGACTCCGACATGCAGGTTACCAGTCAGGTGACGGGCAAGACCGCCCATGACAGTAACAGGAAGGGGGAATTCTTCCGGAGATTGTTTTTCAGAATCGGCATAAGGGAAATAATCCGTTCTGACAACCTTTGATGCGCCTACCGGAAGGCTCAACCCGAGATAGAACGTAGATTTGAGGCGTCCCTTTCGCTGAGATGAGGTTAAGTATAGTGATGCCAAAGTACCCTTGTACTCGGAGTGTCTTCGGTAGTATGGATATTCATTATGGTAGTACCCCGCCAGATAGCTGATGGGAACAAGGGCCGTTGTAGAATCATCAAACGTTCCAAAAAGAAAATCGAGCTTCAGTCCTACAGAATTGGTCTCATTTAAGCGCCAGGTACCGCCGGTAAAAAAACTGCTGATGCCGCCCGCCCCACTGAGGCTTTTCGCCATGACAAGTGTATCGCCGGCAAAGATCACCGATGCCGCACTGCTGTCAATGAGAGTAAACTGTTTTCTCGATAAAGGAGCTATCCCCAGCCCTAAAGCAAATTTTTTCCGGATGGGAACAATAAACGACGCATTTGCCAGTCGTCCGAATCCCGCCGTGGATTCACTTCCCCCGTACAGTACCTCGCCTGTATTGTAGTGCACTGAAAGCAATGTAAATGTCAGATTAGCCCAACTGGATGGATTCTCAACAGAGAATCTGGAGCTGTGAGCGGAAACCAGGCCTGCGCCGCCGTAGCCCATACTTGAGGCAGCTCCGCGGTCCAAGATTATCCCGTGCAGAGCCGAATTGTAAGGTGACTGACCGTGGATAGCAATAGCAACCACGAAGACAAGAATTGTCAGCAATCTCACTCTAAGGCAATGCATAGAGGATCTCCAGACGCGGCGCTGTTCCGGCCGAATCACCGGTACGCAGAGCAACATAATCAAAAACGGATGTGGAACTAACCATCATCAGTTTGAGCCCAAGATTGGTGATGGAAGAATCTTCCACCACTCGTTCACTGATGATGGACTGCAAAACATCTTTCACATCTAGAATGAAAGAAGAATCGCTGATGGCCGCCCTGGGTGAGATGGTACCGGCCACGATCAGATGATCAAAAGGGTCTTCTTCAAGGACACTTTCTCCCCACAACCAACTGTCAACAGTGTCAGAGAGTGTGAATATCTGCACCTCGGCGCTGCTTTCAGAGGTGAGCACACTCGCGCTATGGGCAACTGGCAGAATCAGATTTGCAGCGATAACTACAGCAATAGTGGGAATCCCGAGGGATTCCAGATCTGCCCGGATGAGGGTGCGCAGGCCCGCTGCGGCACCGGTATAGCTTAGGGTAGTATCAAAATGCGTAGCGTTGAGCGGTGGCGGAATCACTATGGAAAGATCATCTACGATGTTCACTGTTACGGTTGAATCGATTGGCACGGCGGTCGTGTCAGCTAGAGTGTCAGCAGCAGTATGATAAAAAATCCTGAATACGGGCTGGTTCTTTGTGCTCTCGGAAGAATGAAAAGCGAGCATGGATGAAAGGTTTTCCGCTGCTTCGACGATAAACAACTGCTCTTCATTTGCCGTATCTGTCAAGCTCGCTACAAAGCTGGAGTCAACACGGAATCTTACATGTGTCAAGCCCGTGGATGTATCTACCGCAGTGAATGACGACAGTTCGGGATATTCCGAGGGGATCCAGTCAATGTTGCTGTAGTTTGACTCCAGTTCAGAATAAAGCGTATCAGACTCAAAATAGCCAAGTGTCAGCGGCATCTCATCGAGTACTGTATCTGTTTTTGAGGTATCCAGTGTCATCTCAAAATGAGCGCTGTCCACCAGCATGGATGACGTTATCAATTCCGAAAATGTGGCAACTTTGAAGAGGGTCAAAGGCATCTGATAGACACTTTTCTTGCCAAAGTAGAGATCTCCATGCCCGCCCAGTGTGGGAGGGATCTGGTATGTCCTGAAAACAATTTCGGTAGTTGAAGTATCGTATGGATGCAAAAAGGTGTCTTCACCCAACTCTGTCACGAACGCCTCATCCGTACAAGCAAAGAAATATGGGGCAAGAATGAACAGAAAAACAGTCAGCTTGTGAGATTTGTAGATGTATTTGGTCAAGGTGAGACTATAAGTGAAACGGGAAAGTTTCAGGCAAAAAGCTCTTCAATATAAGTGTTTATCTCGTCTGCTGCTGCTCTACAGTTTTCCTCTGAAGCATCTTTCATAGAAACCGCTCTTAACTTTGCCTCTACATCTTTGTATGTGGATTCAAAGTCCGGATGAGTGGAAAGTTCCTTTGAGATTTCGGAGCCGGGACGATCAATGGTGATCACAAGATCGGCTGACTGACATGCTACTACAAGAGAATTCCTACTCTCCCCNNCGTCACCGCCGGAACTTTCTACTTTGACTCCCAGTTTGTCATAGATTCCGGCTGAAACTTGAGCGTAGTCATCCAAGCTGTGAAGAAGTTGGACCGTCTTGATGCCTTTGTAGAAATCCTTATCAGCAAAAAGCTGCTTGTACACTATCGGTACTGATGCCGATTGCCAGTCGTTGCATAAGATGACATCCGGACTCCAGAAAAGGTGCGTCAACATACATAGCGCCGTTTTGCTGAAAAACGCAAACCTTTCATCATTATCACTCAAAGGACGACCATTCCTCGATTTATACAACAATGGATTCAACGGCTGAAACCAGTCAGGGTGCTCCATGAAGTAGACCTGCACTCGCGTCTTAGGAATGAACGCCGACTTTGCTGAAGCCATCACAACATCGCCATTCATTTCACATTCAATCTCGCGCAGTCTGATCACCTCTCTGAGCGTGTACTTTCTTTCGCTGATGAATCCGTACTTCGGCGACGTCAGCCTGATGTCATGTTTGTGCTCCTGCAGTCTTATGGGCACATATCTGGCAAAATGTGCCAGATCGCTAGTTTCTGAAAAGGGGATAATCTCAGATACCAGAAAATAGATTTTTCGTGACATTTTACTCTCTCCTATCCGGTCACAAATGAACTAAGATAATTACAGCTGACGGAGATACTGTTGCGCCCTCTGGGTATACTCACTGTCAGGATATCGGTCGAGAAGTTTCTGAAACTCATCGCGGGCTTTGTCCATATTGCCCATTTTTTGATGACAGATACCGAGTTTTATCTGGGCATCGTCCCACTTGTCCTTTTCCGCAAACTGGAAGACTTTCTGAAACTCCAGAACTGCTCGTCTGTAATTCTTCAATGAATAAAAAGCTTCACCCAGCCAGTATTGGCTGTTATCAGACAACTTGTGATTTGGATCGATACCAACCAAAGCAGAGAAACCTTCAATAGCTTTGTGAAAGTCACCGTCCTGATAGTGGCTGAGAGCCTTCACATAGCTGCGCTTGAAGTCATCTGAGCTTATACTGCCTGCTCTACCCCCCACTTTACTTGTTCGCATGCTGTAGAGTTCATTGAAGCTCTTTGTCAGCGTAACGATCTTATTCTCTATCATCATGAGCTGGTGCAGGATCTGCAAGTTACTGCTGTCTGAATAAGCAGCCTTGTCTTCCAGAATCTTAATCTTATTCTGAAGCGTATTGATGCGATTGATGACCATAATGGTAGCACTGTCTGACTGTGCCTTCGAAGAAACAATGGCATTGAGAGCGTTTTCCACATCCGGAATCACAATGCCCATGAGTTGGTTCAACTGAGTCTCCAAAGTTGCTACCCGCTGTTCTAACTTGGCAGTCTGCCCACTCTGCGAACTGGGAGTCTTTTTCGTCCGTGCCTGACGCTCTTTCTGCGGTGGATTAGCTGGAGAGGCAGGGTTCAAAGCGTGCGCCACACCCAGCAAGATGAGCATAAAAGACAGTACGCGTACTGTACGAATTACCATAATGTGATCAGTAAACAGACTCCAACCTCAGAAAAAAAGACCGCAAAAGTTACACTTATCGACGGTAATTATCAACAGTTTTCGGACCTGAGAACTTGTTCTGGTTTTGGTCAGGTTTCTCTCGCAATCATTCATAGGACTCCACTGACATATTCATGGCAAGCCCCAGCATGGCGTAACACGACAGAAGAAAAGTTCCTCCGTAGCTGAGAAACGGGAGCGGCAACCCTTTCACCGGTAGAAGATTCACCGTCATCCCCACATTCACAAAGACGTGAGAGAGGAAAAGTGTGGCTATCCCAATCAGGATGAGGCTTGGGAAACGTTCGCTGGTTCTGTATGCTGACCGGATCAGATCCAGTACAAGGAACGCAAACAAACCGAGTATCAGACAAACGACTACAAATCCGAATTCTTCACCTATGACTGAGAAGATGAAGTCTGTCTCCTGTTCCGGCAGGAACTTAAGATGTGTCTGAGTTCCATTACCCCAGCCCTTTCCCCAGAAGCCCCCGGAGCCGATAGCTGTCTGTGATTGAATCACTTGATAAGCGGCACCCTTGGGATCGCGCGAGACATCGAAGAGCACCAGGACTCTTTCCTGCTGATAAGGCTTCAGCTGACCCCAGAGATACGGTGTTAGAAGACCGACAAAGATATTGCCAAAAAAATTGGTAAGACCAACCCTTAGTGTCGGTCGGGATCGATAAAGAATAACGGCCAGAATGATAATCCACAGCGTGAATGAGTAGTAGTTGAACGCTGTCACAATACTGAGTATGGGAGCCAGAAGTAAAAACAGGTGGACAGGTTTGGCACCAACCCAGAAGAGCATGGGAATAACGGGAGTGAGTACGATGATCGCAGAGCCGAGATCGGACTGTCTCAGAATAACAGCTGCTGGAATAAGCGCAATTATGATAGGAAAAGCCAGCGAATAAATTTTCTTCATTTCAAGATTGTAGTCCGACAGATACCTCGCCAGGGCGATTACCAAGAACCACTTAATCGGCTCGGACGGCTGAAAACTGACGCTTCCCAGAGAGATCCATCTATGAGTCCCCGCTACAGTACCCGTAAGAAAAGGAATCAGCAATGCACCGAGTCCCAGCCCAAAAGTAACATAAGCGTACTTGTGAATGATCTTCGTTGAGGAATAGAAGCAGACAACAAAGATCAAGAGTGAAGGAATAATCCAGAGAGCATGTTTTGCAAACCTGGATGACAGAGAGATTTCAGCCGCGTTAGAAGCTATACTGTAGAGCGCCAGCAAACCGAAGCCTGTCAATATGAACCCGATGAACAGCCACCTGATGGATGCCTGTCCCAGCTTTGAGGCAAATGGAATCATCTGAGTGTCAATTGATCGTATTCACGTTGAAAGTAATCGCGAACAATACGAGCGGCCAAAGGCGCTGCCGCAGAACCGCCCATACCGCCGTGCTCCACCAAGACCACCAAAGCAATCTTCTGAGAGCCTTTTTCGGCGAATCCTACAAACCAGGCATGCGTTTCACCGTGGGGATTCTGGGCCGATCCTGTCTTGCCAAAAAAATTAACATTTGAACCGGCAAGACCGGGGCTGTACGCTGTTCCGTGGCTGCTGTTTGCTACGTCAAACATCATGCGGCGAATTCTTGACCACGTAGATTGCTTAAGAAACAGACGGTCGCGTATCCTCTCGATATTTGACTCACTCTTCGTTTGAACAAGAGTGAGATTTGGGACTTCTCCTTTGGTGGCCAGCAATGCCACAAATTGCGCCATCTGAAGCGGGGTTGCCAGGATGTCACCCTGACCAATGGCCATGTTCAGGAGATAGCCCTTTGTCCAACCGCGCTTTCCGTATTTTCTGTCCATGAAAGTTGTGTTGGGAACAATGCCGTCATGTTCCTCCGACACCTCCACCCCTGTCTTCTGACCAAACCCAAACATCGTTGCATAACGATGCCACGAATCGAGCTTGATCTGTTGAACAAGCTGATAGAAGTAAATGTTACAAGATTCTACGATTGCTTTCGAAAGATTCACGCTTCCATGGCCTATCTCTCTCCAACAGCGATAATCTCGATCACCGTAGTGATAAGTTCCTGTACAAGAGATAGTCTTGCTGGGATCCACCAATCCTTCCTCGAGAGCGGTAATGGCGGTGATGAGCTTCATAACTGAACCAGGAGGATATATGCCCTGTACGGCTCGGTTCAGGAGCGGCTTGTTACTATCATTCGTGTATTTTGCCCACACATCAGCTTCCATGAAACCGGCAAAATCTTCCAGTGGATAGTCCGGCTTGCTCACCATAGCCAGCACCTCACCCTTCACAGCATCAAGAACAACTGCCGACCCAATTTTGCCCTCCAGAATATGTTCAACATCTCCTTGGAGATTCTTGTCGATTGTCAGCCGGATATCTTCGCCGGGTATAGCCGGAATAGGAGGTCTCTCTTTGACAGTACCGACTTGTCTACCGTACGCATCCACCTGTTGAAAATAGGTGCCTTTCTCCCCGCGAAGCACCGATTCAAACTCTTTCTCTACTCCCTGAGCACCAATAAAATCGCCCGGTAGATAATCGGAATTCCCAAGTTGGTTACGGTTAATCTCGCGCAGATAACCGAGCATGTGTGAAGCTCTGACTTTCTCCAGTTCGGGATAGAAACGGACGGGGAACTCAGAATAGATAACGCCGGGAAGTTGATTCTTGTGTTCTTCCACCAGACTTAATCTCTCTATGGGAACATCGCGTGCGATACGGGCCGGAAGGAAGCGGCCTCTGTGGTACTTATTAAGATTATGATGTACTTCGGCGCTGGTCATTTCAAGATAGTCGGCAATAATCTTTAACTCCTGATATTCTTCTGCTATTTCGTCTCTGATAACAGAGATCGTATAGACCGACCGATTGGCTACCAGAATATTCCCGTTTCTATCCAAGATTTTCCCTCGAGGAGCATAGGCGGTGATGGGGCGGACGCGATTATATTCCGACTGCTCAAAAAGCCTGTCATGCCGATAGATTTGAAGAATGAAAAACTTAGTGATTAGAAGAGCAAATACAACGACCGCCACACCGTAAGCAACATTCCTTTTTCCAGCCGGGACATATATTTCACTCTTCAGCATTGGAACCTATGCCAGCTTATCGTCTGGATAAATGCGATGAAAGGGGAGAATGATCTGCATGATGCCGATAAAAACGAACGTGTATGCCGCCATCAGAATCCACGTCTGCCAGAAAAGAAGCTGAGAGATTTCATAAACACTTTGATAGGAGACATAGATGTACACAACGAAATGCAACAGTGCTACAGCTACCCAAGCAAGGTGAAATACGAAAGGATTCATGCGGCTGAACTTTCCCCGTAATCTTCCGATCAGGAAACCTGTGATGGATTTAGTCAGAGGTGCCAAGCCGAGGAGCGATCCAGCACTGAGAAAATCTTCAAAAATGCCGAGAGCAAAGCCGTAGATGACTCCCTGCGTGCTCCCATTCCTCAATGCCACATACATGACATAAATGAGGAGAAAATCGGGGCGGATCCGTTGGATAGTCAGGTACTCTGAGAGGAAAAACTGAACCAGAAAAACAGCTACAGCCCCAAGGGCGGGATGTCGCCAGTTCATTCTGCTGCCTTCATGATAACAAACAGGTGCTGGAGTGCCGTAAAATCGGTGGATGCTTTCGCCACAACGATCTTATGCAGCATATCCGAGCGCTCTCTTACACCGGTAACCAATCCTACCGGGGAGTTCTCGGGGAAAATATCACTGAAACCGGAAGTGACAATCCGTTCGCCGATTTCTATATCTACCGCTTTGGGAATTCCCCACACCTCAAACGTATCAGCACCCTTCCAGCGCAGAATGCCAGTCGTTGCGGATTTCCCGAGCTTTACACTTATACGGAAATTGTAGTCGGTCATCAATTGAACAACGGATATTTTCTTTCCTACTGAGACAGTCTTGCCGACAACACCGTCTGTACTTACAACGGCAAAATCTATCCCGATTCCGTGCTCGCTGCCTACATCGATGGTGACAGACGAAATCAGCGGTGCGATTCCTTTATTGATAACCTTGCCGGGAACCAACTCATATCGACTGATTCGTTCATAACCCAGCATTTTGCGGAGCTCCTCATTCTCTTCTTTATAGCTCATAAGTGAACTGTTCAAAAGCGCCAACTGCATTGCCTTTTCCCGCAGCAGTTGATTCTCCTGTCTCACTTCACTAATTCCCTTTACCCAAAGGACGGGCCGGTAGAGGACGGAGAAGACGCTGTTAACTTTCCCCTGGATTATTCGAGCTTCTGGGGATTCACTGGCAGAGAGAAGGAAGATTGAAATGACGACAGCGAGGAAGAGTGAAAAATAATCTCTTCTCTCATAGAAGAGATCGAAAAACCTTCTCATCAAAAAAAATCACATGAGAACATCGGCATATTTCTTGATATCACTGAGGACCATGCCTGTCCCTCTGACGACATCCAGAAGAGGAGACTCAGAAACGTTTACCGCCAAGTCCGTTCTCTCACGGATGTTTTGATCCAGCCCTTTCAGGAGTGCCGACCCGCCCGTGAGGATGATGCCGCGGTCAAGAATATCGACGGATAGTTCCGGAGGTGTCTTCTCAAGAGTTCTTTTCACCGCGTCAACGATTTGTGCCACTGTATCCTTAAGGGCTTGCCGTAGTTCATCGGCGGAAATATCCACCGTTTTCGGAATACCGGAAACCATATCCCGCCCCTTTACGGTAATTGGCTGATCATTCATCCGCATGGCAGTACCGACAGAAATTTTGATCTTCTCCGCGGTCGGCTTGCCGATCTCGAGCTTGTGTTCATTGCGGAACCACGAAACGACTGCCTTATCCATGGCCCTTCCGGCCACCCTGATCGTCTCCTTCGTTACTACACCGTTAAGAGCAATGACAGCAATCTCTGTAGTACCACCGCCAATATCTACAATCATATTACCCACGGGTTTGCTGATATCGAGGCCGATGCCGATGGCCGCCGCCACGGGCTCCTCAATAAGGTATATCTCACGTGCATTGGCTCTTTCACCAGAATCCTTTACAGCACGCCTCTCCACCTCTGTGACGCCGCTGGGAACACAGATGACCATTCTGGGGCGGGCTAGCCGATTCAATCGAATCTTCCTGACGAATCCTTGCAGCAGTCCGTCAGTCATCTGGAAATCGGCAATGACGCCATCTTTCAGAGGTCTAATCGTCTCTATGGCCTGGTGAGTCTTGCCCACCATCTCATTGGCTTCATTTCCCACTGCAATTATAACCCCATCGTTGATTCCCCGGGCAACAACTGACGGTTCATTGATCACCACCCCTTTGCCCTGAAGCCAGATGAGCGTATTGGCCGTACCCAGATCAATGGCGAGGTCACCAGAGACCCACCCTCTTGGGCGAAAGCTGTTCTTTACTTTACTCACGTTAATGAGACTGGCGAATTTATATGATTTCCCCTTCCTCGGAATCCTCAGGAGGCTTGGAAGTTACTGTTCGGCAAACGACTTGTCAATCTGAATCTCAGCACTCACAAGTACACCGCAACTGGCACGACAAACCGGGCCGAGAATATGAGTTTTTCAGATGAAGTAATTTTCACCGGGCTGGAATAAATTGGACCCCGAATCAATCCATTAAAACTGTACATTACTTTAAGGAGGAACCGCATGAGCAATATTTCCATCTATCATAACCCGCGCTGATCAAAGAGCCGGGAATCCGTGAAGATTCTCAGAGATAAGGGAGTGGAACCTCAGATCGTGGAGTATCTGAAGATGCCTCCTGATGCAACCACCTTGAAGGCACTGGCTCTAATGATGGGGCTTCGCCCGAAGGAGTTTATCCGCAGACGCGAGGCCGATTATAAAGAGCTCAGTCTCAAGGAGAAACTGGAAGACGACGATGAACTTTTTCATCAGATGGCAGCGCATCCAAAGCTGATCGAGCGCCCCATTGCGGTAAGGGGAGACCGGGCAGTTCTGGGACGGCCGCCAGATCGAGTGCTTGAACTACTTGATTGAGGAATTCAAAAAGTTGACAGGAGTCTGTCGGATGGAGATGCACTCCCATGTTTTTCCCAATCTGACAGGTCCGTGACAATCCGTCATATCAAGTCCCTATGGAATACATCATCGTCTCACTGGTTGCTCTGTTTGCTTCGGGGCTGACGCTGTTCTCTGGCTTCGGCCTCGGTTCTCTTCTCATGCCCGTCATGGCGATTTTCTTTCCCATGCAGGTGGCGGTGGCGGCCACAGCTGTTATTCACTTGGCAAATAACTTCTTCAAACTATCACTCTTCGGCAAGCATCGGCGCGACGACATAGTGACAAAATTCGGTTTACCTGCAATCGTTTCTGCCGCCATGGGAGCCTGGATTCTGACGCACATCTCCAGTCTTCCCCCTGCGGTAACTTACACTTGGCTCGCCAGACAGTTCGAGGTGGAATGGGTCAAACTTCTAATCGCCATCCTCATAGCCCTTTTCGTACTGATTGAAGTGCTCCCCATGTTTCAAAATCTTGAGTTCAGCGTCAGTCTATTGCCGTTGGGCGGTGTTCTAAGCGGCCTGTTCGGCGGACTTTCCGGACACCAAGGCGCCATGCGGAGTTCCTTTCTCGCCAACGCGGGGCTCACAAAGGAACAGTTCATCGGTACGGGTGTCACTATCGCTTGCATGGTCGACATCACCCGTCTCACCGTCTACGGCGTCAATTTCTCTATCTTAGGATTGGAGAATGGGAAACTTGTCTTGGCGGGATCTCTGGCTGCTTTCGTCGGTGCATTCCTCGGAAAGCGGTTGGTCGAGAAAGTGACCATGATCCACATCCAGAGATTTGTTGCCGTTACACTTATAATCCTCTCCGCGGCGCTTGGATTGGGGCTGGTGTGAATCTTGACATGGTATTAGCTCACTGTGAATCAGGAAGGGTTTGAACATCGAAGACTACCGTCAGAACAATGAGTTTGCAAATCATTGTGCTGAAGAGTTATTTTCG
>DCAL01000012.1:0-2076 GCA_002311975.1 Fidelibacterota bacterium UBA1134 | reverse complement strand
CGATACCAGAGGAGATGACTGAGATGGAGGATTTTGATATAAAGAGAGAAACTCGCCGCATTGTCGATGAACTGTCGCAGGATGCAACGTGGGACAATCTAATGTGTAAAATATATGTGCACCAGACTATCCAGGCTGGATTAGACGACAGCACGGCAGGTCGCACCGTGGATGTTCAAGAAGTCCGTTCCCGGATCGGATTGCAAGATTGACGGTCCGCTGGACTTTTCACGCGATAGGGCAACTTACCTCTATCTATGAATATATCTCCGCTGATTCTCCAATTTACGCTAAGAGCGTCATCGACAAGATAACAAATCGGTCCAAGCATATAGGAGTTTCCTTCATTCGGGTAGGCAAGTTCCGGAATACAGTCAAGACGATATCAGAGAAATCATGGAACCGCCCTACCGCATCATATACCGTGTACTTCCTGAGCAGATAGATATCGTTGCCGTGTTACAAGCGCCCGACAGCTTCCGCCTCAGATATAAGTCCTTGAACATTCATGATCTACATCCAATAATTCGTGACGGCAACGCTCGGATTGGGATTGGATTGAGCTGAGACTTGTCATTCATCAACGAGGTATCTTCATGATCACAATTCACAAGGCAGGGAAAGATGACGTCCCGAAGATCGTGGCATTCAACCGAGCTCTGGCAGAGGAGAGCGAGCATCGTACGCTCGATGAGGAGACCCTGACGACCGGCGTGACGAGATTCCTTACTTTACCTGAGCAAGGATTCTATTCGTTGGCAGAACTGGATGGCGAAATAGTTGGTCAGGTGATGATCACCACCGAATTCACCGATTGGCGCAACGGTGTCATGTGGTGGATCCAGAGTGTCTATGTGAAGCCGGAGTTCAGGAGACGGGGTATCTATCGGGCTCTTCATGAGCATATAACAGAACTGGCCCGGAAAGACAATGCCGTCCGCGGTCTTCGTCTCTATGTACACGATGAAAACAGTCTAGCGCAGAAAACATACGAGAACCTCGGTATGGAATGGTCCGGTTTCAGGTTGATGGAGAGAGACTTCGTCTTACCGCCGGCCCATGGTGAAAACGAATCGTCAGAATGATCCGACTTCTATTTAAAAGCAAAGGGAGATTGGCGGATTGGGGAGTATTCACCTCTGCGTTGCTCACAAGAAGTAGTCCGATTACTTTAGGATTGGTGTAACAGCCGTCAGATTCGGCTGAGGGAAGAAGCCTCATTGAGTATTCTATCGTCTTTCTCTTGCTTGCCAACTCTCCCCTCTCCTAAATTCGATTATCATTTGATTCCGAAGAAACTATCTTTTTGAGGTCTATTAAGACTATGACCAGTGCAAACATTGCCGTTCCAAAACCAGTAAACGAACCAGTCAAATCGTATGAACCGGGTTCTGGTGAACGTGCCAGTCTAAAGGAAGAACTCAAGAAACTCCAGACCACCGAAATTGAGATCCCTCTTATTATCAACGGCAAAGAGGTGCGAACCGGTAACCTCACCGACTGTGTTATACCTCACAATCATCAGCACATCCTGGCGCGATACCACAAAGCGGGCAAGGCTGAAGTCAATCTGGCAATAGAGAGCGCAAAGGCGGCCTGGCAAGACTGGTCACGGAGTTCGCTGGAAGACAGGTCAGCGATTTTTCTCACAATGGCCGATCTTCTGGCGGGTCCGTATCGCGATCTCATCAATGCTGCAACCATGCTGAATGTAAGCAAGAACGCCTTTCAAGCAGAGATAGACGCCGCCTGCGAGCTTATTGACTTCTACCGCTTCAATCCGTGGTTTGCCAAGCAACTGTACGATCATCAGCCCATGTACTCTCCCGAGCCAACACAAAACCGGACAGAGTACAGACCGCTGGAAGGTTTCGTCTTTGCGGTGACGCCGTTCAATTTTGTCTCTATCGCCGGGAACCTCCCTACCTCTCCCGTCCTTATGGGCAACGTTTCACTCTGGAAGCCGGCCTCCAGCGCTGTCTTCCCTGCCTACTATTTGATGAAACTTTTCCAGGAAGCGGGTATTCCAGATGGCGTTATCAATTTCATCCCGGGACCGGGTTCTAAGGTCGGACC
>DCAL01000062.1:8565-8887 GCA_002311975.1 Fidelibacterota bacterium UBA1134 | reverse complement strand
GTACGGCGACGAGAAAATCGGACAGGGGCGGGAAAACGTGAAGGTCTATCTGAAGGAGTACACCGACATCCGTGAAAAGATCGAGAGCGAGGTGAAAGCTTTCCTCGGCATGGAAGTGGAGGAGGATGGCGAAAAAGAATGAAGTAACCGACATCAGAGTCAATGTGAATCGCCCCGATCGGCGCTCCATCTTCATCAATGGTGAATTCGCCTTCAGTGTGTCTGAGGGCGTTTTTATGAAGAAAGCAATCCACGTTGGCGATTGTCTCAGCGATGAAGAGCTCGAGAGTGTCGTCGATTCGGAGGAACTGCAGAAGATTCG
>DCAL01000062.1:8069-8396 GCA_002311975.1 Fidelibacterota bacterium UBA1134 | reverse complement strand
GTCCCCGCAGCGTAAAGGAGATGCGTGACCGCCTGATCCGGAAAGGGTGGGAGAGGGAACCGGTAGAGCAGATAATTGGGGAATTGAAGGAGAAAAGTTATCTTGACGACAGGGAGTTCGCCGCTGTCTTCGCGCGGGATAGAGTGAAGAACAAGTGTTTGGGATCTCAGTCGCTCAGGAATGAACTTTTCAAGAAGGGGGTGAGCAAGGAAATTATCGAGGAGGCAGAGGCGGAGATTTATGAAGCACACCCTCCCGAGACACTCATCGAACGACTGCTTCAGAAGCGGAAGATTTCATCCGATACGCCGGTTACCGCGAAGGAGA
>DCAL01000062.1:7552-7963 GCA_002311975.1 Fidelibacterota bacterium UBA1134 | reverse complement strand
TTTACGTGGGATCAGATGGAGCCGTTTGTGGGGGGGTTGAAGGTGGGAGAAGCTGATGGATAGAGCCTACACAGAGGGGGGCACTTCCTGTTCAGATCTCCAGGTTCCGGTAGATATCTTTTCTGTGACCGATCCTCAGTCAGTAGATATTGTCCTTATCAAAAGAGAAGATCATTCTATAATCCTTCTTGACAACGACACGGAACTTGTCCCTGAATCCCGTTAACGGTCGGGGCAGGCTGGCGGCTTTAGTCGCTCGCAGACTGTCATTCTGAAAACTTCGCTCGCATCCCGCCAAGAATTACCTGTACTTCGCCACCTTCCCCACATGCTTCGCCTTCTTGCCGCCGTCCACCGGCACCGCCGTCATCTGGTAGAGATAGGCGCCATTAGCGATATCATCCTCAAAAT
>DCAL01000062.1:2585-7488 GCA_002311975.1 Fidelibacterota bacterium UBA1134 | reverse complement strand
ATGAATAACCGAAGTAGCTTCCCATGGGCTCTATCACCTTCACCAGTACGCCCGCCAGCGTGAATATCTTGATGGTGACTTCAGCCTCCCTGTTCACCTCGAAGCCGAATTGAGTCCTGTCGCTAAAAGGGTTAGGGTAGTTGAAGACGTTGGTGAGACGCAGTTCCTCATCGGCCGTAATATGGAATGAAACGGACTTCTGACTGGAATTGTTGGCATTATCCCATGCTTCTACCGTGATGTGGGACTCACCCTTGGGGATATCCCGCAGGGGAAAGGCGAGGGATCCGCTGCTGTAACTTCCTGCGTCATAGACGAATCGATTCGTAATGTTGCTGGCGTTGTTTTCGTCGTCGTCGAACCAGACGCGAATGGCGTGACCGACCTCTTCAGTAATGTTAATGCCCAGCGGGTCGGAGAGGATGACGGTCAGTTCGCCGCCCTCCGGAATATGATCACCCCATTCGACGCTCCTCTCGCCGGAGGAAAAAGAGATGAGGGGACCATCGGAATCGAGGGGATTTGTAGAACCGCCGGCCAAGACAAGGCCGCCCTTCATGCCGAGCCCCTGCCAGAGATTACCGCCGGCATTGCCGTGAAGATAGACGGTGAGGCGGCCGTCCGTCGTAGCATAGTTGATATCTTTAGGGAGGATGAATTCACCTTGAAACAGCCTTCCGGCGTAAGGGAGGAGACCGCGAAAAAGGGTACGGCCCAGCAGTGTGTAGGTTATTTCTTCCTCGTAGTCTTGGTGTTCATAGATGCGTGAGACTGTGCGGTCGGCGTCATAGATAACAATGAATCCTTCTCCCTGGGCAGGGGCGTCAGCCGTGGCGGTGCCCGAGTAGCTGCCGGTCTCCAGCGCTACAAGTGTATCCGGCGAGACGGCGCTCACCGTTACCGTATCCGACGGCAACGCGATTGTCAGTCCTGGATCTCCGAACAGGTGGAACATTTCACTGCCTGCTGAGCCATCCTTGATGGAGCTGTAGATGGCGCCCAGCGACAGGCTGCTCACGCTCTCTTCGGGGAAGAAGCTGCCGAATAGATTCAGGATAAAGTTCCTGTTGGCGGAAAAGGTGATAAGCCCGTTTGTGCTGATAATCGCGACGCCGCCGTTCTCCGCGTCCCGCAGGATATCTTCAGACATGGCGCTGCCTTCCACGCGGTCGTACCGTCCCCAGCTGCAGGTAGCGGCGATCCAGATCGGGAGCTTCATGCCCGTGTTGATGGATGCAAGGTCTCCCCGCGCCGATGAGAGCAGTCCTTCCTGTGCCCACTGATAGGCCGAGCCGTGGCCGATATAGTTTACCAGCGCCGTACCTTGCTCCAGCACATCGAACAGCGCCTCTGTGGCGCCCGGCTTGGTGACGCCGTACTGTGATCCGTCGTTTACCGCCGGAAACTCCTCCATATAGATTTTGTGCGTCTCAAGCGTTTTCGGAATCATCTCCGCTATTGCCTCACTGTTCTTCGTGTGCGTCAGCTCGATAGAACCAAAATTGGGGCGGGCGAAATCGTCAGCGATGAGGGTTATCCGCCGCCGCCAGAGACCCATATCAGGATCGCTCTCGTAAGCGATTGTCTTGTCTACCATGTTTTCGGCGTCAGCCTGCGAAACAGCCGGAAACCGGCCGATAGCCATTTCAGGGGTATTGCCATCAAGATAGGCAAAACGATCGTCCGATGAAGTACTGAACGTCCGCTCAGACTGAAATGTTGGTACCATATTGTGTGAATTCTGTGACAAGTTGCGATAGTCGTAATCTCCATCCCCCAAAAGAAGGATGTAGCTGGGAAAAGAGCCGTCAGCCGGATTGCGCCATTTCTCCTTTGTCCACTTCAGGAAGTAGCGCAGTGCGAGAGGATCTTGCGTTCCGCCGGAGAATTCGTCGTAGATTGCTGTTAGCGGAGCCACGATAGAGTTCTTGCGATGGCTCCTCAGTTTTTCCGCCGCCGCCGCAAAATCGTGTGGAGCGATGATAATGTGATCAACGGGGTATAACTCCCTGCGCAGGGTGGTGAAGGAGTGATCCGCCGCATGAGTGACATCGTTGATCTCTGGAATCTTCTTTTCGTTGAAGACTATGAATCGTTCCTGTTCATCTTCAGACAGGAGTTTCTCGAAGAAGCCGGTGTTGCCGCTGAGCACGATGGTCTCCTCAATGGGAGCCGTGAAGTCTGATACGTCCCACACATCCACATCGGAGTTGACCTGCGCCACAGCGAACCTGGCGACACTCACATTCGACGGCGCCCAGAACTCGAACGGTGCGCCTTCCCATACCAGCTCCTGTCCGTACTTCACTGTTGTCCAGTCGAGGAAAATCTTGGATGCGGCGTCACCGGATGCGTTCTCATAGACGATGTAATTGTTGGGGCCGTCGCGCAAAAGCGATCCCTCCAGAGTGGTTGAAAAACTGCGCAGCGAGAGTCCAGTCCACGATTTCGTGATCAGCAGCGTATCGCGGAAACTTCTCTGATAGATTCTGGCGAAGTGGGTGGGGCGGTCTTCTGAATCGCTGGAGGTGCCGCCGAAGAGCGAAAGATCAAGTGTTGCCTCAATGTCCCGTTTAGGATGGTGCAGGCTCAGCACCGTAGCTACTGTCTGACCTCTGGGAACGCCGGCGCCTACCCACAGAAGTCCGGACTCAAACGGATTCTCGATATCCTCTTCATCGTGCCGATAGGCGAGACCGTAATCCAGCGAGACCGGATTCTGCGCTTCCACGTCTTCCACGGTAATCCGTTTTCCCTCCACATCGGGATCGTCGGGAATGTTGAGCCAGTAAATGTTGTCGTTGGCGTAAGGATTTTGTGTATAGATAACTTCATTGCTTTCGGAGACGTCGAAGCCTGCGGGACCGTGTCCGTAGAGAATAATTTCGTCTCCTTCGTGGAAAACGCCGTCGGACGCACCCTTTACCTTGAAAGTGATTTCTATCAGATTTTCCGTCACAGCTGCACCGATCTCGTGCGACATGGGCCGGCCTCCCTTCGGATTGGTGAACATGCGCAGGGCGAAGGGATCGAGAGTTGTAATATCGATGCCGGCGGTTTGGAGGGTGGCGGCCGTGATTTTATACATGCCGTCCTTGGGCACGGGGAAGCGATACCACTGGCCGCTCACTGATTCATGTCTTACCGGTTTTCTCAATTGAAGCGGGCGCTGCAGCCACCCTTTTGCTTCAGGCCAGTTAACTATGGCGTGACCATAGAGGAGAGCTTCGGCTTGCCCCGTTCTCAGCGGTAGCGTCCGTGCCTGCGGAAAATAGAGTGTTACAATCGCCTTTGTCACCAGACGAAGTTCACCGCCTCTTTTGATCAGCGGCGTGAACTTCAGAATACCAACGTGAAGATCACGGTAGCGGTCGAGTCTTTCCCACTGCACAGCTTGATTCGCCGGATTGAACTTAGAAGGGTGGCGGGGCGATGGGCGGAAAGGACGCGACTCCATTGAGTTGACCACAATCCTCGGTAAAGATTTCTGGGGCAGTCCAATTTTCCAGCGCAACTCCTCCAAGTAATAGGACTCACCCTCAGAAGGATTCTCTATCGAGAGTGTTAATCTCGATGTGCTGCTCTCAAAAACAGTCCACGATTGACCGGCCAGAAAGGAGCACAGCGCGAGTGTCAGAGAGACGGCGTTCAGCATCCGCGAGGGGCGGCTATATTCTATTGATAATGAAAGCTCGTAGATAAGTGATGCTCCGGTCTGAATGGATTTGAAATTTCGTACCGCCACATGTAATTTTCAACCGTATCTTTGCAGGTAAACTTTTCTTTTTGATTGCGGTTCCATGGCAGGAAGTTCGTTCAAAACTTAACTGAAAGAAACCAGTAGATTATGAGTATGACGATCAAAGACTTGGACATGATTGAGACGGTGTATCGTTCTTATGGTGAGAAGGTGGAGCAGGGGAAGAGACTGACAGGTCGCTCTCTCACATTTGCCGAAAAGATCTTATTCGCACATCTCTATGAACCGCTTGAGGCGCCGCCGAAGCAGCTGGATACTTACGTTAATTTTAGTCCCGACCGCGTGGCACTCCAAGATGTAACGGCACAGACGGCGCTGCTGCAATTCATGCAGGCGGGGCGATCGGATACAGCGGCGCCGTCCACAGTGCATTGCGATCATCTCATCCGCGCACAGCTTGGAGCATCGGATGATCTTAAACAGGCTAACTATGATCATAGTGAAGTTTATAACTTTCTGAAATCCGTCTCACAGAAGTATGGATTGGGTTTCTGGAAGCCCGGTTCCGGCATTATCCATCAGGTGGTTTTGGAGAACTATGCCTTTCCCGGAGGGATGATGGTGGGGACCGATTCGCACACGCCCAATGCCGGAGGTCTCGGTATGATCGCCATCGGCGTAGGCGGGGCGGACGCGGTGGACGTCATGACCGGTATGCCGTGGGAACTATCGTGGCCCGGCGTCATAGGTGTGAAGCTCAGCGGCGCTCTGAGCGGGTGGACTTCGCCAAAAGATGTGATACTCAAACTGGCGGGCATCCTGACGGTGAAAGGGGGGACCGGCCGGATTGTGGAATACTTCGGCGAGGGGACGCAATCCATCTCGTGCACCGGCAAGGGGACCATCTGTAACATGGGAGCTGAGATCGGCGCTACTACCTCTGTCTTCCCCTTTGACGAAAAGATGGCTGCCTACCTGCGCGCCACGGGCCGAGCTCAAGTGGCTGATCTTGCTCAATTGCTGGGCGATGATCTGTGGGGAGATACTGAAGTTTATGATAATCCCGAGCAGTACTATGATCAGGTTATCGAAATCGATCTCGCAACGCTGGAGCCTCACGTGGTGGGGCCGTTCACGCCCGATCTCGCCCGTCCTATTTCTGAACTGGCGGCGGAGGTAAAAGAGAAAGATTACCCCGATGAG
>DCAL01000062.1:460-2438 GCA_002311975.1 Fidelibacterota bacterium UBA1134 | reverse complement strand
CCGGGCTCCGAGCAGGTGCGCGCCACCATCGAGCGGGACGGGCAGATGGAGTCGCTCAAGGGCATCGACTCCGTCGTCCTGGCCAACGCCTGCGGGCCGTGTATCGGACAGTGGAACCGGCTGGACAAGGTGGAGGGAGAGAAGAATACCATCATCAGTTCCTTCAACCGCAACTTCGCCCGCCGCAACGACGGCAACGCCGCCACCCACGCCTTCATCGGCTCGCCTGGACTTGTCACCGCCATGGCGCTCGGTGGGAGGCTTTCTTTCAATCCTCTCACTGATACTCTCGTGAACGAAGATGGGGAGGAGGTTTTGCTGGAGCCGCCTGCGGGAGAAGAGCTTCCGGTCAACGGTTTCGAGCGCGGGGAGGAAGGATTTGTGGCGCCGCCTGAGGACCGTAGCGCCGTTGACGTGGCCATGGACGAACTGAGTGAGCGGCTACAGATGCTGACGCCGTTTGAGCCGTGGAGCGGCGCTGACCCTGAAGATATGCCGATCCTGATAAAAGCTGAAGGCAAGTGCACCACTGATCACATTTCACCGGCGGGGCCGTGGCTTAGGCTTCGGGGACATCTCGACAACCTTTCGGATAATCTTTTCATCGGCGCCATCAACGCTTTCACCGGCGAGACTGGAGTGGGGAAGAATATCGTCAGCGGTGAGACGAGCGTTCGTTACAGTGACATTGCAAGGGACTACAAAAAGCGTGGCCAACAGTGGGTGGTTATCGGCGATGAGAACTACGGCGAAGGCTCCTCCCGCGAACATGCCGCCATGGAGCCGAGGCACCTAGGGGGGATTGCCATTATAGTCAAAAGTTTCGCCCGCATTCACGAGACGAATCTGAAGAAACAGGGGATGCTGGCGCTCACCTTCGCCAATCCGTCGGCTTACGACGAATTCCATGAGGACGACCGTGTCGCCATCTGCGGCCTGGGTGATTTTGCTCCGGGAAAACCTCTTAAAATGGAGGTGACTCATGCCGACGGCTCCTCCTTCACTACAGAGCTGAATCACACCTATTCAGCGGTGCAGATAGAGTGGTTCAAGGCTGGCTCGGCCCTCAACCTCATTGCCGCCGGTTGAACCCCGGCCCCGAGAAAATACACCTTGGCTAAGAAACCAGTAGCTGTCATAACCGGCGCTTCTGAAGGGATCGGACACGGTCTCGCTGTCAAACTTGCCTCGGAAGGATACGTCTGTGTCCTTGCCGCACGAAATGAGGAGAATCTGCGCAAGACAGCCGATCGGGTGAGCGACGCAGGCGGTGAATATGTGGTGGCGCCTGTGGACATCACCAAAGAAGCGGAAGTAGAGCGTCTCTTCCGGCAAGCTACCAAAGCCGGTGATCTTGCCCTCATGGTAAACAATGCCGGAATCGCCACCTTCAAAGCTGTGGAGGAAATCACGCTGGAGGAGTGGCAATCAATGCTGGACGTGAACCTGACCGGCGCCTTCCTGTGCACGCGGGAGGCGGTGAAACTGATGAAGAAGACTCGATCAGGCCACATTGTCTTCATCAATTCCTTTTCAGGGAAGCGGGCCCTGTCGTGGGGCGGTGGTTATTCAGCGACGAAGTACGGTCTGAGGGGCTTGGCCGATACAGTCCGGATAGAGGTTCGAAAGTCCAATATCAAAGTCACTTCCGTTTTTCCCGGTTCCGTCGATACGTCCTGGTGGGATAAGTTCGACTACGATTTTCCCCGAGATCAGATGGTCACCGTGGACAATGTGGTGCAGGCTATCTGGGCGACGGTTTCACAGGAAGGGCGCTCCGTCATCGAGGAGATCGACTTGCGGCAGGTGGGGGGAGATTTCTGATTTTCGATTGGTGATTTAGGTTGAAAAGTATAATGGTCCTATTTCAGGAGTACCATCTTCTTTATCTGACTGAACTCGCCAGCCTGTATTTGGTACAGGTAAACTCCCGCACTCACAGATCTGCCTAATTCATCCGTACCGTCCCACATCACTT
>DCAL01000062.1:0-331 GCA_002311975.1 Fidelibacterota bacterium UBA1134 | reverse complement strand
ACGGCCCAGTACATCATAAATCGTTAGTTCAACATTTGCTCGTTCCGGAAGGTCGTACCGCAGTGTTGTCATAGGATTGAACGGGTTGGGGGTGTTCTGATGGAGCATGAACTTTCCCGGCACGGGAGCGAAATCACGACCGTTCTCATCAATATCGACAGACTGTAGAGGGGCGGAATACAGCCCGCTGTTGGCGGCGTCGCCGTGGAACATGCTCCACTGATTGCGGTCAGGATAGCCTGAGGTTTCGATCATGTACAGCTTAAAATCGTCGGGTGACCAGACGATTTCGTTCAGGCCATCGCCATCCATATCACCGATGGCGGCACTG
>DCAL01000002.1:16555-16720 GCA_002311975.1 Fidelibacterota bacterium UBA1134 | reverse complement strand
GTGTTCGTCTCAAAAAAATGTTCGTTGGTGAAGAAAGTAAAGTTAAGTGCGGGAAAATTATTCTGGAGGTGATTCACAACTTTCTCCCGAAAATAACCCACCGCCACAGCCACATCGGTTACGCCGCTGGACTGGAGAGAGGAGAGTTGATAGTCTACAATAGGG
>DCAL01000002.1:3768-16449 GCA_002311975.1 Fidelibacterota bacterium UBA1134 | reverse complement strand
CTACAATAGGGTGTGCACCTACTTTCAGGAGGCACTTGGGGATCTCGAGAGTCAGAGGATATAATCGGCGAGCGACGCCTGCGGCGAGAATGACAGCTTTCATGAGCGGTCATTAAAATTACGAAAATTCAGAGTAGTCAAGAACACCCTTTTACTCCAGGGAGAGATATGTCTGCCAGATCTTGTCTGCTTCGAGAGAGGTAAGGCAGATAAGGGGCTCATCCTTGTTGTGGCAGATATTCTTACGGCACGGACTACAGTAGACGTTCTGTGAGATTACCGCCGTCTTCGGCCCTAGGGGCGCCGTCCATGCAGCATCTCCCGCGCCAAAGATCGTCACCGTTTTGAGTCCGAGATTCGCCGCCACATGACTGAGACCGCTGTCAGTCCCGATGGCTCCCGCGCACTGGGAAATGAGAGCCACACTCTGCCTCAGGGAATAGACGCCGCAGACAGACCGGACGCCATCACCGCCAAGTCTCGCTGACAGTTCATTGCCGACCTTTCTGTCAGCGGCGCTGCCGAACAGCAGGAGTTCAGCTCCGTCCTTACTCGCCAGCGTGAGGATGGCTTGCCACTTTTCACTTGGTACCTGCCGCGATGAAGCTACACTGGAGGGGAAAACGGCAATGGGACTCGTCATGCCCAGACTTTGAAGCTCGCTCCCGGCCCATTCCACCTCCTCCTGCCGCAGGTGAATCCCGGTACTGTCCTCGCCGAAATCATATTCACCGGACAAGAGTGCGAGATAACGCTCCGAGCGGTGCCTTGGTTGGGAAGGAGGCTTAACGGCTGTGGTCAGCAAGAATGACCGCCACTGTCCCGAGAAACCGATTCGATCTTGCGCACCGGAGAGTCTTGCCAGATGAGCTGAACGCCACGAATCAGAGAGAAGATAAAAACGGTTCAGATCTAAGTCGCGCAGCCTCAAACCTTCACGTGTGGTGGCAACGGCACCGGCAGAAGATCCCGTATTCAGAACCACGACTTTGTTTATGAACGGATGATTCTCGAAGAGAGCCGATACCCACGGTCTGGCTAAGATGACAATTTCAGCATCTCGATAGCGGCCACGGAAGTTACCGATGAAAGGGAGCGACATAACAGCATCACCGACCCAGTTGGGGGAATAGATGCCGATTCTCACAGCCTGTTCCGTTCTGTCAGTTTTGTCTCGACGGCATCCACCAAGCGGTGCGAGGCTCGCCCGTCCAGTTTGTATAGGAATTCCTCCGCCGCCCGCTGTCTCACCTTGCTCATCACCCCCGGATTATTCAGCACGATCCTCAACGTCACTTCCAAGTTCTCCGGCTCCGCAAGTCGGTGTGTGAAATCAATCTCCGCGGTACGGGCTTCATCAATCCTACTGCTAAGCCGCCACGGAAAGAAGCGGTGTCTGAGCCGCGGCGACGAGAACATTGTCTGGATTATGGGACGATCCAGCGCTAAGTACTCGAACAGGGTGGAGGAGATGTCTGAAATCAGGATCTCGGCAGCAGCGTAATACGGGAGAATATCGAACCCGTCGGGAGGGACAAGGTAGATGTTCTCATCCCTCTCAGTGACACGCATGGCTTCCTCGCTCTGGAAGCGGTACCGTTTCTGATGCCAGCTGAAGTTGTGTAGTTTTATGATGATGTTCATATCCTGGGTAAGACCCGGAATCTCAGGCAACAGCTTCTCAAGGGATGATGGATAGAATGTGGGGGCATACAAGATGGTGGGGAGCTCAGGAGAAAACCCGCATTCCTCAAGGATTTTCTCGCTCGCGCCCACCGAGCCATCCGCGAGGGGATCCAGTTTTGTCAAACCGGTGAGAACAATGCTGGTCTCGCCTCTGTTCTGAAGTTCACGAAATCTCTGTTCGCACTCCACGGCACGAATATCAACTCGCGCTGACATGTCCCTGTAGTAGCTCATCTTCACTCCGATGCCGTGATAGACCATCACGGCCACGGAGTGATCTGCCACAATCTCTTCAAGCTTGCCGATGTTCCCAGCCACTACCACATCGAACTTTTGCGCCGCCAGGAGATCCACGCGAGTTGCTTCATCGCCGGCTGTGAACAATTCCACATCCAACTTAGCTACAGCTTCCGCAAACAGAAGCTGCTCACGGACGGCCACAGTTTTCGGGATGGAGGCGCTCACCGAATAGCCCCCCCTCTGCTTCAGCACATGGATGATGGGAGTGAAGTGAGGCAGGTAGTAGAGATGGTGGCATTCAAACAGAACCGATGTCACGAATTCATTTCCTCATACTATGGTTCAGGCACATCCCCCTCAGACAGGTGATGATGACAAAATTCAATTTACCTGTAATAGAACTTATAAACATTGGATCACACCTCAAAACGCATCTATTTTTGATACAATGCACAACGGTGAACTGATACGACCGATCTTCATAGTGGGGAGTGAGCGGTCGGGAACTACCTTGCTCAGGCTGATGCTTCATGCCCACCCGAGGATTGCTATCCCGCCTCAAACCAAATATGTGAAGAAGCTGTACAAGCGTCGCCTCTTTTTTGGAAATCTTGCCGGAGAAAAAAATCGCCAGGAGCTTGCCCGCTGGCTTCACTCACATTTTGACGGCAGTACAAAACTGGACGATCTTGAGATTGACCCGGAAACGGTACGATCTGCCGTCTTGGAAGCTTCGTCCCTCGGAGAAGCATTGGCGCAGCCATTTATCGCTTACGCCGCAAAACATAACAAACCTCGCTGGGGCGATAAGCGACCCTACTACATCAAGTATCTGTCAAAACTTCGCATGCTCTTTCCCGGCGCCCAGATCATCCATCTCATCCGTGATTGCAGGGATGTTGTCGCCTCACTCAAGCATATGCCGTGGTGGAAGAATGATGCCACCTATTCAATCCTGAATTGGATGGAGGCGATAGACAAAGGACTGCACGCCCGTCAAACGACAAGGCTGGACGAATATCTTGAACTGCGCTATGAAGATCTGGTGCAGGAGCCGGAGAGGGAGCTGCAGCGGATTTGCCAGTTCCTCAGCGAATCTTACACGCCGAAGATGCTGCAATTCTCGGATGTTGCCCGGTACGCCGTCCCGGATTACAAGATGGCGTGGCACGCGGCGACCATCCAGTCACTCAACAGAAACTCCGTCGAGAGGTGGAAATCGGAATTATCTTCTGAAGAAGTTTCTCTTATTGAGTGGTCGTGCGAAAAGGAACTTGAAGCCATGGGGTACTCTCTATCAGGATCAGCCGCCCCACTCAAAAGCGCCCGCTCTGCTTTCCGCTTTGCAGCGTGGTCATACCGGCTGAGAAGGGCTACCGCCAACATGGTCGACAGCTTTATCTCTCTGATCTACCGCGGGGAAATGAGCTACCGAAAAGGCAGCGAAACTGGATCTAACGTTTAAGTGCTGAAGAAATCCTGCGCCCGCTCAAGATCTTCGGCCGTATCTATCTCGCACCATTGATCTTCCATAAGACTTACTGTTGTTAATACAATGCTCTCTTCATCCACGGCATCGGCGATGGCTTGTTCATAGAAAATTTTGCGTTCACCGCTTTCTATAAGACCGTTCAACCGCGGAGCGACGGCACTGTGAAAGGTCTTGCTGCTGAAGCTATAAATATTCACCGTTTTGAACAGTTGACTAATGTCATCGGGTCTCCCGGGCGTCGTTTTCAGAAAGAACTTTCTGACACTGCTGTCGCGGTTCAATGTTACAACGGTCCCATCCATATGCGACTGAAGCGGGCTCACGGCCGTTCTGTCAACACCCTGAAGCTGCACAAGTACATCATCTGAGAAGATCAGGTCACCTTCCAACAGAAAGAAATCCTGGGTAAGCCGTTCGACCGTCATCGATAGAGAAACAATGTTGTTGGTCTGCTGCCACTCCCGATTTTCCACGTAGTCGATGGCCATGTCTCCGTGTCGTGAGCCGATTGAGTCTCTTATAACTTCAGCCTTATGACCTACCACCAGTATACACTGTTCAACGCCAACCATGCGAAGCTGATCCAGCATCCGGACCAGGATCGGCTCCCCGGACACCTCAACCATACACTTAGGTCGCCGCTCCGTATAGACGCCGAGGCGACTGCCGCCGCCAGCCAAGAGTAATACAGCCTGCCTGGAATCGTTCAGGATGCAGTCTCCGGTGAAATGATGGCGCCGTCGTCCTTGGTGTAGTCCCACTGTTTCACGGGCGTCCTCCAATCTCCATAGCGAAACGTCAGGTAATCTTCAACTTCTGCCGGAGCGATGTAACCCTTGCCCCGGAAAGTAATTGGTTGTGTATTGTCGTAGAAGTGAGATGGCACCGCTTTTCTTGTATAAAACTTGAGACCCCCGCATGACCAGACATACTGGTCACCGTGCCGAATAGCGATAAAGCAGTCCATAACTACTTCTCCCTTCTTCAAGAGTCCGGCCTTATTGAAGACTTTCACAATCCTTCTTTCACCTTTGCGCAGAGGAGGATCCTCTATTTCCTGCCGGCGGGCGCGAACGAGGTAGCCGGCAAGACGAACCTTCCACATTGCCCGAGATAATTTAGTCACATCGTTACGGAAGATGCGCAGATCGAGATCAGTATCCCATGGCAGCAATCTGTTCTCCCTCACGATGCCGAGAAGTGTTCCCGCCGTGAGACAGTACTTGATTCCATAAAACTCAAAGATACTCGTTACCTTTTCCAGCATCTCAACGGCGATAGCCGCGTTTTTTTCGCCCAGACTGTGGCGCGTACCCACGCTACTCTTCTTGCAATAACGACTCTATAGAGTCAACAATTCGTTTTCCGGCCTTGCCGTCGCCATACGGATTGTCACCACTCCATTCAGGGGAATTGTCTGCCCACGCAAAGTTACCCTCAATATCGCAGCCGACAAGCCTGGCGAGTCCCGCTTCCACACTTTCAGGCCGTTCGGTCTTGTCGCGGCAGACGAGCACCTTCTTTTTGAAAGCGGCGCACTCCTCCTGAATGCCTCCGGAATCGCTGATCACGAACTTAACCTCACTCAGCAGGCGAAGAAGGTCCTCGTACTTGAGAGGATCAATAACGATCACCTTTTCGAGAAAATCCCGATGCCGCTGAACCTCGGGATTCGGATGCATGGGGAAGATGAATTCGAGATCGATATGATCTTGCGCCAGTCGTTCAATCTGATTGAACATACTCGCCATCTTCTCGCCAAAGTTCTCCCGCCGGTGCAACGTGATCAGCACCTTTTTACCGTACTTGACAGGGTAGTCAAACTTCTGACAGACATCAACCACGGTGTTTCCAGTCAGACGGACATTGCGCGCTCCCTCCTTCTTGAGATTTTCCACCGCCAGTTCCGTAGGCGCCCAGTTCAACGACGCCACTCTTGAGATCAGGTGGCGATTCATTTCCTCCGGGAAAGGCGAATCCAAATCGTAGGTCCTCAG
Organism: Fidelibacterota bacterium UBA1134; assembly: GCA_002311975.1. Taxonomy (GTDB): domain Bacteria; phylum Fidelibacterota; class Marinisomatia; order Marinisomatales; family S15-B10; genus UBA2146. The sequence continues at coordinate 11,034 of DCAL01000002.1, read as the reverse complement.
TCCTGCTTCTATATGCCCCACCGGAATTCTTTCATAAAACGAAGTCAGGGCGGCGGCGGCGGCCGAAGATGTGTCACCCTGAACCACCACAAGGTTCGGTCTCAGATTTCTGATGACTGGTCGAAACTGATGGATAACACGCTCGAGGACCTCGCCGGGGCTCTGACCGACCTCCATAATGCCGAGACGATTGTCAGGCTTAGGAATCAGATGCCTCACATCGTGATAGAGTTCATCGTGCTGCCCCGTGAAAACAGTCTTATAGGGGACGTTTCGGCGCGACAGTTCATCGATAGTGGAAGCTACTTTGATGACCTCGGGGCGCGTACCGTAACATACGAGTACACCCGAATTTTTCCTTCTGTCAGTCAATTCTGTGCCAGATGTTATGCCGACTGGAAAACACCCTCTCCGAACTGGACTTCGTACAGCTTCTTATAGTAACCGTTATTCTGAAGCAGTTCTGCGTGTGTACCCGTTTCCACTATCTTCCCCCGCCTGAGCACAATGATTCTATCTGCATTGAGTACTGTCGACAATCGATGGGCGATGACAAATACGGTCCTCTCCTTCATGAGACGGTCTATCGCCTCTTGCACCTTCTTTTCGGATTCAGTATCGAGAGAGGATGTCGCTTCATCCAGAATCAGGATGGGCGGATTCTTGAGCAGCGCCCTTGCGATGGCCAGACGCTGCCGCTGGCCGCCGGAGAGCTTTACGCCCCTGTCACCGATGATGGTCTCAAATCCGGCGGGCTGTTCTTCAATAAACTTAAGTGCGTTAGCGGCCTCTGCAGCCTCGCGCATCTTGCCAGAATCTGCCTCTTTCTCACCGTACGAAATGTTGTTGCGGATTGTGTCGTTGAAAAGGATCGTCTCCTGAGGCACGATCCCCATCAACCGCCGCAGCGAGTGAAGTCTGATATTACGGATATCTGTGCCGTCCAGCGTAACCGACCCTTTCTTCACATCGAAGAATCGGGGAATAAGATCGGCAATTGTCGATTTGCCAGCCCCGCTCTCACCTACCACCGCTACCACTTCACCCTTGCGGATGTGGAAGAAAACATCATCAAGCACCTTCCCTTCAGTATCGTCGTACGAAAAGCTGACGGCCTCAAACTTGATAGAGTCAGTGAACTGATCTGGACTTATTGCATCCTCAGCATCCGCAATCGACCGGGGCGAATCGAGGAGAGAGAAAACACGTTCCGCTGAGGCAAGAGCGGTCTGAATCTCCGTATTGACTACATTCATCCCCTTAATGGGATTGAGGATGGCGAAGAGGAGAAGGATGAAACGGATAAAATCTTCAGGATCCATGGTCTGATTCACGAGAACGTTCCTGCCACCTATCCAGAGAAGAACAACCCCCATGGTAACTCCAATGATTTCTGTCGTTGGCACAGAGGCGTATCTGAGCACGAATTGACGGCGCTGGAGATGGTAGAATTTTTTCGTTTCGCGGCGGAACTTGTCCAACTCCCCCTTTTCCATAGTGAATGACTTCACGATTCTGATTGAGCCGATAGTCTCCTGAATGATGGAGACGATTCCCGAAATCTGCTTCGACGACCGCATCGCTTTCCTGCGAATACTTTTTCCCACCGCCACAATGAGAAGTGTCGACGCGGGAAGGATAAGCGCGGCAGCGAGAGTCAGCTTCCAGTTGATAATCAGAAGGAGGATCGAAAAGGTGAGAATGTTGATGGGCTCAACCAGAAGTTTGTGGAAACTGACCGCCAGCGAGCGACGGATGGCGGCAACATCATTAAGAAGGATGGAGGTCAGTTCACCAGACTGTTTCTTGCTGAAGAAGGAGAGCGAAAGGGTAGTGAGGTGATCGAAGAGCCTGTTCCTGAGATCCGTGATAACCTTGATTTGCACGAGACCGGTCAGGAAGTTTTTCAGATAAAGGAAAAGATTTTTCATCAGAAAAGCAATAAAGATTGTGATACATAGTACCTTGAGAGTATCAATGGGTGTTTCGCCCAGGATGAGTCTGTTCGTCCACAACTTCAGCGTCTCGTTGGCGGTTCTTTCATCCAGAGCCTTGAGGTGCGCTTGGCTGTTGACTAAAGATTCGAAATCGGTCAAAATGTTGGTAATGAATGAAGCCGTCACCCAGACCGACAGTGAGTTAAAAAAGACAAAAATAAGCGATGCTGCCAGCGACAGAGCAATGAGTTTCCAGTGGGGCCGGGCTAGGCCCAAGATGCGACTATACATTTTTCCCTCTCAAGCTGAAGAGTTTCTGTCTATCTCGCGGTGTATATCCATTGTAAATCATGAAATACAGCTACCTATATAAATTACATTAAATTTATAGTTTAGCTACAGATGTGCGACACATCCCGGTTTGCAGATTCAGATTCATCACATTCACACAAGAAGCGACATGATCCTCACAATCTTACGAATAAATCTATTACTTTGGAATGAAGAATTCACTATTTTTGATGATAGCATGAGAGTAGGAAAAAGACATCTGATAGTTGTTGGTGATCGTCTCCTGATAAGACCTGACGAATCTCAGGATAAATCGCCGGCGGGACTTTACCTCCCAGCCACCGTCCGTGAGAAGGAGGATGTGTGGGGCGGCATTGTGGTGGAGGTGGGGCCGGGTATCCCTCTTTCTCATCCTTCAGACGTAGAAGAGGAACCGTGGCTCAATGAGGGTAAGGAAGTCAGGTACATCCCCACCCAGGCTGAAACAGGGGACTATGCCCTGTTCCTCAAGAAGGCCTCGGTAGAGATCAAGTTTGAGGAGAAGAAGTATCTTATCGTTCCGCAGGCAGCAATCATGGTTATTATCCGGGAAGAGATCAGCTGACCCACCCCAAGGAATACTGAAAAACAAATAAAGAACTCTGAATGCCGAAGTCGATTGACGAAATCGCTTGAGCCTTAGCGTTCGATATTCGAAGTTTGAACTTGTTCTCTTGCCTGATTAAAACGGGTTCTTCACCGATTATTGTCCAGAGAATTCTATAGATGGGTAGCCTCGATGTCTGAAGATTGAGGTCAATCTTTCCGCCGGGACGGACTGTCAGCACGGCAGACTTTCGGTACCCACCCCGTCTCCCGCCACTGCTTGATCCTCCCCTCTCGAGGAGGGGACTCTCAAAAGAATCCCTGGGAAAGTACATATAGAATTGTGTGAAATCCCCTAAAATGGATTGATAAGAGCGAAACGGGCGTAGAACTGCGGCTCCTCCTCTGATTGCCATTCATCAAGCGTTTGAGCCTGCCCCACAGCAAAAATTGCCAGCGTGGTATCACCGATATTGAGGGAGATTTTCGCCTCGTAACCGCCCGTCACTACCCACGCTTTTTTCTCCTCGCCGGCATACCAGGCGTTGGCCACATCAGCCACCAGTGCTGTTGTGATGGCACCAAAGGTGAAACCGAGGATATTCATCAGCGGGAACTTGGGGATCAGTGGGAAACGCAACTCAGCTGTGGTAAAGATGAGCCGGTTGCCGAGCCGTACGCCGTGCCACCCGCGGGGGTTGTGATTCTCCACGAAACCGACGACCCCGCCAAGAGGCTGAATACCTGCTCCGGGGAGATAGATGGATAGATCATTTGTGAGCCCCACGAACTCCTGCGCCGGCGGTTCTCCCTTGAGCCCCATCACCCTCCCCCTTAAGAAGAAAGCCGCGGGACCGAGACGGAGATTGGCGAAAGAATCCAAGGTCAGCCTCTGGTAGGAGAAGTCGCCGTAGAGTTTGGCGCTGGAGACATCAAGCTGCCCCAATGCTCCCCAGCCGTGGCGAGGAAGATCGAGGTTGCGCCTGTGGGGGCGGCGGTTGACATGGGCATAGAACAAAGAGACGATTCCCTCCTTCCCCTCTTCCGGCTTGGGAAGAGTTGCTGATGCATCGGACTCAGCTCCGTAGAATTCGATTTTGCGTTCCTGAAGAAACAGGTTGGCCTGAAGCACGTGATTTGAACTGAGGGAGTTTCCGCGGTTCATGGGCTGTGAGACAAAGAACTGCCAGCCGTCCAGCCGCTCCACAAGTCCGATGAGTTCATCGTCATACGGTCGGAAGTTCCAGCGGAAATTGTTGAAATAGTTGACGCCCCAGAAAGGTCCCGACGCCGCATTGATATAACCGAGGAACAGCCCGGAGTCTGTTCCGTCCCAGGTGGATCCACCGCCAAACTGAAGAAGGTGCCGCCCCAGTCCATCCGTCCAAACAGTGAAGCCAAACAGTCCCGTAAAGTTATCGAGGGGCAGAATCAGGCTGGCGAAATGTTTCGGATGATTTAGAAAGCTGTACGGACGCGTCTGGACGATCTCTACGGCGCTGTCGGGATCTACAATCTCCAGGGGGAAATCAGGCTGGCGGGTGCGCCAGCGGAGGTAAACCTCTGTCATGGAGAGCGGCACCGTTGACTTCGACCTGGCGGGGTCGAGCTGGACAATTCTCACCGTGTCAACATCGTTCAGGGTGAGAGCAGTAACCGTCTCGCCTTTGGGCGTCCACTGAATGCTCCAAACAGCTTCCCCCACATCGGTGTTCTGGATTAGATCGCCCGAATTGAGTTCAACCGTATGGAGATTAGGCGTGGAACCTCTGTGGGAGGTGAAGGTGATCTTCCGTCCGTCGGGATGCCAGACCGGAAGGTAATCGACGGCGGAATCGGTGGTAGTTCGCGTCACCTCACCGACATCGAGTTTAAGGACAAAGATGTCTGTGTTCCCATCTGGACCGGCTTTGGCAAAGGCGATTCTCTTGCCGTCCGGCGACCATTGCGGGGTGAGGACTTGTGTATCATGCGTGAAGCTTGTGACTCTCTGTCTCTCGGCACCGTCCGGATCCATGGTGAAAAGGTTGGAGGTTCCCTTCTCGTGGCTCACAAAAGCGATTCTACTACCGTCTGGCGACCATGCCGGATGAGAGGCTCGCAGATCCCTTCCCGTAAGCCAGCGTCCTGTCTCCTCTTCCACATCCACAACTCGAATGCCCCAGATGAGGGATCCATGCTCACCGTAGCGGAATTTGACGTATGCCACCTCCTTGCCATCGGGAGACCATGATAGTCCCCGGCCGATGTTGCCGTAATCCATCTCTTTCATATCGTATTTCGGCTTCTCTTTCTTCTTTTTGGTGGTATCCTGCTTGGGAGAAAAAAGGCTCTCAAAAAAGCTGGTGTCTGGTTTCGTCGTGTCGAGCTCTGCCACGTAGAGGGAAAGGTCTAACTGATCCCGGTCTTTCCGGCCGACGATGGCGATCTTCAGGCTGTCCGGAGAGAAAGCGAACCAAAGGACGTCCTTTACTGGCAGACTCGCCGTCTTGCCGATCTCTTCAAACGGCTCCTTCTGGGCCCTGTAGCCGTAGTAATACGTATTCATGACGCGGCGCCAGTCCTCTTCGAACTGGCTCAGTTCAATTCCTGTAGCCTTCTTAAATGCCTCCTTAAACCGGAATACCTTCAGTTTATTTCGATACTGTATCATCTTGACGATGGTTGAGTCGCCGAAGCGGTCACCCCAGTAGAGCATCTTGGAGTAGCCGTCGGCATGAGGGTCGGGGATATCTTCAACCCTCTGCTTAAAGACGAAAAACTTGTGCACTAGATCGGACCTGTACGGGCGCCATCGCTCCGTGAAGTACTCCGCAGAACCCTCCATAAACCACCCGGGCGTTCCCGAAAGCAGAAGATCCCACGGACTGGGAAGCCACCACCTGAGAGCGTTCATGAGGACGATGTGCTGCAGCTCGTGGGCTACCACCTGATAAAGCCATTTCTCATCCTCCAGCCAGATGACCGCGTCATTCTGATCAACCCAGATGAAGGTCTGATTGGTGGGCATGGCATAGCCGTTCATGATCTCGTCCTGGGCAGTAAATATGATGTCTATGCGCGGGATGGTATCCAGGCCCATCTGCTCTAACAGCGTCGGCCAGACCTGCTCGGCGATGGAAGCACCTCTTTCGGCAATCTCCCCGATCCCGTTGTGGTAGTGCACATTGAAATGTTCAGTCGTGAGGGTAGACCACTTAAGCTCGGGATGGGTCCTGCCGGTCATCATCCACGGGCCCTGGGCCGTGGCGAAGGTGGCGCATAGGGAGATTAAGGAAAGAAAGCGGGAAATTCTCATATCTTTAATCGAGGTTTTTAATCAGGTCAACTGCCCAACGCTTCATTGATAAAACGATTGAGAGGAACGATTGCCCGCAAGATCTTCCCGGCGTGATCCACCAAGCCGTCTGACTTCACGATCCTGTCCGGCACCTCGCACCCTACGATGAACGACTTATGCTTGAGGTACTCACCAGCAGGATCATCCTTCTCGAACCCAGCCGGAGAGCGCTTGAGTTTTTCTCCGCCAAGTCTGCCGAAAGTCTCCATGAAAACGGGACTCTCCACAACGCTCCTGAACTGTCTCAGGTGAGAGGAAATGTACATCCGAATCTCGAAGAGGGACTTTGAGTCGGGCCGGTAGAGGCCGCCAGCAAGATAAGTACTTCCGGGCTCAAGGTGGATGTAGTATCCCGGTCCGAAATGCTTCTTCCCTTCCGGCCCCAGGCTGGCGCTGAAGTAAGTTTTGTAGGGGGTCTTATCCTTTGAGAATCGGATATCACGGTAGATCCGAAAGAGGCACTCCTTTGGCTCCGTCCCCATCACTCCCGGCTCGAACTCGGCAATGCGGAAAAGGAGGGCTCCCACCAATTCGGTGAAATCAGCCAAAGCGCTCTCATATTCACCTTTGTGCGCCTTGAACCACATACGGTCGTTGTTCTTATTGAGGCGCCTCAGAAAATCCAGTGTCTTTGTGTCAATCATCTCTCTGTGTTCAGCCTCTATCCTACCGGCATCTCTCACTCAGGGGGGAAAGTAATATCCCGGCGGTATACTTTGCAAGAGACTATAACACAAAGAAGAAACAGGGCGGCTTGGGAGATTGTATCTTCAAACCTAAACCTTGTCCAAAGGACCCTGTGGGAAGGTTCTCAGAACACCGGTGAAAAGAAAAACCCCCGCTGAAGATCAGCGGGGGTTTTCGATTATCGTGTGTCTATGATTGCGATCTAGTGACCACCCTCATCAGGACATGCAGGGCAGTCGGGCTCATCCCAAGTGGCATAGGGACCATCTTCCGCCTCTCCGCAGTCGCCGTCCCGGTCCACCCAGTAATCGTCCGCGCCGGCGCAGATGGCGCCGCAGTTGGCGTGGAAGTCATTCGTAGGAGGACATCCTTCAACGTGTTCACCTTCGGCACCTGCTTCTGGGTGTTCTGGGTGTTCACCTTCGG
>DCAL01000002.1:1921-3695 GCA_002311975.1 Fidelibacterota bacterium UBA1134 | reverse complement strand
GGTGTTCTGGGTGTTCACCTTCGGTACCTGCCATCGGAGGTTCGTGAGATGCTGCATCTTCTGCTGCAAATTCAGTGCTGTCAATGGAGCCATCGTCATCTGTATCAACTTCACTAAAATGATTCTCAAAGTCTGGCTCATCGCCGAATTCGGCCTCGGCTTCATCGTGACTGATCAGTCCATCACCATCCGTATCAACGTCTGCGAAAGAGGGACCATCTTCATCATAGCACGGCTCACCCTCATCGTAGAGGCCGTTGCCATTGGTGTCATCATAGTTGTTGCATCCTTGACCTTCACCAGGTGGATCGCCTTCCTGCATGCCATAGGATGCAACCGCAAACACCATCATGAACATGCAAATCAGTAGGTTTTTCATTCGTTATACCTCCCCTTTATTAATGATTTTCTTAATCTAACCCCGAGCTTGCCTTCAAACTACACCTTCTAAAATCAAAAATCAATGATTTATATCACATTTTTTCATAATTACCGTTTTTCAAGCAAACGGCCTACTGCGGCGGTTTTTCGGTTGAATTCCTTCTGGAATACAGCGTAATAGTTGTTTACTTCATAGAAAAATCGTGCCACGTCCCTAGTTACCACGTGGGTATTTTCATTTAGAATTTCCGGCGCCGGGAAGAGGATATCGATACCAGGCTTGTAGTAGTTGAGATTGAGTTTGAGATCAGGATTGATATCCAATAACTTCTTCAGGATGAGCACTTCATAGAGACGCTTCTCATGACTGGCATCTTTCAGTATGATGGTAAAGACGTCCTCCTCTGGTGTGGCACCGTAGATGTTTGTTTTTTCCAGCTCGCCTTTGTAGTTGAATCCACGGCTGTAAGGAATGTATTCCAAGTCGGCCGTAGGCTGCACGAACGGTTTCTCCGCTGAGGCTTTTTCATGGATTGAATAACTCAGCCTTAATGCATTATTTTTCGCAATATCCTTGATATATCCCTCAAGGCCCTTCACCTCGAAACCGGCAGGGTCATCCGGGGCCTGCTTGAAGAAGATCACATTCTTAGGATTGATATACTCGTAGTATTTTTGACTTCTGATGATCTCATAAAGCATCCTTCTGACGAGGATTGCCTCGCCGGGAATTTCCCCCTCGAGAAGTCCCTTGAACGGCTGTGTCATTGCCAGAGTTTTGTCTATTTCAGCAGCGGTGGCTACATCCTCAAGCATTCTTGAGAAAATAGGGCTTTCATAGATGAAACTGAGGTCGTAAATGTCGGCGTTTTTAACACGGTAGTTGTTCTGGAAGAGCTTATTGCCGGTAATGTTGAATATTTCCGCGTCCAGGGGGATAACACGGCTGAAGTTGCTACCCAGTTCGGTAATAATGTGTGGCGTAATAACGACGATGACCTCTTTGTGCTTGGTCTCAAAGGTGGAGCTTTGGAAGAACCTCCCAAAGAATGGAATGGAAGAGAGAATGGGAACAGCTGCTATCAGCTCGGTCTCTTTTCTGGAGATGAGTCCGCCCACGATGAAGGGCGTGTTGTTGGTCACACGGACAAACGACTGCACTTTTCGGTTGTTGATGAGAGGCGCCTCCTGAACACCCGAAGTGGCGGCCAGTGCGCCGAGACGCTCTTCAGTCTCGGTGATGATGGTCTCGATCTGGATAGTGATCCGTGTCAGATCTGAGCTCACCCTTGGCCTGAGGTTGAGGACAATACCCACCGGGATGTAATCAACAGATTTTGAAACTGCTGTCTGCGTGCTGGTTGTCTTGACGATGGGGATCTGCTGGCCCACC
>DCAL01000002.1:916-1711 GCA_002311975.1 Fidelibacterota bacterium UBA1134 | reverse complement strand
ACCGAGAAAGGATTAAACGCCCCGGTATTTGGATTGGGCGGCGGGAACTGGCCCGTTACGCCACCCTGAGCGCCGCCGAAGTCGATTCCTAGTGCGTTCAGTTTGTCGGTATCAATTTCGATGACCAACGCTTCGATCTGGATCTGTGTCGCGGGGATGTCAATTTTATTATTCAGCAGATCGAGAAGTCTTGCCACTGGCTCAAAATCGTCGGGATTATAACCGATGAGGATCTGCTGCTGAGGGGCGCCTGCGGTGGCCCCCAGCATGGGAATTCCTGCGAGATCAAGGCCCAACTCCGCTTTCTTGCCTTTGGCCGATTTCCCTTTTTCCTGTGTAAGCAGACTGACGGTCTCGGTGTCCGGCACTTTAATGATAATGGGGAGGATATCTTTCCTAGGCAATTCCTTGATACTAAGTGTGCTGCTAATAAATGGAGTAAAAGTGTATTCTCCCGCCAACTCACCTTTGGTGCCTTTAAATTCAACCACCGTGTAGCCCACTGTCTTAAGAATGGCCAGGGCCCTATCCACTTCAACATAACTGAGCTTTATAATTTGGTATTCCAAATCCCGCATGGATGACTGACCGGTCAAGATCAACGGCAGTAACAGAAAAATCAGCAGAGTTTTGGAAATCTTTCTCATGATCAGATCAACGCTTAACAATATCAATCGGTATCTTCACAAACAGGTCCTGGAACTTTGCCGAAACGAGAGCTTTGGTTTTGCTGCTGCTGGGAACAAAGAGCCCTTCCACCTGAAACTTCGAACCCGCGCTGTCCGCTATGATCAC
>DCAL01000002.1:550-803 GCA_002311975.1 Fidelibacterota bacterium UBA1134 | reverse complement strand
ACAGTAATACTACTGGTGGAAGAAACATGAAGTAAATCGACGCTTCCACCAGAGGCATCGATAGCCAGCTTCATGGAAAATGGGCTCGATCCGCTGCTGATATTTGACGTCTTCTTGAAAATCAGCGAGCCTTTCTGTTCAGCTCCAGTCTCCCAGTACATGAAACCGTTGATGGGAACCACTGAACCTTGCGTATCAAATGTGACCGGGCCTGACAGTTCCTGCCCCATAATGGTAGTAGTCAGACTCCCGG
>DCAL01000002.1:0-466 GCA_002311975.1 Fidelibacterota bacterium UBA1134 | reverse complement strand
ATGTTACAACAGAATCCGGAGTGGCATCCGCGCCTGACACACTGACAGTCTTGACGAAAGTGATGACACCTCTCGTATCGCTCTCCCAGTACATGAAAGCGCCAACGGGCACGGTTGAAGCCCGAGTATCAAAACTGACCGTACCTGTCTCCGTCTCCCCATACACTGCGACAGTCAGGCTGTTCGATGCGTCGTCGTATGACCATCCGCCAGACCTTGAGACCACCGAATCGGCAGGTGCAGAAAAGCCGGTCACATGCGCAGTCTTCTGATAAGTGACGCGCTTCTGGCCAACATTCCAATACATATACGAATTGAGAGGGATCGTCAGACTGTCTGTATCAAAGGAGACAATTCCTGCTTCGGCCTCACCCCCCACGCTGTCATAAAAGGCGACCTCCAACGTACTGTCAGCGTGTGTAAATATCCAGCCGCCTGTTCTTGTTTCTGTTACGGATGCCGCAAC
>DCAL01000035.1:27044-27183 GCA_002311975.1 Fidelibacterota bacterium UBA1134 | reverse complement strand
GGGTTCGAGTCCCTCCTCCGGAGCGTGTAGTAACCCCATCGCAAGATGGGGTTCTCTGTTTACGGTCTGAAGGGACGAGACGTTTATCCCGAGAGTGGAGTTGAACGAAGTGAAATCCCGTACCGATGTCGGGACGTAT
>DCAL01000035.1:15198-27007 GCA_002311975.1 Fidelibacterota bacterium UBA1134 | reverse complement strand
TAGGCGGGCCTCCTCCGGAGCCTCCACCCATATTCAGCAATCATCAGCTTCTTCTCTGATTGTAATTCCACTGAGTCAGTTTTCTTTACTAAACTCCTCCATGCTCAAATCGGCTTGCCATACGCTGCTTGTTTTTTTAATCGTCGGCGCTGCCTTTGGTCAGGATCCGCCCGGGATCAAGTGGAGGAAGATCGAGACTCTCCACTACAGGATTATATTTCCTGAGGAACTCGCCGCGGAGGCAAACCGTGCCGCAAATACTGTAGAGTATACCTACGCGAAAGTTTCGGCATCACTGGGGAGTCGTCACAGAAAAATTCCTCTGCTGCTGCGCAATCGCAGTGCTGTTCCCAACGCTTACGTATCTCAAGCGCCTTGGAAGTCGGTGTGGTATCATATCCCGTTCCCCGCGAAAGAAATAGGGATCACGGAGTGGTATCAGTTGCTGGCACTCCACGAAGGGCGCCACATGGTCCAGTATGAATATCTGAATCGGGGAGTCAACAGACTTTTCAAATTTCTCGGCGGGGAGTCGATGCAGAATATGGCCAGCTCATTCATGGTGCCGCCCTGGTTCTGGGAGGGGGATGCGGTAGGAATCGAGACCGCTTTCACCGGCAGCGGCCGCGGGAGGATTCCTGTCTTCGATCGTGACATCAGAGCGAATCTCCTGCAGGGAATCCGTTACGATTACAGGAAAACGCTGCACGGCTCTTACAGAGATTACACTCCCGACCACTATCACTACGGCTATCTTATGACGACATACGTCCGCCGCAAGTATGGCAAAGATGCGTGGCCTCAGATTCTGGCCGGAACGATGCGTTGGCCGCTTGTGAGAAATCCCTTCTATCCGTTTGGAATCGCGGCGAAAAAAATGACAGGCAGAACTATCAGACAACTGTACGGCGATACCATGGACGAACTCACACAGATCTGGGCGAGACAGTCAAATGATCTTCAATTCAACTCGTTCGAGGTTCTGAGTTCTGAATTACACGATGTGAAAACAGATTATGACTACCCGGGCTATGACAAGGAAGGAAATCTGTATGCGCTGAAAAACGGACTAGCTGATGTTACTTCTCTGGTGAAGCTGAATGAGGACGGCTCAGAAAAGGCCATTGTTCAGATACCATCACACGCGAGTGTATTTGGAGTTCAAATTGCTGCGGGAAAGGTCATCTGGACGGAGCTTCAGCCTGACAAAAGATGGTCGCAACAGAGCTGGGCCAATCTCGTAATCTATGATATCCAGTCGGGTGAGCGGCGGCAATTGACCGAAAAAGTTCGCACCTATTCGCCGGCTCTCTCTCCTGACGGCAGAAAAGTAGCGGCCGTGGAGTTCAGCGAAACGCGAGAGTGTTTCCTTGTAATCCTCCATTCGGATTCAGGTGAATTGTTGTACCGTTATCCGAGTGCTGAAAATGGAACTATAATGTTTCCCAGCTGGTCGCCGGACGGCAAGGAAGTAGCGTTCACGGCGCACGGGTATAACGGCAAGGCGATCTATATTTTCCATGTGGAGACAGGCGGGACGGAGTCTGTCACTGAGGAATTGTGGGAGGATATTCTGCGTCCTGTCTTCTACGAGGAGTATCTTATTTATGAGTCGCCCTTTTCCGGCATCGACAACCTTTATGCTGTCCATATATCCACCGGTGATCGCTATCAGATTACTTCAGCAAGAGTTGGTGCATACAATCCGACGGTTTCAAAGGATGGTAATTATCTCATCTACAACGATTTCAACCGACTGGGAAATCGTGTCGTAAAGCTCCTTCTTGATCCTCAAAAGTGGACGCCGCTGACTGAGGTGAAAGCAAGTGATCCGGCCTACTACGGGCCCCTCATGGGCCAGGAGGGAGTGACTGAACCGATCACCCCGGCCCAAATACCGCAAGAACAGTTCGACGTTGAAGACTACGGCGGTTTGAGAGCGATGATCAATTTTCACAGCTGGAACATTTTCCCAGATGAGACACAGCCGGAGTTTTCAATCACTTCTTCCAACGTGTTGGGAACCACTTCTGTCACAGGAAAAGTGACCTATAACCGGAATGAAGAGCGGTCGTTCTCGCAGGCGAATGCGGTCTACTTGGGATGGTATCCCATAATTCAGGGAGGTATCGGCTGGGGCGGGAGAGTACAGCCTGACACTGTTACTATTCAGGTGGGTCCTGCCGATAGCGCTAAGAGCCATGTCATCCATACGTGGACTGAGACCAGCTTTGATGTTCAAGGAACAATACCTGTTATCAATAGAAAGGTCGGTGTTAACAGTGAAGCACTGATGTTGAGCGGTATAGTTCAGGGCGTCAATACGACCGGTCACATGGTCCAGGTTAGCTGGCCCGAAAGGGAAGACCTTCCTGACACGACGCTGCCCAACCGTGCCAGTGATGGAACTCTCTTCCCGCTTACGTTTGAGGCGCGCTACTCGCTGTTTCGCGAAGGAGCAGCGAGAGACGTTCAGTCCAGACAGGGCGCCACTTTGAATCTCTCCCTGACGACTACGCCGTTCGAGAGCGAGTTCCGCGGCAGCCGCACCCACATCAGCGCTGGTCTTTTCCTGCCCGGTTTGCTGAGGCATGATGGCCTCAGATTATCTTTTGCATGGGAACGGAAAAAAGATGAAGGACATCCTTTCAGAAGTCTCATTCAGATGCCTCTTGGTTTCAAATATCGTTTCCACGACCGGTTGACCAGATTCGGCGCCCGCTACAAGATTCCGTTGGCATATCCCGACGGCGGAATTGATGAACTTCCCTTACTTGGCTGGTATCGATTGGGATATGTGAAGCGGGTTTCTCTGACAGCGTTCGGAGACTGGCTTAGAGGCGAAGACAAGAGCGACGTGCACGATTATCTCACCATCGGTATCGCCGCCACTTTTGAATCATCTATTCTGCATCTGCCGTTCATCTTGCCCCTGTCGCTGGTCTACGCCTATCGGCTGCGGGAGGGAGAGGGTGAATTCCAGATTAGCCTGGAGTTTTGATGCGTATTGATTCACCGCTACGACTTGGGAGTGTAAGATGCGATCGGAAGACAATTGCTAAGAACAAGGTGCACAAGTTGCCCCGCGATTCTTACATTTAAGTGACAACGCAGACACCGCGGCAACCGAGAAAAAACTGGCTGGACTCAGAAAGGAGGCTTGATGCTATGTTGAAGGCTACATCCATCGATCATATCAACATGATCGTAAAGAATTTGCAGGAGAGTATTGAATTCTTCGGAGAACTGTTCGGATTCGAGATTCGCAAAGAACAGCCGGATCAGGATTCAGTCAATATCGGTAATTATACTGTCAAACTTTGCATTTACGAAGATGCCGGTCTCGAGATTGATGATGGGATCAGTCACCTCGGTTTTCATGTGGAGAACTTCGATGACATCGTTGCCAAGTGCGAAGAGATGAATATCTCGATGCCGTATGGAATGGTTCCGTGGGAACATTCGAGGTCTGTTTATATAATCGATCCCAGCGACTATGAGATTGAGCTTAGTGAATTTTCCAGGGGAGGATTGTAATCTTGAATTCTTCTTTCGGCCTTTTTTTTGTTAATCTGCCAGCGGCCACCTGCTCGCGCGGCCGGAATCACCGATGGCTAATTCAAATTTTCGAGAGAAATCATTTCGAAACATTGATACAACGGTAGTAATAGTTCCATCTCAGATCTGCAACAATTACGCTTCGCGCCATTGTCGCACTCCAAATTACATTAGACCGCAACAATTCCTCCGATCCAGGGATCCTTCGGAAAAGTCGGAGCTCCATTGTTACACATCGATTTACGGGCCGGAGTAAAGGATGCCTGCCCGCCTGTCTGGCTGAAGTGGTTTCAATTGTTTCCCCCAAGGGGCCGGCGTAATTTTTCGTCTGTGGATTCTTTCTCGAACATCCTTCTCCATCACATAGAGCGGTCAAATTCCCGTCTTTGCGTGGGGCTGGACATTGACGCCGACCGCCTTTCTCAGCTCTCTTCACCATCGATCGAAGACCTTAAGGATTACGTGGGCAAGGTCATCGATGCCACCTTGGATTCAGCCGCTGCCTACAAGGTGAACTTCGCCTTCTACGAGCGTTTTGGCGCTGAGGCGTATCGCTGGCTGGAGGAGGTCGTGCGGCAAATTGATGGGCGTCGATTGGTCATCGCCGATGCAAAACGAGGCGATATCGCCAACTCGGCAAAGCACTACGCGGATGCGATTCTCGGCGAGATGGGTTTTGATGCAGTAACAGTCAATCCGTATATGGGTGGGGACGCGGTCGAGCCTTTTCTCACCCGGGCCGATAAAGGGGCATTTGTCCTCTGCGTGACATCAAATGAGGGAGCGGCGGATGTACAATTGCAAGTGACGGGCAACGGGTTCGTCTATGAGAAAGTGATCGCAATGGCGTTAGAGCTTAATCGAATGGAGAACTGCGGACTCGTGGTAGGGGCCACCAGGAGTGAAGTGGTAGCAGAAGTGAGGCGAGCGGCGGGCGGTATGCCCTTTCTGATTCCCGGTGTGGGTGCTCAAGGCGGCGATCTGGCAGAGAGTGTCCGGGCGGGCAACGAAGGCGGGGTCGCTCTCATAAATGTCTCTCGCGCCATCATGTATGCCGGAGATCAGAGCGTACCTGCCATACGGTCGGCGGCGCAAGAATACAGGATAAGAATCAATGCAGCACTGGACAACCGTCCGGCTGGGGCGAAATGAACGAACTGATTGAATTGATGAAGGAGACAGGAGCAATCCTTGAGGGACATTTCCGTCTTACCTCAGGCCGCCACAGTGATGTTTACATTGAGAAATTCCGGCTCCTGGAGCGACCCGACTTCGTTGAAAAAATTGGTGTCATGATGGCTGAACCTTACGCTGAGGAAAACATCGAAGTGGTGCTGGGCGCGGCTGTAGGGGGCATACTTTTGAGCAGTGCTATCGCCAAAGAGCTTGGGACGAAAGGTATCTTCGCCGAGCGTGTAGATGGTGAACTGACGTTGAGGCGGGGATTTCATCTGAATTCAGGGAAAAGGGTTGTGGTGGTGGAAGATATTATAACGACGGGTGGCTCCGTGCAGGAATTGCTGAAGATTGTGGAAGATCACGGCGCCAAGGTCACGGGCGTTGTCTGCCTCGTGGACCGTACCGAGAAAGGCGTCGATTTCAGCTACCCCACTACCTCACTGGTGAGATATCCTGCTCTTTCTTGGGAACCTGACGCATGTCCTCTCTGTTTGAAAAACATTCCTCTGAGCACAAGGGGGAGAACAGGGAAATGATGAATCTCCACGGAAAACGAAACCGGATGATGAGATGGATTCTGCCGTTGATTCTCCTTTCTGGCTGCGGCAAGAATCCGGAGGAATTAGCTGTTATCGAAACAGAACTGGGCAGTATGATCATCAGGTTTTACGAAGATTCAGCCCCGAAACATGTGGAGAGTTTCAAAATATTGGCGGGTGAAGGCTACTTTGATGGAACAGCTTTCCACCGCGTGATGCCGGAATTTGTGATTCAGGGCGGTGATCCCAACTCGAAAGATTCGGACAGAATCAATGACGGTGAGGGGGGAAGAGCGGGCAAATTCTACGGCATTGGAGCGAGGGAAACTAGTGCAACGTGGATGCTTCCCGCTGAATTCAACGATCGCCCCCATTCAAGGGGCGCCCTGTCAATGGCGCGCGGCCCAAATTCCGACAGCGCCGGCAGCCAATTTTTTATTTGTGTTCAACCGGTTAACAGACTCGATGGCCAGTACACCGTTTTTGGCCAGGTCGTTCGTGGTCTCGATGTGGTGGATAAGATTGTGAACGTTGAAACACCGGGAATGCTTGATTCTGGCTATAGCGGCGCCGACATTGATAATCCCTTGGAGCCGGTGAGAATGAGAGTTTACCTCACGACCGATGAGGCTCTCGGTATCGAGCTCGCGGACGATTTGTGAAACAGGATTCGAAGATCGGACTTGCACTGGCGGGCGGTGGTGCGCGAGGTGGCGCTCATATCGGCGTATTGCAGGTGTTACATGAGAATCATATCTCCATCAATCTCATCGCTGGCACTTCGGCCGGCGCTATCATTGGAGCCATGTATGCCGCCACGCTGGATCCCGAGTGGGTGGAGAAACGGTACATGGAGTACATGGAAAGTGATGAGTTCAGAGCCGTAGGCATACATCATGTCAGAAAGGGGAAAGACGGCAACGATTCATTCCTCGAACAGTTGGGCAAGTTTGTAAAGGATAAACTGGTAATTACCGTTGCTCTAAGCCGCAAAGGCGTGATCGAGCGGAGCAAACTGGCAGCCACAATTGAGTACCTTCTTCCAGTAAGGGATTTCTCAGAACTCAAGATTCCGCTGAAGGTCATCGTATCGGATCTGAACCGGGCAGAGGCAGTTGTGATTTCATCAGGCGATCTGATTGCGGCTGTCACACTCAGTTCAGCCGTACCGGGGTTTGTCGCGCCGTTGGCTGAGGACGGTCGGCTTTTGGTAGATGGCGGTGTCGTTTCGCCACTGCCGATCAATACGCTGCTGGATTCTGAAATGGATATTACTATCGCCGTTGATATTGCGCGCCGGAAACTGGACACGCTGGAAGAGTACAACCTGATAGAACTCATGTCTCGTGTCGATCAGGTGACCAGTGTAAAACTCTCTGATGAACTGTCCCGTAAGGCCGATGTTCTGATTGAACCTGACGTGGGAGGAGCGCACTGGTCTGAATTCTCTCGCATTGATGAATTCATAAAGAATGGCAGAAAAAGCGCGCAGAGAGCGCTTCCACTCTTGAAAAGAGAGATAGAGGAAAGGGAGAGGTGGAGCTATCATTTTCGACGATGGATAAAGTCGAGAATATGAACCCGGCTAGCAACGGGTGGACAAGACTCGACGATTGAGGTTGGCGAAAGAGAGAAAAGTGCGTAACATTGGGATTGGAAAAGGCTTTAGTATGGACTTAAAGAAAATAGGGTTGGCAGCACTCGTAATCGTCGTCTTGCTTGTGGCGGGCATTATGGCGACTGGAAACAGGAATGACGGAGAAGGCGAAACGATCTTGGCTGAGGCGTTGTTCTCGGAGATCGGCTCTGACGAGATTAAAGCTCCTGATTTTAATCTGGAACGGGTTGATGGAGAAGTCGTTTCTTTGTCTGACTACAAAGGGAAAGTGATTCTTCTTAATTTCTGGGCCACGTGGTGCATGCCTTGCCGTCAGGAGATTCCCTCTCTGATAAAACTCCAGGAGAAGTATCAGGGTGATATTGTCGTCCTCGGAATCTCCATGGACGCTAACGGCCCGGAGGTCGTTCCTGATTTCGTCCATCAATTCGATATCAACTATCCAGTCCTCTACGGCGATGGCCGGGTCGCGAATCGGTTCGGCGGAGTAACAGGGATTCCCACAACTTTTGTCATCGACAGAAACTTCCTTGTCAAACGAAGATACATAGGTTTCAGACCGCACTACGTATTTGAAAACGATATCAAAGAACTTCTGTAAGACTCAATCCAGATGGAATCATTTGAGCCGGTGTTAGCCATACCGGCTTTTTTGTAGAGATACAGTGTCAAAGTGAAAGCAATACTCCGTCAGACCGTATCCATTTTCATTTCTGTCTTCCTCCTCTCCGCTGAAGACGATTACTGGCAGCAGTTCGTTCACTACACTATGGACGTTTCGCTGGATGAAAAGGAGCACCTGATTTCAGGTAATTCGTCTATCCTGTATGTTAACCTTTCGCCGGATACGCTGGACCGCATCTACATGCACCTCTATCCCAACGCCTTTCTGCGCAATTCGGTGAAGTACGAGGAAGGTTCCCGCTACGGAATAGTTTCCAAGTTTATGCTGAAATCGTTCCCGGAGGACAGCTCCAGTTATCTACGGATCAACGATTTCGCGATTGCTTCGGCGGATGACCTCGCGTCCCAAGTATTCGAGATTGATGACACGATCCTCCAAGCCTCTCTTCCGGCGCCGCTCCTCCCCGGAGATTCTATCACTATCGAGATTGATTGGGAGCATAAGATCCGGAAGTTTTACGGCCGGGCCGGATACAGAGATGAGCAGTACGATGTTGCCCAGTGGTATCCCAAGATGGTGGTCTATGATGAGGCGGGATGGCATGCCGATCCTTTCCACGCAATAGGAGAGTTCTACGGCGAGTTTGGAACTTATGATGTGACTATCGATGTTCCGGAGCGATTCACCGTCGCCGCCACGGGAGTCTTGGCTGCGGGCGATCCCGGATGGAGCCGTGTTGCTGTTGATACTTCCATGGACTTCAAGGAGTGGCTCGCCGCCATAGACAGCGTGTCAATCGACTCCTCCGCCCGGCGAACTATGACCTTCCATGGGGAACAAATCCACGACTTTGCGTGGATTGCGTCGCCTGACTTCGTTTATGAGAGCGGCCAGTGGGGCGGTATAGATGTTCACGTCCTGTATGATAGAGATGCGGCCGAAGACTGGTCAGAAGAGGTGGTCAAACGGACTGAGCGTGTTCTTGAATGGCTCTCGACACGCTTCGGCGAATACCCCTATCCGCAGGTGAGTATTACCCACAGCCTGCAGGGAGGCGGCATGGAATACCCCATGCTGGTGATGGATGGCAGTGATTCTGAGGGACTCATCGCTCATGAAGTGGGGCACATCTGGTTCTACGGTATTCTGGCGAACAATGAGGTAGAAGATGCATGGCTCGATGAAGGGTTCACCTCTTTTCAGGACGCATGGTATATGGCGCACACTTATCCTCCCCACGGGATTGACCTTGAACACAGTCACCGGTACGATGATTTCCAGAAGAAGTATTGGAAGTTCCTCGGTGAGCGCAACAACCTTCAGTGGACGATTATCCGTCTCATGGCCAGCCGCCACAATGAGCCTATTGACACAAAATCGCATCTGGCCGGAGGGCCTTCTGTCTATGGGCTGAACGCTTACACAAAACCGCACATGATGCTCTACTCCCTGAGGTATCTGCTGGGCGGCGAGACTTTTGACAGCGCCATGCGCAGCTACTATGATCGCTGGAAATTGAAACATACCAGCGAAGACCGTTTCCGCCAAGCTATGGAAGAGACAAGTGGTGAAAATCTCGATTGGTTTTTCGAACAGTGGCTGCACCAAGCTTCGTACAACGACTATGCGCTGAGCGACTGGTGGTGGGAAAAAAGGGGTAATGAAACCTACGATCTGTCACTTCGCATCAAGAGAAAGGGGGGTATGCGCTATCCCCTCGATATCAGGGTGATAGCGGAAAATGGCGACACCACGTTGACCCGCTGGGAGAATCATTTGCAGGGAGAGGAAGATATCTTCGCCCTTGTACTGCCGGCGAAGCCTGCCGAAATCATGCTCGATCCCGACAGTTGGACCATGGACATTGATCTGCGGGACAATATCTCCGGCTCTCTTCCCAACGATGTTATCTTCAACTGGCCCGGGATGCGCTATAGCCCGCGCACCGCCTACGCCTTGCGCTGGAATCCAGTCCTCTGGTACCACGAAAAGGACGGTCTGAAGCCGGGTCTGTCGTTCCGGCGCTCGTACGGTCCGTGGCACAGGTTCAACTTTTTTCTGACGAGCGGCCTCAAGTCTCAAAACCTCTACGGTCAGATCAACTTCAGCGAGACGCTCAAGTCAACCATCCCGTGGCTCACAGTTTCGGCGGGTATATTTGCCTTGGAGGGATTACGTGGCGCCGACATCGATCTCGGTTATCGGTGGTCCCGCTTCTACGGTCTTCCGCCGAACCATACGGTGAACGCCGGTTTCTACTTCAATCAGACTGTTGACTCGGGCTACACTGATTTGTACCAGGCTGGGAAGACGGGCGTGCTCTACGGACGCTATGACATCGGCGCCCATCGAGGCGGAATGGGGATGGAACTCCAGATTGAAGCAGCAACAACAGTGGAGGGAATGAGCGACTGGAGCTTCAGCCGACTGCAGGCGAAAAGTAAGATGGCGTTCCCTGTTGGGAATTTCGGCACCGCAATGTCATTTTTCCTGGGGAAGATGTGGAGCGGAGCGGAAGGAGTTCCCGGTCAGGAAAAGTTCAACATTGAGAGTGCTGGCTCGGGCGACTATTATGCGAAACCTTATCTCAGACATGCGTCGGCGTTTTACGGCGCTCAAACAGTGAGGGACCATTTTCACATGAACGGGGAAGGAAACTTGCGCGGCTACTACGATCACGACTTTTCCGGCGCCGAAACTGCGCTGGTTGCCACTCTTGAAGGGAGCTACAGTCTGCCGACGCCTTTAGTGGAAACGAAAGTGCGCATCTTTATGGAAGGCGGCTCGTTCAGGAGTGAATTGGCGTCGGATGGACTCGGAGGTGATCTCCTGGCCGATGCCGGTTTGGGTTTTGTCTTCAGTAAGAAGATATTCGGCAAAATAGGGAGATTGCGTCTTGACTTCCCATTCTGGCTCAATCATACCGCGAATCCGGCAGGTCGCGAGATCAAGTCCCTTGACCTCACTCGATGGGTGATTGGATTCGACTCTGGTTTGTAGGAGCCGATTGAGGATTTTGAACCGGCGGAAGCACGCAAGCGGAATGGAGAGCGGGCTAATCTTCTATTTCATCACAGGACGGGAGTCACCTTCCATGATTCAGAGCCTTCACCGGACAGGCAAGATGATCCTGTTGAAGTAGAGACAAGAAAAGTTACATTGGTTAAAGATTCACACCGTCAGATTCTGTATACTCCTTTTTTCCCAAGACAACGAAAATGATCCGGCAAGTAGTGATATTTGTGACGTTCATCGGTCTGTCAGCCGTGGCGGCGGCCGAATGGATTCCGGTCAACTCACCTGTTGCTGATGGACTTGAGATAGAGGTGGTCGCCTCCGCACCGGCAAGGACAGTCCTGAAGCTCAATGTGACAGGCTTCTTCGCTCACAGCGTGATGATCGAAGGCGAGCGGCATCGGATCATCTCTCACGCTGACGCGCACGGATTTCTGCGGCAAGGCTATCCCGATCTGCCTCACATTAATACAACGCTCAGAGTGCCCCACGATGGGGCCGTTGAGGCAAACGTCCTGTCCATAGAGATCGAGGAGTTCCATCTCGGTCCGGTAGCGCCTTCGAAAGGGAGCATCACCAGGAGCGCTTCGCCACAGCAGATTCCATATCGCTTCGATTCCTTTTATGAAACAGATGAGTGGTTCCCCGCCGAAAACATCACTCTCGGCAGACCGTTCATCCTGCGGGGAGTCAGGGGCGTCAACGTCCAGTTTCAGCCGTTTCAGTTCAATCCCGCTACCAAAATCCTGCGAGTGGCCAGATCACTGGTTGTGGAGATTTGGTCCGTGGATGATATGGCCGCAGTGCATGTGAAAGAAAGAGGTCAGCCTCATGGTAAGGCGGAATTTGACGGTATTTACCGCGATCTGTTCGTGAATTATATGGCGGATGAATCTTCCTCGTCACGGCAGATCGACGAGCCGGGTGAACTGGTCATCATCGCATACGATGATTTCTTGGATGCTGTTCAGCCGCTGGCAGAGTGGAAAATCCAGAAAGGAATTCCCACTACCGTAGTGGCGCTCAGTGAAATCGGTTCTTCCAGCGAGGAGATCAAAACATTTCTGCGGTCGAAGTACGAGAGAAGAGAACTCACTTACGTCATCCTGGTGGGAGACGCATCTGAGATGCCTGTCATGTGGGGCACGACTGATGCGGCTTCGGACCCCAGCTACGTCATGCTTGAGGGCGATGATTTCTATCCCGATGCATTCATTTCCAGAATTTCCGCCAGTACGGTTGAACAGGTGGTGGCACAGGTGGACAAGATTCTCT
>DCAL01000035.1:5652-15021 GCA_002311975.1 Fidelibacterota bacterium UBA1134 | reverse complement strand
GACTGGCAGCGGGCTGAGATTCTGAGAGAGATGCTTCTCGAGTACACCTATGAGGAGGTCGATCAGGTGTACGATCCCGGCGCCGCGCGGGCGGAAGTGGCGGGTGCTATCAATGACGGCAGATCCATCGTGAACTACATCGGCCACGGCTCAGGTATGAACTGGGCTACCACAGGATTCGGCAACTCCGATGCACAGCTATTAGATAACGGCAACAGATTACCGTTCATCATCGATGTTTCCAGTCTCAACGGTCAGTGGCACGGCACAACTTGCTTGGCGGAGGCGTTCCTGCGCAATCCGGACGGAGGCGCCGTGGCGATGTTCTCCTCATCGGTAAGTCCTTCGTGGGTGCCGCCTACAGTGATGCAGAAGCGTCTG
This sequence comes from Fidelibacterota bacterium UBA1134, assembly GCA_002311975.1. Lineage (GTDB taxonomy): Bacteria > Fidelibacterota > Marinisomatia > Marinisomatales > S15-B10 > UBA2146. The sequence continues at coordinate 14,640 of DCAL01000035.1, read as the reverse complement.
ATTGAACTGCTCGTCGCCGAGGAGAAGCTGACTCTCGGCGCACTTACTTTGGCCAGTTCGGTGCGAGCGCTGGAGGCGTATCAGGGTGGACGTGAGGGTGTAGCCGTGGTTGAAGAATACAACCTCTTCGGTGACTGTACACTGCTGGTCCGGACGGCAACGCCCGCCAAGATTAACGTATCCCACGCCGGTATTATCACACCGGGATCCACAACCTTTTCCCTAATTACTTCAGTGACCGACGCCCTTGTATCTCTCACCATGGACGGGGTCATCTTCGGTACCGGCGTCACGGATGAATCAGGCGTTGCCGTGGTAGATTTCAGCCGTGAACCCGATCGAGTGGACGCCATGAATCTCACCGTCACTGCCAGGAACTCTATTCCTTACATCTCAACTATAGCGGTGATGGAGCCCATTCGACCACACATTGGTCTTAGCTCGTATGAAATTGATGACAGCGACGGCAACGGAGACGGCACGGCAGACTACGGCGAAACTGTCCGTCTCAGTCTTGAATTGAGAAACAGCGGCCGCCTCGATGCCGAAAATGTGACAGCGGTTGTCTCTACGGATGATCCTTTTGTCACCATAGCGGGAGATTCTTTCACGTTCGGTGATATACCGTCGCAAGTCAGCAGACAGAGTGAGGACGTTATCGTCTTTCACGTTTCACCGCTGACCCCTGACGCTCATGCCATACTCTTCTCCGTCGATGCACAGTCCAGAAACAGTGCGGAATCAGAAATGAGCTGGTCGGATAATTTTGCTGTTGCCGTTGGAGCTCCGAAACTGATCATCACCGGGTATTCTCTTGAGAGACCAGATTTGCTGCTCAATCTTGAAATCGGTAGAACGGAAGCCATTGTAGTCTCTATTGTGAACGACGGCTCGGAGGGGGTCGGAGATATAGAGTTGCGCCTCAGTTCGGAGTCGAATGATATCTCTATCGTGGACGGAGTGGCGATCATGACGGCAGTCCCGGCTGGCGCTCGAATGTCGAACGCTGATAATCCCTTTATCATCTCAACAGATGAGACAATGCCGCTCGGCTCGGAAACGACGTTCACCTTGGAGATGTCGGCATTGGACGGGTACGCGGCAGTGGGTGAATTTAGCATCGCATCCGGGAACAATGTCTTTTCCAGTAGCGATGTGCCCAAGAACTTCGGCGCCAGCAAAGCTGAATCTGTGCTCGATATCGGAGAGTGGGTCTTTCTGGCAGATCTGGATGTGATGGTGAATATCACTCATTCGTGGGTGGAAGATGTTGCGCTGAAGCTGGAGTCGCCTGCGGGCACCGTCATCGATCTCATCAAAGGGGTGAGCGGAAGCGGTACCAGTTTTGAGGGAACGATCTTTGACGACGATGCTTTCCTGTCGATTGTGGAAGCGTCGGCCCCCTTCGCCGGTTCCTTCCGGCCGGAGACGCCTCTGTCCACATTCAACGGTGAGTTGGCGCTGGGCGAGTGGAAACTTCATGTCGCAGATAATTTCCCGCAGTTGGACAACGGTACATTGAACGAATGGGCTTTAATTGTCAAGGGCGCCGAACCTCCCTGCCGCTCCGGCGACGTTTCGGCGGACGGCGACCTCGATATGCTGGATGTCAGCTTTATTATCAGTCTTGTTGTGGGAATTCCCGAAAATCCCAGTGATCAGAAACTGTGCGCGGCGGACTATAATCATGACGGAGAGATTTCCATTGCCGATGCCGTTCTGCTGTTGAACGACATACTGGGTGTCAGTCTGCCGCGGCAGGTTTCTGCCGCGAGTGTTGCTCTTGAAGCAAAGGATGGTGTCGTTACTCTCAAGTCCACTGGCGCCGTGGGGGGAGTCGGATTCACAGTAGTGTCGGAAAGTGCGGTGTCAGCGATGAACCTTGAGAGTGTTTCTATTCAACTGAACAGTGTCGGCAGGAGAACACGAGTTGCAGTTTATAGCAAAGATGCCCGCCCTTTGCCGGAGACAGATTTGATCAGCGTACTGGGTCATTTCTTAATCGAGGACTTGCATGCAGTGGACAGGTCCGGCAATGGAATCTCTGCTGACGTCGTGAGCATTCCTTTTCAATTTGTATTGCACGATCCCTACCCCAACCCCTTCAACCCCACCACGACGCTGAGGTACGAGCTTCCAGAGGCAGGTCACGTCTCGCTGATTGTCTATGATATCCTCGGCCGTAAAGTAGTAGTAGCAGTGGACAGTTGGCTGGAGGCGGGGACGCACGAGGCGGTGTGGTCAGCGGCGGATGTCCCGTCCGGCATCTACTTTATGAGGATGGCGAGTCGTGATTTCAGTCAGGTGAGGAAGGTGGTGGTGTTGCGGTGAGGCACAGAGAGAAGGGGTTGGGCGAGATGGTATCTCGCCATTCTCAAAACGGAAAGAGTACATTATTTTGGGGAGTAGTTGCCTCCCCGATAACAGGGTATCAGGCTGAGAGAACCTTTGCGCGAAATGCCCGACACGCATAAGTTGTAGATACAAACGAATACAGTAAAACACAATGAAGGCTGTCACCATTCGACTGCTCGACTATTTGGCAAAGAAGCTTCGCCATGAAGCTGAGATGGAACACCGGACCATTTCAGAGCAGATCAAGAAATACATCTGAGACGGAATGCTCTCCCGCAAATATCCCGATCTTCCCGTATCATTTGTAAGAGAAACTCTCGCGGCCAAGAAGGAGACAGAAGCCGGTTTGGGAGAGGAATACGAATTTGGCGTCATCGATTGGAGATTGTTGCTTTGATCCGTTTTTTCAGGTTCAAGAGAAAGTCTTCGAAAGAACTCCAGTTAGCCATTGATGATCAGATTTAATTCATTGGTGCCAGCCAGCGGGCACTGCTTCTGCGGAAGCCGGAAACTTTTCTTTCGTTCACACATTGAAGCGGTAAGTTCATTGGAGGTATCATGAAAAGAGTGTTATCAGTTTTCCTGATTGTATTGGTTGGTGTTACTTCTGGGGCGGGCCAATCACGGCTGGCACAGCAGTTCAGCGACACCTTTGCCAAGGTTGTGGAGAAGGTCAATCCAGCGGTGGTGACCATAACCAGTGAGAAGATCATCAAGCGGGACGGCCGCCGCTTTCGGCACCCGTTTGAAGAGTATTTCGGTGACGATTTTTTCAAGTATTACTTCGATGCTCCCGAAGGGGAAAGGCGCAGTAAGATTCTCGGTTCCGGCGTCATCGTGGATGCTGAAAAAGGATTCATTCTTACCAATAATCATGTGGTGGAAGGTGCTGACGAAATCACTATCTTGCTGATTGACGAGCGGGAATTCAGCGCCGAAGTTGTCGGGACGGATCCCCAGAGTGATGTAGCCATCCTGAAGATTGAAGCCGGTGACCTTGTGCAGGCCGAGTTGGGTGATTCTGATGAGTTGCGGGTGGGCGAATGGGTATTGGCCATCGGCAGCCCTTTCTCGCGCAATCTCAGCCATACCGTCACAGCGGGAATTGTGAGTGCCAAGGGACGCAGCCGTGTGTTGGGCGGCATCGATTATCAGGATTTCATCCAGACTGACGCTGCCATCAATCCCGGCAACAGCGGCGGCGCGCTGGTTAATCTGGATGGTGAACTCGTCGGTATCAATACGGCAATCGCTACGGGCGGTTTCTCCCGGGGCAATGTGGGCGTAGGATTCACCATTCCCATCAATCTTGCGAAGAATGTGATGGACGATCTTGTGGCCGAGGGTCGTGTCATCCGCTCGTGGCTCGGCGTTTTTATTCAGGATGTGGACGACGGCATAGCGAAGGCTTTTGGACTCTCCGACCGGCAGGGCGCCGTGGTGACAGAGGTTGTGGAGGACAGTCCCGCCGATGAAGCCGGAATCAAGGTCAAGGATGTCATCGTTACAGTTGACGGCACTAAAATCAGGGATTCTTCACATCTCAAGAATGTCGTTTCTTCTTCGAGACCGGGAAGGCGCAGCGAAGTGGAAGTTGTCCGTAGAAAACGGCATCGCACCATCCGTGTGGATTTGGCAGAGCTACCGCAAGAGGACGCCGTATTTGCATCAAGAGAAAGAGTCACACCCACGCTGGGACTGAATGTAGAAGATGTTTCAAAGGCGCTGGCAAGACGTTTTCAGATTGACGAGGACGAATCCGGCGCTGTGGTTGTGGAAGTACTCCCCAACAGCGTTGCTGCAAAAGCTGGGATCCAGAGAGGTGACATTATAAAACGAGTCGGAGACGAAGAGGTCGACTCAGCAAGGGACTTTCGCAAGGCGGTCGGTGATGTGGAGGATGGTGCTATTCTCTTTCTCGTTAAGCGCCGCGGCGGGTCGCTATTTATACCAGTTGAAAATATGTAAACACCTTTCTTCACAGACAGAAAATAAGGGAGTCCCTTGCGGCTCCCTTATTCATTACGGGAGATGCACTGCACTGACGTTCTCGGTTCATTTATCGACGATCAAATGGTTTGTATTTCATGGGCTATCTCGCTACTTTTTTTAGCTGAAAACAGATGGAAAAATGATGATTAGTGAAATCTTGTTGCTCCTAAGCATCGTCTCATTCATCATGCGTCCGTTAAGCAAAATCTGATCAATGCTGGAAAAAGTTAATCCAAAAGTAGATTTCGTTGCGCTGGAACACGAGATTCTCGATTACTGGAAGGCAAATGACATCTTCCGCAAACGGGTAGCGGCAAACCGCGGTAAGGAGAAATGGTCCTTCATTGATGGCCCCATTACGGCCAATAACCCTATGGGTGTTCACCATGCCTGGGGACGCACCTATAAGGACGTATTTCAGCGCTACCACGCCATGAAAGGATTCGATCTGCGCTATCAGAACGGCTTCGACTGTCAAGGCCTCTGGGTAGAGGTGGAAGTCGAAAAAGAGATGAATTTCAAGAGCAAAAAAGATATCGAAGAATATGGAATCGCCGCCTTTGTGAATAAATGTAAAGAGCGTGTGCTGCGCTACTCGGCCGTGCAGACTCAGCAGTCAATGCGGCTGGGCTATTGGATGGAGTGGAACGATATCGAACAACTGGACTGGCTCGCTGATCGCCTAATAGATAATCCGGAAGAGACAGTCACGATCGATGGTCCTGAAGGGCCAGTCACCGATACGGTTGAGAACATTGTGGGAAGATTAGGCATGCCCGAACTGGGCGGCAGTTACTATACTTTTTCGAATGAAAACAATTATATGATCTGGCGCGCACTGAAAACGTGCCACGAGAATGGGTGGCTTTATCGCGGCGCCGATTCAATGCCGTGGTGCCCACGATGCGCGACGGGAATCAGTCAGCACGAGATTGTTACTGACGGATACGCCGAAGTTACCCATCGCAGCGTTACGTTGAAATTTCCCCTCAGGGAGAAGCTGGGTGAAGCGCTTCTCATCTGGACTACAACGCCGTGGACCCTCACCAGCAACGTCGCCGCCGCTGTCGGTCCCGGATTGGACTATGTCAAGGTGAAGATGAAAGAGTCAGGTGACATCCTCTATCTCAGCATGGACGCCACAACTATTCTGAATGGTGACTATAAGGTGATGCAGGAACTCAAAGGGAGCGATATGATCGGTTGGACGTATGACGGCCCTTTTGACGAACTGCCTGCGCAGCAGAATCCGGGCGGATGGACAGAGATGAAAGGTATCATCGAAAACATCACCGTTAGCGCGAGCGAAGCGCACCGCGTCATCCCGTGGGATGAGGTAAGTGCTGATGAGGGGACCGGGATTGTTCATATTGCGCCCGGAGCAGGCCCTGAAGACTTCAGCTTGGGAAAAGAACATGGTTTGCCTGTCATCGCACCGCTGGATGAAGACGGTCACGTAGTGGATGGCTTTGACTGGCTGACTGACATGCCGGTGTCTGAGGTACCTCAGCCTATCTTTGACAATCTGAAAGAGAAAGGTGTTCTCTATGGCGTAGAGGAATACACCCACCGCTATCCGACCTGCTGGCGCTGCAAGACAGAGCTTGTTTTCCGCCTCGTGGATGAGTGGTTTATCAGCATGGATGAGTTGCGGCCGCTCATGGTGGAAATCACGCGCAAGATTCGTTGGATCCCCGGTTTTGGTATGGACCGGGAGATCGACTGGCTCAAGAATATGGACGACTGGATGATTTCAAAAAAGCGCTACTGGGGTCTGGCGCTTCCGATCTGGGAATGTGACGCATGTGATCATTGGACTGTTGTTGGCGACGAAGTTGAATTAGAGGAAAAAGCGGTGGCCGGTTTTGAGGAGTTTTCAGGACACACGCCCCATCGTCCGTGGATCGATTCGGTAAAGCTCCGCTGTGAACAATGCGGCCGCGAAATGTCGCGCGTGCCAGATGTAGGCAATCCGTGGCTTGATGCGGGCATCGTCAGTTTCAGCACGCTGCACTACCGGCAGGATCCGGATTACTGGCGTCAGTGGTATCCGGCAGACTGGATCAGCGAAAGTTTTCCCGGTCAATTCAGGAACTGGTTTTACAGTATGCTGGCGATGGGTGCGATCATAGATAAGAGTCCTTCGTTCATGAGCAATTTCGGTTATGCTACCCTTTGGGCAGAGAACGGCCAACCGATGCACAAAAGCTGGGGTAATTCTATCGAGTTCAACGAAGCCGCCGACAAAATGGGCGTGGATGTCATGCGGTGGATGTATAGTCTCCAGAATCCACAACAGAATCTGCTTTTCGGATACGGCCCCGCGAAGGAGATTCGACGACGGCTTATCACCCTCTGGAACGTCTATTCATTTTTTGTCACTTACGCTAGCTTAGACAAATTTTATCCCACAGAAGTTGAAGTTTCGGATGATGATTATACTCAGCTGGACAAGTGGATTACTTCCAAGATGAATCAGCTGATTCTGGTGGCTGAAGAGTCTTACGGCAGTTTCGGGGTCGACCGCTTCATGCGCAAAGTGGACAGGTTTCTCGATGATCTCTCAAACTGGTATGTGAGGCGCAATCGTCGCCGCTTCTGGAAAGGTGAAAACGATAGCGACAAGAATGCAGCGTATGTCACGCTGTACGACGTTCTTCGTGATTTGATCCGCCTGTTGGCGCCCATCATCCCTTTTGTGACTGAAAGGATCTATCAGAATCTTGTCCGTAATCTCGATGAGAGTGCGCCCGAGAGCGTTCATCTGTGTGACTTCCCCGCGGCTGATATCAGTAAGATTGATGAAGTCCTCATGAGTGAAGTTGATGCTGTAAAAAGAATAGTTGAAATGGGTCGTCATGCACGCAACAAAGCCAATTTGAAAATCAGGCAACCTCTAGCAAAATTGGAGTTTGCCACTCAAGATAATACCTTCTCGGAAGCCGTCAGACAAAACCAAGATCAAATCCTTGAGGAGCTGAATGTGAAAGTCGTTGAAAAGGTTTCGTCTGCCAAAGAGTTGGTGTCTTATTCTCTGGAGCCGAATCTCGCCTTGCTGGGTCAAAAGTATGGCAAGAAGGTGAAGCGTATCAGGGAGCTGCTACAGCGTGTGGAATACGCTGACATCGCTGCCGCTCTTCGCGCGGAAAGACCGGTGACCTTCTCTGATGACGGTGACACGTTCGATCTGCTGCCTGAAGAGATACTGATTAAAGAGATTTCGGTGGATGGCAAATCAGTTGTCACTGATCAAGACTTGGCGGTGGGCATCTCCACGGAACTTACCGAAGATCTGATCCGGGAAGGTATCGTAAGAGATATGATTCGCCAGGTACAGAACATGAGGAAGGAAGCGGATTTCAACGTGGAAGACAGAATTTCGGTAACCTATGAAGTGGGAAGAGAAATAGAGTCAGCTCTGGAGGCGTTTCAGGATTACTTTTGCCATGAAGTCCTGGCGGTTGACCTGAAGGGGGGGGCTGTATCTGGAGAATTCAGCAAAAAAGTGGAACTTCGGGGAGAAACAGTTACATTTGGTATTTCAAGGGTACAGTAAAATTAAGGAGTGAGATAAAATGACTAAGAAAACGCTATCAACAAAGAAGCTGTCAATGTTCGAAAAAATCATCATTGAAAAGCAGGAAGAGGCACTTTCCGAGATGGTATACATCAGGGATCGTTCAATTGATGCCCAGGCGAACCTCGATTCCACCGCCCGCGATTCTAACTACGCCTACCATATGGCCGACGTAGGTACTGATGCGCATGAGCGTGAAAAATCTTTTCTCTGGTACACGCGCGAAAACAACTTCATCCGATATCTGGATGACGCTCTTGCGCGAATAAAGGACGGCACCTTCGGATTCTGTTCAGTCTGCAACGAACCTATAGCAGATGCCAGACTTAAGGAAGTCCCACACACACAACACTGTGTAAGCTGCAAGAATAAGAGTAAGAATTAGAGTTTTGAGCTCACTTATCTATTCCCTGACGGTTGTTATCGTTGACCAGGCAACTAAGTATATTGCCCGCACACAGATGAGACATCACGATTCTATCCCGGTCCTCGGTGCCTTTTTCCGACTGACCTACGTGGAGAACTCCGGCATCGCCTTCGGCATAAACTTCGAGGGAGGAAGCGTAGTATTTACCGTTCTCGCGTCCATAGCGACTGCTGTGGTTTTTGGTTATCTGTGGTCTGCCCGCGAAAAGGAATTTCTTTTCAGGTTTTCACTGGCCCTGATCCTTGGAGGAGCGGTGGGCAATCTCATGGACCGGTTTATTTTTGGAAAAGTGGTTGACTTTCTTCACTTCAGCATCGGTCAATATTCCTGGCCTGTTTTCAATGTTGCTGATTCTTGTGTCACGGTTGGGATGATTCTTTTTCTCTATATTTCCATCTTTCGTTCAGGCGAGAGAGAAGTCGCATCCTGAGATGTCCGTGATGAATATCACCGCCGATGCTGCCGATATCCGTATTGACAAGTATCTTGCCGATGAGATCGAGGTTCTCTCCCGGACCAAAGTCAAAGATTATATCACGAAGGATAACGTGCTTGTGGATGGTCAAGCGGTGAAGCCGAGCTACCTGCTCCAAGGGGGAGAAACTATTCAGATTTATATCAAAGAAGAGGGGCCGAC
>DCAL01000035.1:460-5585 GCA_002311975.1 Fidelibacterota bacterium UBA1134 | reverse complement strand
AGACATTATTCACGAAGATGACGATATAATTGTTCTCAATAAACCAGCGGGACTGGTGGTGCATCCCGGCGCCGGCAATCGTTGCGGCACGCTTGTGAACGGGCTCATCTTTCATTTCAGCCATCTCTCTTCCGTGTCAGGAGCTTTGAGGCCGGGCATTGTTCACCGCCTAGACAAAGATACTTCCGGCATCATGGTGGTTGCGAAAACAGATCTAGCCCATCTGCGGCTCGCGCGCCAGTTCGCAGATCGAACGGTGAAAAAGAAGTACTTGGCTCTCATGTGGGGAGTTCCTGAACAGCGTGACGGCACAGTCGATGCGCCCATCGGGCGCCATCCCCGCAATCGTCAGAAATTCAGTGTGGTAGAATCCGGCAGAAGTGCGCTGACGAGGTATGGAGTGGTTGAGGAATTCGATCACTTGTCATTGGTAGAGCTTCATCCCGAAACGGGGCGGACACACCAGCTGAGAGTACATCTGGCCTTCATGGGGCACCCCGTATTTGCCGATGAAGTTTACGGCGGTGGGCTATCGAAAGTCCGGGGATTTCTGAAGGAGACCCAGAGATCTCTGAAGTCATTATACAGCTTGATCCACAGACAGGCACTGCATGCGCTGAGTCTCTCGTTCACACACCCCTCCTCGGGCGAGAAGATGGAATTCGTTGCGCCGCTGCCGAATGACTTGAGCACTGTCATAAGTGAACTGGAGCCCAAAGATGAGTGAATCAATGACCGACCTCATTGATAGCTACCTGATCCATCTGGAGAAGGAGCGAGGCTGCTCACGGAACTCTATTAAAGCGTACGGAACCGATCTTGCTCAATTCCGAAGTTTCATGGTTGAATACAGCGGCAAGGTAAGTTCGGGATTCTCGTCGGCGGATAGAATAACGGTAAAGCACTATCTCGGTTATCTGGTGGAAAAAGGACTTGCGGCAAGAACAGTCACGAGGAAGCTGGCCGCACTGAAGGCTTTCTTCAAGTATCTTGTGCAGACTGACAGGCTCGGAACGAATCCGGCGGCGTCCGTAAGGGGGCCGAAACTGCCGCAGAAGTTACCCAGTTTTCTGGAGAAGAGAATTGTTGAGAAGCTGATGGATATTCCCGGCAGCGAGACGTGGGAGGAGCTGAGAGATAAGGCCATCCTCGAACTCTTCTACTCTACAGGCATCCGCCTGAGTGAATTGGTTGGGTTGAGCATCGGCGATTTTGACACAAGAGAGAACATGGTAAAGGTCCGGGGCAAGGGGAATAAGGAGAGGCTCGTGCCACTGGGTAGCCCGGCTTCAGAATCCATCCAGATTTATCTGAAAGAGAGAGTGACTGCGGAAGGAGATTACGACAGCAGCGACCCCCTTTTCATCTCTAACCGGCTTACGGTGATTGCTCCACGAACAGTACAGAACCGTTTGAAGCGGTGGTTCGATGAGATTGCTGAAGGGACGAAGTTCACTCCCCACATGCTGCGGCACACCTTTGCTACGCATCTCTTGGACAGTGGCGCTGATATAAGAGCGGTGAAAGAACTGCTTGGGCACTCCAATCTCTCTTCAACCCAGATCTATACGCATCTGAAGGTTGAGAGAATGAAGAAAGAATTTGATCAAGCTCACCCGCATGCCGATTGAGGTTCTATCATGGATTTGAGGTATCTGGGATTGGATTCGGTTGGTGAAGTGAGACGCAATATCCCGCCTGAGACTCTGGTGGAGATGGCGCTCGTACGTGAAGAAGGCAAGCTCGGTATGAACGGGGCGTTGATGGTGGACACGGGGAAGTATACTGGTCGCTCTCCGAACGATCGCTTCATTGTTGACGAACCGACAAGTTCGTCCAATGTCTGGTGGGGACCGGTCAATGTGTCAGTTTCTGAGGAAGTGTTCGACACACTGTTCACGAAAGTGATTGATTTCTATAACCGAAATGAAGATGGTCAGGGTGTTCTTCTGTTCGACGGTTTTGCGGGCTCTGATCCTGATACATCCATGCCGGTGCGTTTCATTGCCAAGAAGGCGTGGCAAGCGATCTTTGTCAACAATATGTTCATCCGTCCGACGGCTGACCAGTTGAGCAGCTTCCAGCCGCAGTTCACTATCATCAATGCTTCTCCTGTGATAGATGAGGAATGGAAGGAGCACGGTCTTAATTCAGAGACATTCATCATTTTCAACCTTGAGCGGGGCATCGCCATCATCGGCGGATCTGAATACGGCGGAGAGATGAAAAAGGGGATATTCTCCATCATGAACTACTATTTACCGCTCAAGGGAATTCTCACGATGCATTGTGCCGCCAATGTCGACATGGATGGCCAAAACTGTGCCCTTTTCTTTGGGCTGTCCGGTACGGGGAAAACTACCCTCTCTACCGATCCGAACCGCCTGCTGGTGGGTGACGACGAGCACGGATGGTCAGAGACGGGAATCTTCAATCTTGAGGGAGGGTGTTACGCCAAGGCCATCAACCTGACTCAGGAAGCTGAACCCGGCATCTGGAGCGCCATCAAGCATGGAGCCCTTCTCGAAAATGTTGTTTTTGATGAAGGTTCGCGTCATGTCGATTTTTCTGATGGAAGTAAGACAGAAAATACGAGGATCTGCTATCCCATCGATCATATCAAAGCGTCTGTTTACGCCAGAAAGGGGACAAGCATAGCGGTACATCCCAGTAATATTGTTTTTCTTTCGTGCGATGCGTATGGTATTCTTCCGCCAGTTTCACGGCTTTCACCGGAGCAGGCAATGTATCATTTCATCAGCGGTTATACGGCGAAAGTTGCCGGGACAGAAAGAGGCGTAACCGATCCTCAGGCAACATTTTCTCCCTGCTTCGGCGGTCCCTTCCTGACTCTTCCACCGTTGGACTACGCAGAACTGTTGCGAAAGAAAATGGAGGCTCACAATACCAAGGTTTATCTCATCAATACGGGGTGGAGCGGCGGATCGGCCGCCTCCGGAGCGAAGCGAATGCCGCTGGCCAGCACCCGTGCCATGGTAACTTCCATACTGACCGGGAGAATTGAGGCGTCGGAATTTGTCAGGGAGCCGGTATTCGGTCTCTCCGTGCCCACTTCCATTGAAGGCGTCGATCCGGCAATTTTGATGCCCAGGGTAACGTGGAGCGATGGTGAGGCCTATGATCAGACGGCGACTGAACTGGCGACTAAATTCAGGCAAAACTTCAAGAAATATACTGTGGAAGAACCTGGCCTCGAGGCAGCCGGACCTTCCGTTATAGATTCGACAGTGATAGCTTGAGTCTGGAACAATTTGTGAAACGAAGCGGTAAGAGAAGCACGCGATGCAAGTGGGGCACACAGTATCCGATCTTGTCTCTTCCCGAGATAGCCCTGTAAGCCCAGACTGCTTGAAAGATAGATAAGGAAAAGTCATGAATATAGAGTTTACCTTTCGGAATCTTGATGCAACTGAACAGGTAAAGGAGTACGCCCTGAAGAGGCTCTCCAAAATCGACAGGTATGTGAGCAGACCCATCGCCTGTCAGGTGACTTTTGTGAGTGATAATAGCGACCAAAGAGTCGAGATAGGTCTTTCTGTGCCTGGAAAAAAGCTCTTTGTGAAGGAATCCTCCGGCGATATAATGAAGTCTGTTGATGGAGCTGTTGATAAAATGGTCAGCCGGATTGTGAAGTTTAAAGAGACCAGATACAGTCACATTTAATCCAGATTCCCTATTCGATCTGAATGCTTTTTCGAGTAGATGGTTAGGTATGTCCAAGTCCGATTGGTGAACATGTCATGAAAGTCATAATCCCGCTTGCTGGACTCGGCACACGATTGCTCCCACATACAAGAAGAAGGCAGAAGTGTCTTCTTCCGGTGGCGGGCAAGCCGGTTCTCGATCATATAATTGATCCTCTCGTGGCGCAGGACTTCGATGAAATTGTGCTTGTAACGGGTCATCTTGAAGATCAACTTAGAGAATACGTTAACAAATTTGATGCTGAGTTTACCTTCGTTCGCCAGGAAAAAGCGCTAGGGTTAGGTCACGCCGTTTTCCAAGGCCTAAAAGAAGACGATGATCCTGTTCTGATACAGCTTGGAGATGTTATCTACGATCTCGCCTTTTCCCGCTTCTGCTCATCGGGGGAGCACAAGATTGCTGTAGATGAAGTGCCGGATCCAGAACGGTTCGGAATTGTTGAGGTTGAGGATGAAATTATCACAAGGGTACATGAGAAACCAGCGAATCCGCCTACGAATCTTGCCATCGTCGGGCTATACTACCTGGAATCTCAGCAGCCGCTCTGGAAGGCGATCAAACATCTGATGGATCGCGATATAACTACGAAAGGTGAGATACAGCTTGCCGACGCCTTTCAGATGATGGTTGAGTCTGGAGAGATGATTACCTGCGAAAGAGTTTCCGGCTGGTTTGACTGCGGTGTGTCTGAGACCTTCTTATCCACTAACAAAGCGCTCCTTTCTCCATGCGGCAGAGAAGTGAAGGGTTCGCAAATCGTGGAGCCTGTCAGTATCGGAGAAAACTGCAATATTGTCAATTCTACGGTGGGCCCTTATGTGACGTTGATGAGGGGTTCTCAGATACTCAATTCTGAAGTCAGCGATGCCATCGTTCTCTGGAATGGCCGGGTAGAGAATACGGTTGTTAGACATGCAATAGTGGCGGAAAGGTAACTCTTCTGAGCAAGGACAATTATATTGATTTTACCGAGGGAACGGGAGTAAGTTTGTAGTCGCTTTATTCCAGGTAGAGGATAGGAGATATTGATGAGAACGAGATTGTTTACGTCTGAATCGGTTACAGAAGGTCACCCGGACAAAATGTGTGACCAGATTTCAGATGCAATATTGGATGATATTATAGGCCAGGACCCCGATGCGAGGGTGGCTTGTGAAACTTTGACTACTACCGGTTTGGTCCTTGTAGCAGGAGAAATCAGCACGCAATGTTATTCGGATATACCGAAGGTTGTCCGGCAGACGCTTAAGGATATTGGCTATACGAATCCGGAATACGGGTTAGATTATCAGGACTGTTCCGTCCTGACCTCCATCCACGAGCAGAGTCAAAATATTGCTGTCGGCGTTGATGAATCAGATGATCATGAGCAAGGGGCCGGAGACCAAGGGCTCATGTT
>DCAL01000035.1:0-368 GCA_002311975.1 Fidelibacterota bacterium UBA1134 | reverse complement strand
GGCTATGCCTGTAATGAGACAGATGTGCTCATGCCTCTTCCTATTCATCTGGCGCATAAGGTGGCCAAGAGGCTGGCGGATGTTCGCAAGGAAGGAACCTTATCCTGGGTCAGGCCCGATGGAAAATCTCAGGTTTCCGTTAGATATGAGAAATCTACACCTGTACTGGTTGAAAAAATCGTAGTCGCCATCCAGCACGATCCGGATGTGAGCAATGATATTATACACAGCGCAATCCGGGATGAAGTGATCAAGCCTGTCTGTGGAGAGTGGTATCAGGATGATACGGAGTGCTTCATCAATTCGACAGGAGTTTTTGAAAAGGGCGGCCCGGAAGCCGACACCGGTCTTACAGGAAGAAAGATTAT
>DCAL01000109.1:6121-6360 GCA_002311975.1 Fidelibacterota bacterium UBA1134 | reverse complement strand
TTTAATCGCTTCCTTCAATTCAAAGCCGGCGTGATCTGTACCAAGATAAATCTTCATTGTCCCTAATATGCTCTCAGCGAATTGCTTTGAATTTCTTCATAGTGGCGACTGGATCATCTGTGCCAAAAACACCGGAGCCGGAGACAAGGACGTCAGCGCCGGCGGCGGCTACCTCCTTGGCGTTGTGCAGCTTCACATCACCATCCACTGAGATTTCGGGGCGGCCCTCTCCCAACTTC
>DCAL01000109.1:5666-6020 GCA_002311975.1 Fidelibacterota bacterium UBA1134 | reverse complement strand
TCAGCGATCCGGTCCATCATCTGCGGGATGAATGACTGTCCACTGAATCCCGGCTCCACCGTCATTACCAGCACGAGGTCCACTTCGTCCAGTGTATCTTCAATCGCTTCAAGTGACGTGCTGGGCCGCAGTGTAATTCCCGGTCTGGCCCCTTCGTCCCGGATCTCCCTAAATATATCCTGAACTTTCGCGCAGGTCTCAATATGCACTGTAATTAAGTCTGAACCGGCTTTGGCGAAATCGGTGATATAGCGTTCCGGTTTTTCGATCATGAGGTGCACATCAAGAATTTGATCTGTCGCCCCTCGAACACCTTTTACCACCACCGGACCCATGGTGATATTGGGGACAAAA
>DCAL01000109.1:2743-5617 GCA_002311975.1 Fidelibacterota bacterium UBA1134 | reverse complement strand
TGGCCGTCCATAACATCGATGTGGATCATGGAGGCACCGCCCTGTCTGCACTGCTCCAATGCCAGAGAAAGATTGGAGAAATCCGCTGAGACTAAGGAGGGTGATAACTTTATCAAACTTGATTTCCTCTTTGGCAGAAGTTAGACATTACTCAGAACGGCCAAAAGAACGGAATGAAGAATGTCGCCAACAGCCAGAAAGCAAGGTTCAGCGGCGTTCCGACTTTGACAAAATCTGAGAACCGGTACTGGCCCGGTCCGTACACCATGAGATTGGTTTGATAGCCGAGAGGCGTGCTGAATGAGGTGGACGCACCAAAGCAGATAGCGAAGATGAACGGCCGCGTATCAACGCTCATTTGACCGGCAATCGCCAGTGCGACAGGAACGAGAACGATTGCAGCTGTATTGTTGGACATGACTGAAGTAATCAGAGTCGCCACCAGGAAGAGGCATGACATGGCTGCCCTTGGAGCTAATTCCGCGGGGAACAGCTTGCCGAAAGCGGTGATGCTGGAACCGAGAATGTCAGCGGCGCCGGACCGCTCCATGGCAATACCCACGGGAACGAAAGCGGCGATGAGAACGATGACCGACCAGTTCACGGAACGGTATGCTTCCTGAATTGTAATTGCTCGAAGGATCAGAAGAACCACTGTGCCGATGAGTACCGCTTGGAGAATATCCGTTTTCCCCGATGCGGCAATGAACATAACCAGAGGTATGATGGCAATGGCCAGCCACCAGAAGCGTACTTTGTGCAGGCGGATATCGTGCTCCTGAAGAATCGCCAGATCGGGATTGTTGAACAGAGCCGCAAGGCTCGACCGCGGTACAAAAATCAGAAGTGTATCGGCGAACTGCAGTGGGATACGTGCAATCTTTTCCCTCAAGGTTTTCCCTTCCCGCCTAACCGCCAGAACGAATGAACTGAATTTATTGTGGAAATTGATGTCCTTCAACGTGTTTCCGATGAGACTGGAACCCTGTGTAACCAGACCCTCTACGATGGTACTCTCACCACGCGTCAGTTCGGTCTGATTCATCTTTGTGTCCGTCAGCATGAGCACCTTTTCTTCTTCCCGGAAGCGGACGAAGTTTTCCAGCGTCCCCCGCGCCATCAAAATATCTCCCTCCCGCAGCTCCTGATTCCTCAAGTCGCTCTCGATGCGACTGTCACCTCTGATAATGGAAAGAATCGTAATATCGTATTTCTGGTTGACGCCTCTCTGCAGACACGTGGATCCAATGAGGGGTGATCCTCCACCGATCTCGAACTCCGTAAGGTAAGCTGACAAGTGGTATTTCCCCGTAAGGCTCGAGACGCCCGCCCGGGAAGGAAGGATCCTCGGCACCAGAAGCACATTATAGAGAGTACCGACNNAACCGACCGCAAGAAAGATCAGTCCCATGCCAAAAAACTCGAACATCCCGAGAGGCGGAAGCCCGTGCCGTTCCACCATGGAACTCACCAGGAGGTTCGTGGAGGTGCCGATGAGTGTCAGCATGCCGCCGTAGATTCCGGCGTATGACAGGGGAATGAGAAGTTTGGAAGGGGATATCTGAAATCGCTGACTCAGGTGCATGGCCAGCGGGATGAAAATAGCGACTGCCGCTGTGTTGTTGATCAATCCCGAGATGAGACTGGTGGCCACCAGGAACAGGCCGATGGCAAACCAGGCGTTGCCGCCGAGACGGCTGAGGCGGTCCGCCGCCACTTCAACAAATCCCGTTTTTACCAGAGCGTGACTCAGAATGAACATGGCGCCCACCGTGAGTACCGCCTTGTTGCTGAAGCCGGAAATGGCCTCATCAAGCGTAAGAAATCCGGTGAGAAGGAGAACTGTCAACAGCGCAAGCGCCGTGACGTCCATGGGAAACAGCTCCCAGACGAAAAAGATGAGCGCCACGGCAATAATAGCGAGAAAGAGTAGTGGTTCACCAACCATCAGAGTGATATCTTGAGTCCTGTTCAGCCTCGTGAATTCGCGACGCGAGCATTATCACTATCAAGTGAAGATTCAATCACGTCGAGCAGTCCGTTAATGATAAAGTCTGTTCGAATCCTGTTCAGAAGAGTGATGACGAAGACGCCAAACTCCTCGTCGGGAAGAATCTGTTCAAACTCATCAAACAGATCGGTCTCATCGAGAAAAGTGTCGATACTCTTTCCACTTTGTAGAATATTATCTACATGGTCCTGAATTTCAAAAAGATATTCGCGCGTCTCCTCGCGGGAGAGGATTTTGACCGATCTTTGCTTCATCCCACCAGAGCCGGCTCGTTCACCTCGTCGATTTGACCTTTCTTCACGTACTCATCAGCGTACTTCTTGTAAACTCCTTCTTTTACAAAAATCTCAAACAGGTCCTTATCAATATGGTAGTCGTTGCGCATGAAACCCATGATGCGCATGGCCATGGAGAGTTTCTTCCCGTCCTTGTAGGGGCGGTCCGCGGCTGTGAGCGCCTCATAGATATCAGCGATAGCCATCATTTTTGCCTGAGTACTCATATCCTTTTCATTTAGTCCCATAGGATAGCCGGTGCCGTCTAATTTCTCGTGATGACCTCCCGCAAACTCGGGTACTTTCTTGAGGTGCTTTGGATAAGGAAGTTCATTCAGCATGTCAATGGTTATAGAGATATGATCGTTGATGATCTGGCGCTCCTCCGGCAGAAGGGTCCCCTTGGCGATATTAAGGTTGCGTACCTCCTCCTCTGTAAGAAACGGCTTCTTCTTTCCCCCCTCTTTGTAGGGATAATTTGCAATACCTTTCACCCGGTTCTGCAGATCCCTCGCCATGAATTCACCGCCCACATTACACTTTTCGATGAATTTTTCGTCGTCTCTGATCTTTCGCAGTTGCGATTTG
>DCAL01000109.1:2318-2649 GCA_002311975.1 Fidelibacterota bacterium UBA1134 | reverse complement strand
GATTGTCTCCAGTTTCGTCCCCTTATCGACGACATGGGGCGGAGTTGCCACTTTCCCGCAGTCGTGCAGCCAGCCGGCAATGTGGAGCTCGTAGCGCTCTTCCTCTGTCATTGTGAAGTCCTTGTAGGGGCCGTAGTCAGCCTTCTCCACCGCGTCAGCCAGCATCATGGTAAGAATCGGCACCCGGTTGCAGTGACCGCCGGTGTAGGGCGACTTCTTATCGATGGCCGTGGCGATGAGCTTAATGAATGATTCAAACAGAACCTTCAGATCATCGATTAGTTTCTTGTTCGTGATGGCAATGGCCGCCTGACTGCAGAGAGACTCCACA
>DCAL01000109.1:0-2228 GCA_002311975.1 Fidelibacterota bacterium UBA1134 | reverse complement strand
TCCATGTGATTCTTGAGAGGCACAGTCAGAAACGATGTGGAGCGATATCCCGTCTTCTCATCGAACATCTTGGTGCCCGAGAAGTCAAATCCCTCAGCCTTGTAAGCGTCAGGGATGTTCACCGTCTCACCAGTCAATCCCGCATAGGCGGCAATCATGTGATAATTTGGCTTTCCGTCATCAAGATATAGTTTTACCGGATAAAACGGAATCTCCTCTCCACTGGTGCCACCCATGTAATAATTGAGAGAATCGGTACGCATAATTTCAAACTTCAGTCGCTGATCATCGGTCATCATGTAGAGCGTACGCCCGTCGCAGTTGGTGATTCGTTTTGCCTCTTCCAGGATCATCTCCAGAAGCTTGTTCATATCTTTCTCGCGCGACAGCGCAAGCCCGATTTCAGAGAATCGTTCTACCTGATGTTCCAGATCCTCGATCATCTGGCGCGTGACCGGATTGAGACCTTTCAGCATCGCCTCGCGTTCCTGAGCGGCTCGCGACTCTCTGTTCTTGTCAGTTAATTTCTTGGACGCCATAATAAGACTCCTCCTGATTCATCATCCTTGAGATAGGGAAAGAGGTAACTTATGACCGTGTGAGTACTTTCTCAAGGAGTTGTTACTCCCCGAAATTGTGACAAAGTTTATCTGATGTTCGAGAGATTCTTCAAAAAAGTCAAATATCTGCGAAGAAACAAATAACGCCTTTCACCTCCTCAGATAACTCTGTAGATGTTAGGCTGCTCCTCTCACAGAATTACAGGACAGTCGCAGTTGTCACGATTCCAACGTTCGCACGTTTTTCTCTAGGATTGCAATCCCTTCCTCAAGTTCATCATCGGAAATCGTCAACGGCATAAGGGTGCGAATCACATTGCCGTCCGTGCCGGCAAGGATCATGATGAGACCGTCCTGCAGGCACCGGTTCAACAGCTCATTGGCCTTCTTCTTTGACGGCCTTTCTTCCGCCCTCCCATCGCACATCTCCAGCGAATACATGCACCCGATTCCCCTGGCATCAGAGACGAACCGTGATTGCTTCCGAATCGCCTGAAATCTCTGCGGAATCAACTTGGCAAGGTGATCGAGACGTCCGCTACCCTTGAGTTCCTCAAGAACTTCGATGGCTCCCAAGGCAGATTGGCACGCCACAGGATTGCCGCTGAAGGTGCCCCCCAGTCCGCCCACATGGACAGCATCCATCATCTCCGCCCGGCCGGTCACGGCCGAAAGCGGAAGTCCGCCACTGAGGGATTTTGCCAAAGTGATGATGTCGGGCTCAAGATCGTACCACTCGCAGGCGAACATCTTTCCCGTCCGCCCAAAACCTGACTGCACCTCATCCACCACGAGCATAATTCCGTTCTCTTTACATACATTCTGAAGTTCGACCACAAATTCTCTGTTGGCCGGCATAAAACCTCCCTCTCCTGCCACCAATTCAATGACGACAGCAGCCACCGTATGGGCGCCCGCTTCATCTAACAATTCATGCAGCGCACGAATGTAGTGGACGACCTCCAAGGAATCCCGGCTGTAGGGATACGGCAGTCGGAGAACATCCTCCGGAAAGGGACCGAAACCGTGCTTATACGGCATCTCCTTGTAGGTAAGGGCCATAGTCATCAGACTCCTGCCGTGGAACGAATGTTCAAACGCGATAACACGCGGGCGCTCAGTGACGTAACGAGCCACTTTCACCGCATTTTCCACCGCTTCGGCGCCGCTGTTTACAAGAAGAGTCTTCTTGGGAAAATCTCCGGGGGTGATCTCGTTCAGCTTCTCCGCCAGCTCAATGTACAGTTCGTAGGGCGTTACCGTGAAGCAGACGTGGAGGAAGTCGTCCATCTGCTGACGGATGCGGTCGAGGATGACGGGATGGCGATGACCGCTATTCAGGGCACCGATGCCGCCGGCAAAATCGAGGAAAACGTTTCCGTCAACGTCACTGATAGTTGCTCTTTGTGCCGAATCCGCATAGATAGGCGCCACAGAGACATGGGCATTCACCACAGCACTCTTGCGCCGTTCGGCAAGCGCCAAGCTCTTGGGACCTGGGATTTCAGTCTTGAGATCTACAGAACCCAATTCAGGTCCTTTCAGTCACCGTCAACTTCTAGAATGAAAGCTTGGATGTGTGTGACTACACCTGAATTAATTCCATGCCGCGAAGATACCGATGAGATCTACCACCCGGTTTGAGTATCCCCACTCGTTGTCGTACCA
>DCAL01000028.1:3525-5869 GCA_002311975.1 Fidelibacterota bacterium UBA1134 | reverse complement strand
AAACCGTCCGTCTTTGCCACAAAATCTGTTTCACAGTTTACTTCCACCAGAACGCCGATCCTGTTGCCGGGATGCACATATGACAGGACTACTCCCTGATCGGCCTTTCTGCCAACTTTTTTCTCAGCTTTCGCTATCCCAAGTTTTCTGAGGAGTTCAACAGCCTTATCCATGTCACCTTCAGCCGTAACAAGGGCCTCTTTACAGTCCATGATTCCTGCACCAGTTTTTTCACGCAGGGATCTCACTTCTTTTGCACCAACAGTCATTTTTCTTCTTTTGTCCCCTCAGGTTCCACGCTCGCTTCCTCTTCTTTCTCATCGGGCTCGGGCGCCGCTTCTACCGCATCGGCCTCAGCTGCTGGCTCTTCAGCGGATTCGGCACCGGCCCCGTTTGTAGAAATCTCGACAGCTTCTTCTTCCGCCGTTTCTTCAGATTCACCATCCTTGGCGTAAGCCATGTTTTTCACATCACATATAGTTCGCGACACCTCGCCCACAATAAGCTTGACAGCCCTGATGGAGTCGTCATTCGCCGGAACCACATAGTCAATGTTTCTCGGATCAGTGTTGGAATCAACAATAGCCACCACAGGGATATCCAGCTGGTGCGCCTCCTGAACGGCGATTGTCTCAAGATTTGCATCTACCACGAAAATGGCGTTAGGCAGACGCTTCATATCCTTAATGCCGCGATGAAGATCCTGCAGTCGAATCATTTCCCGCTCCAGAGACAATATCTCTTTCTTGGTAGCATTTTTGTAAAGCGGACTCGACTCCTTTTCAAGCAGCTGAAGCCGCTTAATACTTTTGCGGATCGTGCTGAAATTTGTCAGCGTACCGCCCAGCCACCGCTCAACCACGTAGAACATGCCGCACTTATCAGCCTCTTGCTGGACAATATCCTTAGCGTTCTTCTTCGTCCCGACAAAAAGAATTTCTCCGCCGTTCTCAGCCACATCGGCGAGGAAGACTGCAGCTTTTCCGAGTCCTTTCCGGGTCTCTTCGAGATTGATGATGTGAATGCCGTTCCTCACCATCAGAATGTAAGGACTGTAGTTGGGGTTCCACTTGCGGGTCAGATGACCGAAGTGGGCGCCGGTGCTCAATAGATCTTCAAACGTAATATTCATTCAGTCCTTTATCGCTTGGAGAATTGGAACGCTGCTCTGGCGCCCCGAAGGCCGTACTTCTTCCGCTCTTTGACGCGGGCATCACGAGTGAGAAAACCGGCCTTTTTCAGGACCGGTCTATGATCTTCACTGATTTCCACGAAAGCCCGGGAGATACCGTGCCGAACGGCGCCGGCCTGACCGTTGAGACCTCCTCCGCGTACATTGGCAAGGACATCATACTTCTTTTCGAGCTCCAAAAGTTGTAAAGGCTGCGTAACGAGTTTCCTCTGCGTCGTTCTTCCAAAGTAGTTTTCAAAATCACGGCCGTTAATAGAAATCTTTCCCTTGCCGGGTGTAACCCGTACGCGGGCGACGGAAGATTTTCTTCGTCCCGTCGCGGAGTAAACTGCTGCAGCCTTTTTTGCCACTGACTATACTTCCAGAACCTGAGGCTGCTGTGCCAGATGTGGATGATCCGCCCCGGCGTAGACTTTCAAATGCTTCATCATTCCGCGACCGAGACGGTTGTGAGGCAACATGCCGCGCACGGCCTTGGTAATCACTCTTTCAGGATGCCGCTGCCGCATGGTCTGCAGGTCGATAAGCTTGGCGCCTCCCGGATAACCTGAATGGCTGAAATACTTCTTCGCTTTTTCCTTATCGCCTGAAACATGAACCTTGTCAGCATTCACCACAATAACAAAATCACCCATGTCCATGTGAGGTGTAAACGTCGGCTTGTGCTTCCCGCGCAGGATTTGAGCAATCTTGGAGGCGAAGCGCCCGAGAGTCTTACCCTCGGCATCGGCAATATACCAGTCCTTCTGGATTTCGCCCGCCTTCATTGAGTATGTTTTAGTCCTGTTTTTCATTTGCTACAGCATATCAAATTAGGGAAAATATACTATTGCAAACAAGCAGTTTTCGCTTAGAGTTATAGAGCAGAAATAAGCAGAATAATATCAGAAAAGATGCTTAAAACAGTCACCTATTTGAGAAGGAGCATCTTGCTTGTCTTGGAGAAGGTTGCCCCATTTACGCCTCTCGCTGTCAGCTGATAAAAATAGAGGCCGGCGCTGACAGGTGTTCCTGCGTCATCCCTGGCATCCCACCTTACGCTGTGGAAACCGGCTTCTTCCATTGAGCTGGAAATCAGACTTCGCACCTGCCGGCCAAGAACGTCATAGACTGTCAGCCATATCTCTGATTCATCCGGCAGACCAAACTGAA
>DCAL01000028.1:0-3480 GCA_002311975.1 Fidelibacterota bacterium UBA1134 | reverse complement strand
TCCAGCGGAACGGGTGTTATATCAATGATCCTTGTGCCCTGATGTGTAACGGTGCCGCCGCCGGAATAGAGCGTGTAGGCAAAAGAAAGCGTTACGGCGGAAGTCCCGGAGTCCACCCGAAAGGAAAGTTCCCTTTCTCTACGATCTTTGAGATATCCAAAATCAACAACGCTCTGTCTGGTAATGTTATCCTTATGACTCAACACGACAATTTCACCCGTCGCCTCCGCCGCCGGCAGGAAGAGATCGCAGTCCGAACAGCTTAGTTGAAACACGATCCGTCCCGCCACTACACCTTCAGGAACCGTCATGGAGACAGAATTATCCAACACAGAGACGTGAAGCTGAGTACCGAGAGCCTCCAGAGCGAGATTAAGGAGGCGCGGCGTACCCTGATACCAATGCCACATGCGGGTAAAGGCCATGACGTCCCTCAGATTATACTCGCCATCCACCTGAGGCGTAAAGTATGGCGCTTCACCTTCTACCGGTCCAAGCTCGGAGGAGAGGTCTCCGCTCATCCAGTCGTTAACAAACGTTGTCAAATCCTGAGCATCCACCGCCAAATCGTTATTGTAGTCAGCTAAAAGAGAGGCGTAGAAAGTGTACTCGCTGTCATCGCCCACACGGCCGCTCAGATCGGTCAGATCCTCAAGAAATACTGTAACGGTGTCGAGACTCATGAGAGGCGCCTTGAGGATGAGGACGAGACTATCAGCGTCTCCCGATTTCTCTATTTTCAGTTCTTGCCCCAGCGATGAAACCACATCAAACCGGGACGATGCCAGCGGTTCACTGAATCTGAATACGACTTTTGAATCCGCGGTGAGGGCAAGAAAGGAATCAAGCAACGGGGAGACGGAGCTCACCTGAGGCACGCCCGGAAAAACGTCCACAGTAAAGCCGTTGCTGGAGACAGGATCCGAAGGATTTCCCACACGATCTATCGCCACGACAGTAGAATAATAAGTGACGCCGTGCTGAAGAGAGAGACCGGTGAATATCACATCTGTTACGTTTCCCACATCGGCCGGCTGCCTGATGTCGGTCCCCTGGGGCGACGTTCCCACAGCCACCACATAGTGGCCGATACCGCTGCCGTTATCGCTGAAGCCGCTCCAGTTGCAGGAAAGTTCATCCGCCAATTCAGAATAGGTTATGTCGGCTGATGTACCATCATTCACTGTTCCCGTTTCCGGAGGCGTCGCATCTATCTCGAAGCCGTCGCTGGCTACAACATCACTGAGATTCTCGGCGTAATCTTTGGCCTGAACATTGGTGAAATAAATCTCTCCCTCCTCATAGTCCTCGAAAGAGGTTGTATCGGTTGTGTCCAGACCGACGTTCGTCCAAGGAATTATGTCAGCCGCACCGTCGCCGGTTCCCACGGAAAACTCGTACTGCAGTAGTGGGCCGTTATCCTCTCCTGACCAGCGGTGTATAATATCCATATCTGGACCTGCCCAGTCAATATCGTTCTCCAAGTCATCAACCGTTTCAATGAGACTTGTAATAAGCGGTTTTTGTGTATCAACCTGGAAATCGGCGGATACGGCAGTTTGAGACAGGTTGCCCACATGATCAGAGGCTCTCACTTTGAGATAGTACAGACCGTTGTTTGCCAGTGTCAATCCTGAAAAAGTTGATGTAAGGACAGCGCCCACATTAGTCCAGTCTGCAACATTGGAATTGTTCAGACTGTCCTTCAGCAGCACTTCATACTCCTTGATGCCGCTGCCGCCGTCGCTGAAGCCGCTCCATGTGGCTGTAACAGAAGCGCTATCGCTCGTCCACCGTATGAAATCGGTAGTGCCGTGAATGACGGTTCCAACTGTGGGCGAAGTAATATCCGACTGGACGCCGTTGCTGGTCACCACGGCTGAGACGTTGCCCACAACATCAGTAGCTCTCACAGATACATAATAAGTCGTCCCCTCTGCCATTGCCAAACCGGTTGTGATGGTTACAGAGGTATCGGTGCCTGCACTGGTCCACCCCACCACGCTTCCCGTTATGTTGGCCGCGTCCGTGTCCACCGCATACTCATACTTGGTGATACCGCTCCCCGCATCACTGCCATTCCAGTGAGCGGACATCTGGGTAGTGGTGCCGATAAAGGCAAGATCACCCGTCAGCCCCTCCCTCACGTGGCTCACCACAGGGGCATCCGTATCTGATAATGGTGTGGACAATGAATTCTCGTAAGCGCCCATATCCGGCGGCGAACCGCGGGTGGCGCCTGTCAGATCGGTGGTGGGGGCGCCGGTTGACGTAGCGGCGCCGATGGCGGGAGAGTAGTCGCTCAAGGTATAATCAGTGCTGGTGCTCTTCTTGAAAAGGGGAGCCTGATCTTTGTTGCCCGTCCCTATGTAGCTGCCCTGTACGACACTGTAGGTGAGGTCCATGTTACCGAACGCACCGCCTGAACTGTTGCCGTGGAAGATGCAGTTCTTGATCTTGGGACGGTACGACTTGGAATTCTGAATCCCGTACCCGGTATTGTCGGCGATGGTGCAGTTGACGATTTCCGGATAGGTAGTGCTGGTGAATGTGTCGAAATAGAAGATGCCGTCACCAACGTTACTGTGGATAAGACAGTTCTTAATAATAGAGGACGAATTCTGAAAGCGGAGCGGATAACCTTTCGAATTGGTGATGATGCAGTTCTCGATGGTAGGACTGGAGTTGGTTTCAATATTGAGGGCGCTTCCCTGAAGGGCGCCGCCACCTGTCAGCGTGAAGCCCACCAGTCTTGACTTGGATGATTCACCACTGTAAAACCATACAATGGCCAGTCCGTTATTGGATGGTGTAATTGTCGTCTTGGTAGGACCACCATTGCTCTTGACGATGATATCCTTACCGCCGAAGCTGATGTTTTCCGTGTAGGTTCCATCATATACAACGATTGTATCAGTTGTGGTGCTGGATGCCGCAGTGATTGCAGCCGAAATGGTCGAGTAGTTTCCGCTGCCGTCCTGTTTAACCGTCAATTTCGTGGGCTTGGCGAGAGTTGTCGCGTCAACCTTTGTGGGAGAATTCTGCAGATTTGAATTACCGTCTGTAACCGCTGAGTAAACATCGTAACTGGTGCCTGCTGTGAGACCGGTGACCGATTCGCTGTTCTCAACATCTTTTGCGAGAGTGAAGCTGCCAGATTTCACAGCTGTTGCCCCTGCGCTTCCCGTGAGGGTCTTCACCTCAGTGGAAGTGGGTGCAGTGGCGCCATCAGCGAGAACAACGTAATATCCCGTCCCGCTCTCGTCCACCTTCATCTTGACGGTGAGTCCGGTCAATGTGATATTAGAAACCGAAGGATAGTCCGTCGCAAAGCTCGGCGCCGTTACGTCCGTTGAAATGTCCACTCTCGTGGCGCTCGATTGAAGCGTTTCATTCCCCGTATCGTCAAATAGGCCAAGGACGGCATAAAGATCATAATCCATGCTGGCA
Organism: Fidelibacterota bacterium UBA1134; assembly: GCA_002311975.1. Taxonomy (GTDB): domain Bacteria; phylum Fidelibacterota; class Marinisomatia; order Marinisomatales; family S15-B10; genus UBA2146. The sequence goes on along the minus strand of DCAL01000028.1, from coordinate 30 downwards.
GTCAACCCTGTGATGGAGAGTGACTCCTCA
>DCAL01000089.1:816-22796 GCA_002311975.1 Fidelibacterota bacterium UBA1134 | reverse complement strand
TCGGGCCACTTCAACGTCGAAATCGATATCGATGCACTCGACATGCTGGCCAGTGAGGTAAAGAGGGATGTGAATGAATTCGTTGACGAATACGTCATGGCCAACGGCAGAAGGATATATCTCTTGGGAGAGGGCAGGCTGATCAACCTTGTGGCGGCTGAGGGGCATCCAGCCTCTGTGATGGATATGAGTTTCTCGGTGCAGGCACTCATGGCAGAATACACGGTTCTGAATGAACTCCCGGTGACAGTACATTCGGTGCCGCGGGAAATCGATGAACTGGTTGCCGCCCTGAAACTCAAGGCGATGGGTATCAAAATCGATGCCCTTACCGGCAAACAAAAAGAATACCTCGATTCCTGGGAAAGCGGGACATAGTCCCCGTCCAACCTCCTCGCCTATGAAGCGAGCAGTCTCCATATTCTCGATCGCACTATTTTGGCTCCAGCTGAGTTGCGATTTCCAGAACCCGGCAGATTTTCAAATGCCCACCTGGAACTGGAATCTTACCCTTCCTCTAATCCAGAACAAATACGGCATTGGCGGTATCGTTGACAGTGTAACAATCTTCGCTAAGGGTGATTCATTAGTGCTGCAATTCGGTGGTGATTTGCCGAAAGATTCCATCGGCAGCGACTATCTGAGAGTCCCGGGAACAGATCCTATAAGCGCCACCGTCCCTGTTTCTGTCCCGGATGTTTCCAGCTTTCTGCCTGACATCGATTATTCAACTCCGGTACCCTTTGCGCTTCCAGTAAGCGGTCCGGCAACGATGCCCGGTTCCGCTTGGAACACTTTGACTGACACAATGGAATCTACAATCGCGAGTACGTTCCCGATTCCGTTAGCCACAGTCGATCTGAGTGATGCATTCAAGGATATTGAATTCGTTGATCCTCAGGGAGTTATTATAGGAGGTGACTCCAGTTCAAATCACTTTCGATCGGTTATTACGATGAAAGACTTCCCGGCGGGAACCGGCGTCAAGACCACATCCATAGGCGTAAGGAGCAGTGCGAGTCCTGACGGATACTTAGGCAAACTCCATCAGTGCAGTGATCTTGTGAACGACGTCCCATGTGATAAGTCTTTTTCCATCGTGGGAGATACCATAGGTACCGGCACCATTGAAATCGATTTTTCACTAGAGTTTGACAGTCCGGCAAGCGACGCTACTGTGACTATTGATGACGGCAAGACGCCCACAATTGAACTGCTGCTGGAACTGAAACTGGCTAATCCTGACACAGCTCTGGTTATGATTTCTGAGTACGTATTCCCAACGGACCTTGAGCCTATCAGCTTTGCCGGGATGTCGGCAGGCAGCGAAGATTGTGCCGTTATTGCCCTTTATGGAGGAACTTTTGAATCCAAGACAAATGATAACGATCTTGCCAGCGTCAACAGGTTCAATTTTTCGAACATCAGCAGTACTTTTCCTTTTCCGGTTGATTTCAAGATTCACTTCAAGAACTTTTTCCCCTCAGCGGGGGCTGATTCTGTCAAATTCGAGCAGCAACTGGAAAAGGGCGGCGGTCCCTACAGTGATGAAGTGCAGATTTACGGCTATCAGTTTGCACATGCCACTAATCCCGGAGATTCCTCCGTGAAAGAACTGGTGATTGATGTGGTGCCAAAGACCGTGGCGGGACTGTCAAAATTCCCCATTGACGGCTCTGAATCCAACTGGGAGTTTACTTTCGGCGTGGAAGTAGGTAATATGTGGTTTTCAACCTTGGATGCGAAGATTGACTGTCCTTTTCCGACGCAGACCCAGGCGATCTCAGGAATGCCGCAGGGATTTTCAGGTATGTCGTTCAGTGAAGTCATCTTACAGTTTACGATGATCAACCAGATTCGCGCCCCCATCTTTCTCGATCTCGACATCAAGGGTGTTTCTGCTTTGGGTGATACGGTTACGGTTCCTGTGAAGGCTGAAATCGAGACGCCCGATACAAAAGGTGATTCAGCCAAGACCGTGATTCAGCTGAGTAGCATAGGGACTACAGTCCACAAGTATAAGACCTTTGCTTCGACGACGCCGGTCACGACTGTTGACAGCGCCGGAGTCGGAGAAAACACGATAGTTGACCTGCTGGCTCTCGGTCCTGCGGAAATAATTGTGGACGCCACATCGGGGATTGATGGTAAAGAGAAAGCGCAGCTTGATCTGGATGCTGAGATTGGCGGGACGTTCGAGCTCATTGCACCATTCAAAATAATCATGGATCCCATGACGTTTGTTCCGGAAAAAGCGACGGACTTTGAAGAGATTTCGCACGAGACCAGAAGTATGCTCAGATCATCTCTGAAGGCGACCACACTGATTACGCATGTGAGGAACGGTCTGCCGACGGGCGGAGAGATATCGATACTGTTTTCCAATCTCAATCTGTTCCCTCTCGATAGAGAAGCGAGCACCCTCAGCTTCTTTTCTGACAGCCTGAAGGCAGCTGCTGAGAAGTTTGTCTCGGGCGATACACAAAGTTTTACTTCTTTCGGTTTTGGTTCGGGCAAGAATCGGCTTGCCAACCTCTACCAGAACATGGAATCACTGCGTGTGGTTACGTCATGTTCTGATCTTAATATGGCGGTGGGCGATATTAATATCTTCGATGTATTGCCCGATACAGCCGACTGCAAAGATAATACAGCGTACCTGGTAGCCGCCTTCACTGATACTACGGAACGGGTCATTTCTTATGTTGATACATTCTTTCAGGTTCTTCTGCCGACGCCCGAAAGCTATTTCACCGACACCTCAACTGTTGGTATCCCCGGTGCAGTTGAGCAAGTGGGAGATACAATATTCTTCAGCGAACTGGATTCCAATAACATTTTTCATTTGACCGATCTCGGTTCCCATTTTGTTAACAATCGCACCCATTTTTTTGGTACTGACGGTAAATCGGTCTTCTTTACTCTGAAGGATACGCTGGAGATAGAAGCGATGATTTCCTTTACTTTGGAGAGTACCGGTCTTCTTGAGAAGGCGAAGAATGAGATTGTGATTACATATCCCAATGGTGGGGAGACCTTTTCAATAGACGATACTGTTACCATCAAATGGCGTTCACTGGGCAGTGTCAAGAATTCGTCAGTGGAAGTTTTCTCGGCTACGGACACTTCCTCGGGCGGTCCGTCTGAATGGACATCAATTTCCGGCGGTTCGATCACGAATGTGGACTCGCTCAACTGGATTCCCGGCAGTGCTTACGATGTAATTATTTTCAGGGTCTGCAGTGAAGATGGAAGTACTTGTGATGAGAGCGGCTCTTATTCAACTGTTGTGTTCGGCAGGTTAGCTGCTCAAAGGTCAACGGCTAAACGTAGCAAGAACAGAAACTATAACGGCAAGATCCGATGACAGTTTTGTTGGTCAGAAAAATAGAGAAGTATTCCGTCGCGCTGGCTGTCGTGGGTATGTTTTCTGGCGTTCTTGAAGCCCAAGTGAAGACCGATCCGAGGAGCGTGTCTATGGGAGGCGCTACCACAACTGTGGCGGATGGAATCTATGCAGTTGGCATCAATCCGGCAAATCTCTCCATGCAGATAGGAAAACCGTTTATGCTGCAGTTGAGTACGTTGAACATAGGTTTTGTGAATAACTGGCTCTCTTTAGATAACTTCATGGCGCTGAGCGGAGTGAATCTGGAGGCTCAGAATCAGAGAGGTAAGAAAGCAATATATGATGAAATCGGCGATGGTCTGCGATTCTTCCGCGATCTCCATCTGGCTATCCCTCTCGTCAACTACGCTTCAGGGAACATGGCAATTACGAATGATATCGTATATGTGTCTGATTTTACGTTTCCCAAGGATATGTTTAGACTCTTTTTCGATGGCAATCCGCCCTACGAAGTCCTGGATATGTCTATGAAATATGAGACACTCGCGCTATTGGAATCGGCATTCAGTTTTGCGGTACCGTTCGAGAAATTTTCGCTGGGATTTACGGTGAAATATCTGCGCGGGCTTGTCTATCTTGGTCTTGATCCGGATTCGACTTACTATAATGTCACTACCGAGCCTTCCGGCTTCATATTCGATGGACAGTTTTATTTGAGACAAGGGCGCGACGGAAGGGGCATCGGAGCTGACATCGGTTTTCTCACCCGCGAGATCAACGGTTGGCGCTTTGGCATGTCGATCATCAATTTCCTCGGCAAGATCAAATGGACGAGCAGCGGCAGCGTGGATGAAAATTCATGGTCAGTTGCTCCCTGGAACGAAATCAAGCCGGGAACAGCCAAAATATGGACATTCAGCGATACTGTTTCTGCGAATACTATTCAGGACAGCCTGTTCCCATCGCCGGGAAGTGAATCGAGCGGTATTGCCGGAGTTATGAAAGGGCTTTTAGAGGGGAAAGTAAGATTTGTTCCAGACACGGCCGCTTTTACTCTGCGATATCCCGCCATGTTTCGCTTAGGTTTTTCGAAGAAGTTTGATGAGGACTTGCTTATATCCAGTGATCTTGTTGCCGGTTTCGACGATCGATTGAATGTTCGCAATCAGTGGATATGGTCGATCGGCCTCCAGTTCAGACGATTCAAGAGCATTCCCCTTCGCGTGGGATACACCTGGGGAGGGAGACATTTCAATCAGACCGGCTTTGGCATAGGATTGGAGAAGGGTCCTATCATGATGGATTTCGCCTTTGCCTTCAGGAACGGTATCTGGGTGAACAGCATGAAAGGACTCACCTTTTCAATGGCTTTTGCTCTCACCAGTTTTAAGGGCAGAAAAGAAAAGGCCGAGCCGGGAGCAGAAGAAGGACCCTTGCCTGAGCCCGAGACTGAAGTCAATCAAATTCAGTTTATGAACTACGTGAAGACCTCTGGCCCATCTTAGTTCCCATCTGGAGACCTTATTTTCTGGAGAGAACGATGAGCAAGATACCGCCTGCCAGAAAGACTATATTGCCGATCCATGCCGACAGCATCGGTTCCAGTATTCCTTTGTATCCCAGTGTCTGTCCAAATCTGATAAAGGCGTAATAGCCAAAAATAACGAAAACGCTCATGCCCGCCCCAAAGGCGATGCCGCCTTCCTGTTTTGAAGCGACGAGAGGAAACGCAAAAAGTACAACGATCAGGTTTGTGAGGGCGAAAGAGACCTTACCGTACAGGTTTACCTCCCATCTTGTTGTGTCCACGCCGCTCTCGACCAGCTCCTGAATGAACACTTTTAGCTGCGCGTAGTTCTTTTCTTCAGGTGATATGGCTTCTCTCTCCAGATCTTCCGGTGTAAAGTCGATGGTTAGAAGTGTATCTCCTCGGGACAGTTTCACGCTGGACTCAAAGCCGTCGGGGTGGAAACTCCTGAGCGCATAAGTATTCACGCGCCACCCTTTTTCTTCCTCACTCCACGACATAGAGTTGGCGTCAATTCTCTCTGTCAGCCTACCATCATCCAGAAACTGCATGGCTATGCCCACAGCCTTCTTGAGCTTAGGCTGGTAGCGGTCTATTGCGATGTGAAACTGGTCAGATTTCTGAAGAAAGATATTTCGCTTGCGGGCGTTGTAACCTTTGCGTCGCGTCTTAATGACGTGTTCTTTCTCGATGCGCTTTCTGTTCTGATTGCCGACGGTGACAACCTGATCATCGAAGAAAAATGAGAGGATACTGATGACAATGGAACAGACGATAAGCGGCGCCGCAAGCCGGTAGAGCGATACGCCTGCAGATTTCATAGCTGTCAGCTCGTTGCGCTTGGAGAGGAGACCGACCGTGAAGATGGTAGAGATCAGGACCGCCATGGGCAATCCGATACTGATGAACCAGGGTGAGGCATAGAAGTAGTATGACATGATAATTTTGATGGGTACTGAGGCGTCAATGAAGCGGTCGAGATTCTCCACCGCATCCACCACCACGAATACAGCCCAGAAGCCGATGAGCCCCCCCACCAACATCAGAAGGAACTCCTTGATGAGATAGAAATCGATTCGTTTCATGGCAGAGTCAAATTAAGCAGGGAGTCGCCTTTTTCAGAACTATAATTTGCTTTTATCGCCAGCACGGCGCTTCTATATTGCGACCCTTCGTGAGTATCCCAGCCAGAGCAGTTTTTGTAATTTTGTTGACCATTGCGGCCGTTGTAGCAGAGTTAACCCTGCCGGACGACTTGCTCAACGACAACCTTTTTCCAGGAATCCTGTCACTGCTGCCTCCTCTGATCGCAATTGCCATGGCCCTCATCACCCGCGAGGTGATCATCTCCCTGTTTTGCGGTGTCTGGGTTGGCGCTGTCCTATTGCAGGATCTTCATCCCATCGCCGGTCTGACGAGAACTCTCGACACACATCTGATAAACGCCATGGCGGACGAATCACATGCCGCCATAATCCTGTTCAGTCTCGCCTTTGGCGGCATCATCGGTCTTGTCAGTGCCAACGGTGGCATGAAAGGAATTGTGGAAAGTATCTCACAATATGCACGCACCACGCGCAGTACACAATTGGCAACCATGGCGATGGGAATTCTCATCTTCTTTGACGATTATTCAAATACTCTTTTTGTGGGCAACATGATGCGTCCTTTCACAGACAGGCTTAAAGTATCGCGGGAGAAACTGGCGTATCTGGTCGATTCCACTGCCGCTCCGGTAGCCAGTCTGGCTGTTATCAGTACATGGTCAGTCTTCCAGATGTCGCTCCTGAAAGATCCGTACGAGAAGTTTGGCGTGACGGAAAGCCCTTACATCACTTTTATCAGATCAGTTCCGTTTTCCTTCTACTGCATTCTGGCAATCATCTTCATGTTTGTGCTGCTTTGGTACAAGAGGGATTTTGGGCCGATGCTGAGGGCAGAACGCAGAGCCAGGAATGAGGGGAAGGTGATGGCTGATGGGGCACGGCCGCTACAGAATACAGAGCTTCAGGCGGAGGCCCAGAGCGGAAGGGAGGCGACGCACTGGTCGAATGCCCTTGTCCCAATCGTTGCGGTGATCCTGATAACACTCTTCGGTCTTGTCATTACCGGAATGGAAGGGGCGGAAGCAAAGCAGATGCCGTTGACCGTACGAAATGTTATCGGCAGTGCTGACTCCTATGCCAGTCTCATGTGGGGCGCTTTCATCGCCGGGCTTATCGGAATCGTGATGACCGTGGTTAAAAGGATTATGACCTTGCGGGATGCCACCGAGGCTTGGATCAACGGAGCACGGGCGATGCTGGTAGCTTTCATGATCCTCGTTCTGGCCTGGAGTCTTGGGAGCATCTGCGCGGATGTTCAGACCGGCGAATATCTGGCATCGGTTACAGAGGCGTTCCCAAGAGAACTGATCCCGGCAGTAACCTTTATTGTGGCGGCGCTCATCAGTTTTTCCACCGGAACATCGTGGGGCACCATGTCGATTCTTGTCCCCGTAATAGTGCCTGTACTCCTGGGTGGTGAAGGTGTTGACCCCAACAGAGTTGTGCAAGGCCCCATCTTTCTGTCTGCCTTTGCCGCGGTGCTTTCAGGCGCTGTTTTCGGTGATCACTGCTCTCCCATCTCAGACACCACCATCCTGTCTTCAATGGCTTCTGGATCGGATCACATTGACCATGTGAGGACACAGTTGCCGTATGCTCTGACGAGCGGAGCCATCGCCGTCATTCTCGGCTTTGTGCTGGTGGGCTACGGTATTCCGTGGATTGTGACTATGACTCTGGCCGTCGCTGCTACAGTGGCGGCGGTACGGCTCTTCGGAAAATCGCTGGAAGTTCCTGACTAATCTTTTTTTGTCAGATGTAGCCGCCTGAGGCGGTTAGCTGTGGCGGAGAGAATTCTGACGCCGAAAACACCGAAATCAAACGACTCACCGGCGCGGGGTATTCTGCCGATTCTAGAGAGAAGAAAGCCGGCAATAGTGTCGTAGCTTCCTTTAGGGATTTTGAATCCGTACTGCTCGTTCAGTTCGCTTATCTCGACCAGACTGTCTATAACCAGACTCCCGTCTGGCCTTCTCGTCACCGTTCGTCCTTCGCCGTCAAATACGTCCTCGAATTCTCCGAAAATTTCTTCCACCAAATCTTCGTCAGTGACCAGACCGGAGGTGTTGCCATCTGGTCCCGTGACGATGGCAATGTTGGAACGGCGGCGCCTCAGTTCTTTCAGTGCTTCGCTGGCTGGCATCTTTTCCGGGATAAAGAGTGGCCGTTTCGTGATGGATGCCAATGAATCGGGATTGACGAAGAGGTCGTGAAGGAATACTATTCCCTTGATGTGGTCCAGACTTTCTTCATAAACAGGCAGCTTGGAGAGTCCAGTGTCCGACATGATTTGAGCAACTTCTTCCAAAGGGGAACTACTCTGGATGCCGACGATGTCCACCCTGGAAGTCATAGTTTTTTCTACGGGCTGAGTGCCGAATTCCAAAATCTTCGAGATAACTTCCAGTTCATCCTCTTCTACCTCTTCATATGCTTCTGCTTCGGCAAAAAGCAGTCTCAGTTCTTCCTTCGTGAGCGACGGCTGCGACAGTGAACCGTTTTTTCGGCTCAGGATGCGGGAATAAGCCTTTACCAGTCGGATGAATGGGGTAATAAGGATTTCCGTAAATCGGAGGAGCGGAGTGATGTCAACAGCTAATGCGGTGGCGTTTTCCCTGAAGAAGCTTTTAGGCAGGATTTCACCGAACACAAGAATAACAACAGCGATGAGGACCACCGTCCACACTTGGGGCACACCATAGCGGATGAGGGCAACGGTAGCGTAGGATGTTGTAACAACGTTGGCCAGATTCGTGCCGATGAGGACAGTGGTTAGGTAACGTTCTGGATCGGCTATTAGGCGAGCTGTCTGGGCAGCGGCCTTGCGACCCTGCTTTTGCCACACTTCGACTTGTAACGGATTGGCTTGGATGAACGCTATTTCACTGCCGGAGAAGAATGCCGAGAGGATGAGACCAATCAGAGCCAGAACAGGTTCGATCACGGTCTAAATTTACAGTATATTTGTTGATCATACAGTCTGTTTGCATTTTCGCGACCCTCATCAAAGATAAACTTTCGTATCCTTCACATTGCCTGCTTAACTTCAAGACAGTGAAAATTTAGACTTAATTCCCTCTGCAATCATGTCTCCGCTGAACCATAAATCACTTACCACCGAGCAGCAAAATATCGCCTCTATGGATATCGACTGTCGTTCTGTGGCGGAAATTCTTGAGACAATCAACAGTGAGGACCAAGGTGTGGCTGAAGCGGTGGCAAGAGTCATGCCCGAGGTTGAAGAAACGGTAGAGTTGACTGTGAATGCGCTCAGAGGGGGAGGGCACGTTTTCTACATTGGAGCTGGTACCAGCGGTCGATTGGGAGTGCTCGACGCCGCTGAGTGTCCTCCCACTTTTTCAGCGCCCCCGGATATGTTTCAGGGGATCATTGCGGGAGGGGATGCAGCGCTGAGACAGTCTATCGAAGGAGCCGAAGACATCCCCGAAAATGCCGTAAGAGATCTGAAGGAGAAAGGATTGAGTTCTGGTGACATTCTTATCGGCATCGCCAGCAGTAGCACCACACCGTACGTTGTACGTGCTCTGGAATATGGCAGGGAGATCGAATGCAAGACAGTGTTTTTGATCTGCAATCCGGCTCCCCTGACTCCCGTGGAAGTTGACGTCCTCATTGCTGTGGATGTGGGGAGTGAAGTAATCACCGGCTCCACGCGCATGAAATCCGGTACTGCCACGAAGCTTGTCCTTAATATGATCTCCACTGCAACCATGGTGAGGCTCGGAAAAGTTTACGGCAACCTGATGGTGGATCTGAAAGCTGTCAATGAGAAACTTGTTGATCGCGGAACACGTATTATTGCTCAGTTGACCGACTTGCCGTACGATGAAGCTAAGACCGTGCTTGCGGAGGCGCAGATGGAAGTCAAGGCGGCAATTGTTATGCACCATCGCAATTGTGGTTTTGATCAAGCTAGGGAACTTCTTGCACAGCACGACGGATTCTTAAGGCCGACGTTGGAGATGAATGATTGACGATTTTTGATTGATATTTTTGGTGCGATCCTTTGCATTATGAGTATTCTCCGGAAGCTGGCGAAAAAGTCTCCGCTGAGGATGGTTGGTCTCATGTCTGGCACATCCATGGACGGGTTGGACATCTGCGTGGCTGATATCGACTTTGGGGAGGATGCAGTGGCATTTTCAGAGATTGCTTCAGCCTGTGTTCAATTCCCGTCTGATTTGAAAATGAGCATTTGGCAAGCTCTGTCGGGAACTACCGAAGACGTGACAAGGACGCACTACAATCTGGGCCGATTTTATGCAAAGTCCACCAGTGAATTCCTCTCGGCTGAGGGAATTAGTGGAATAGATGCGGTGGCAGTGCACGGTCAAACGATTCATCACATCAGCGGTGAAGCTACCCTGCAGATAGGCGAGCCCTCATTCCTTGCTCAAGACTTGGGAAAGCCGATAATTTCCGATTTTCGTGCGCGGGATATTTCAGCCGGCGGTACGGGAGCGCCCCTGATGCCGATTGTGGACAGTTGGCTTTTTCGGCAGGAAGAGGAGACTGTACTCTGTCTCAATCTGGGTGGAGTAGCGAACATTACTGCTCTGCCGGCGAGAGCTTCCGGTGAAGACATTATCGGTTTTGATACCGGTCCCGGTATGGCTCTTCTGGACGAGGCCATGATGCTTCTCGCGCAACAACCTTTCGATGAGCACGGTTCTGTGTCGTCACAGGGTACGCCGGATGAGGCTCTAGTTGAGGAGTGGCTGAAGGATGAATTCATTCTTAAGGAGCCGCCAAAATCTACAGGCCGGGACTACTTTGGAAAGGAGTGGTTGGAGCGGAATGTGGACAAGATTGCCAACTGGAAACTGCATGATCTCCTGGCCACATTATCTCTTTTCACTGCGAGATCTGTGGCGCTAAATTGCCGGAGATTCTCTGCTATAGTACAAACATCAAACGTGATTGTGAGCGGAGGTGGAGTGCATCATAGAACCGCAATGACAATGTTATCGCAGCAATTTTCTCCTGTTGAAGTTATTTCTTCGCAGAAATTTAATGTCGATCCCGATATGAAGGAAGCGCTGGGATTTGCCATCCTTGGTGCCGCCTATCTCAAAAGTATTCCGGGAAATCTCCCTTCCGTCACGGGAGCCAGTCATCCGGTTGTACTCGGTAAATTGACCCTGTAAGGAGATCTGATGAAGTTTAACCCCTACGTTTTCCGTGAGTACGATGTGCGGGGGAACGTGGCTGAGGACTTTCCACCGGAATTTGTTCAGGATCTCGGGCGGGCGTTCGGCACATTTGTCAAGCGGAAGGGAGCCAATGAAATTTCCATCAGTGGAGATATACGTCTCACCACGCCTGACCTGAAAGCGGACTTCAAAACAGGTGTTCTCGACACAGGGATTGACGTCATCGACATCGGCATACTCCCGACACCTGTCAATTACTACAGCATGTGGAAGTTAAATGTGGCTGGTGCAGTCCAGATTACGGGCAGTCACAATCCGCCCGAAATGAACGGATTCAAAATGTCTTTTGATAAAGGTGCGGTTTACGGTGGACAAATCCTTGAATTACGGGATCTGATGGAGCGTCAGGATTTGGAATCGGGAGAAGGGACCGAGATTACTTTCAGTATCCTTGATGACTATTTACAGATGGTTTCGAGCAAGATTACTTTGGAGCGTGATATGAAGATCGCAATGGATTGCGGCAATGCGGCGGCATGTCTGGCGGCACCCGACATATTCCGTGAAATCGGCGTCGACCTGACTGAGCTCTATTGTGATGTTGACGGCACATTTCCAAACCACCATCCCGATCCGACTGTCAAGAAGAATCTGAGTGATCTGATTGACCTCACAAAGGGGGGAGACTTCCACGCCGCAGTGGCTTACGATGGCGATGCAGATCGTCTGGGTGTTTTGGACGAGAGCGGTGAAGTTGTCTGGGCAGATCAGATCATGGCACTGTTTTTGCCGGAGATAATTGAGCCGGGAGATGAAATCCTCTTCGATGTGAAATGTTCGCAAGCGCTGGAAGAAGAGATCATCCGTCTAGGAGGCAAGCCGATCATCTGGAAGACAGGACATTCCCTGATCAAGCAAAGGATGAAGGAACTGGGATGCAAGTTCGGTGGTGAGATGAGCGGTCACCTTTTCCTTGCTGATGACTATTTCGGATACGACGATGCCATCTACGTTTCGGCCCGCGTTGTACAAATGCTGTCGCGCCAGAAAAGAGAGCTTTCCGAACTGGTGGCGCAGTTACCTCAATATCACTCTACACCGGAACTGCGTCTCGACTGCGCCAGTGATGAAGAGAAGTTCAGGATTGCCAAGGAGGCCAGTGACTACTTCAAGGCCAATTATGACTGTCTTGATGTAGACGGAGTTCGGATCAAGTTTGGTGACGGATGGGGACTGGTACGTGCCTCAAATACCCAACCGGTGATCGTCTGCCGTTTCGAGGCCAAATCAGCAGAAAGAAGAGATGAAATTAAATCCCTCGTCTTCAGCAAAATTGAAGAGATGGGAGATATCTCCATCCCGACAGATGTCTGATTCATTTCAAGACCTTCTTACAATTTACCGCAAGCGGATAGACAGTGAACTTCTGGCTATCGTAAACAGTCATGAGCCAGCCTATCTGTACGAGCCGGTGAGATACGTTTTTGAAGGGCGGGGCAAGAGGCTGCGTCCCATACTTCTTCTGACGGTCGCTGATATGTTCGACGTTTCTGTTGATGACGCAATGCCGGCCGCATTAGCGGTAGAGATTCTTCATAGTTTCTCTCTCGTACATGATGATATTATGGATCAGGATGAGTTGCGGCACGGTCAGAAAACGGTTCATAGAAAGTGGGATGATTCGACAGCTATACTGGCTGGAGACGCCATCTTTGCTCTTGCTTTTGCTGTCCTGTCACGGATCAAGATCAATCCTCTCAGATGCGTACAGGCGCTCAGTGATGCTACTCTCCGATTGTGTGAGGGGCAAGCTCTCGACAAGACTTTTGAGTCGCGAGATTCTGTCAGTCTCGATGAGTATCTGAACATGGTCCAACTGAAGACAGGAACACTGCTTTCATTGTGCTGCCGTATGGGTGCAATTCTGGGGGGGGCAGATGAACAAAGCGAGGGCAATCTGGCTGAGTTCGGCATACTTCTCGGACAAGCTTTTCAGATCCAGGATGATGTTCTTGAGATCTATTCGAATTCTCAGAGTATGGGCAAGAGTCTTGGCAGCGATGTGACCACTATGAAGAAAACCTACCTTACCTGCCGTGCCATGGAAACAGACTCTGAAGGTTGGCGCGAGATGCACTCCTCCATGGGAGGAAGAGATCTGGAAAGCGACCTGTTGCCGGCATTGCGGAACTACTTTGAGAAAAAGGGAGTTCGAAGTGCGGCGGTTGAAGAGGTTGTACGCCTAAGCGCATTATCCGGACGTAAACTTGAAGCGTTTTCCGAAGAGAGATGCGTAAGCCTCAGTAAATTTGCTGATATGGTGATAACGAGAAAGAGGTGAGTAATGACTGATCTCGGCGAGGAGATTCAGAAATACGATCCTTCAGGCATGTTCGGGCATATCTATCGGTTTCCCGAGCAGATGGAAGAGGCGGTCGCTATCGGTCGCGGAATAAGTCTCTCCGGAGATTATTCGGGGGTCAAGTCTGTGGTGTTTTGTGGTATGGGAGGCTCCTCCATTGGGGGAGATATTATTGTGGCTCTTGTTTCGCGCAACATGAATACTTCGGTTTCAGTCATCCGAAACTACACGCTTCCTGCCTGGATTGGAAAAGAGACACTTGTGATCTGTGTCAGCTACTCGGGCAACACGGAAGAAACTCTGGCATGTTTTGATGAAGCGAAGAGTAGAGGTGCTACCGTAGCTGGAATCAGTTCAGGAGGAGAGTTGAGTATAAGGTTGAAACAGATGGATGCCGATCTTATTGTTATTCCGGACGGTCATCCGCCAAGAGCTTCACTGGGTTATCTCGCCATTTCCGGTCTTTATCTTCTCGAAAAATCTGGATTGTTGGGCTATTCTGTAGAGGAGAGTCTTCTAAGAACTGTGGCACATCTGAAGAGTTGGAGAGACAGCTTCAGCAGGATGGGAGCCGGGAATCGGACTCTTGAGGTGGCTCAAACTATCTACCAATCGATCCCTGTCATCTACGGTGAAGCGGATGGTACAGGCGCCGTAGCCTTGCGCTGGCGCGGTCAGTTGGCTGAAAACGGCAAGATGATATCTTTTCACCATACGCTGCCGGAAATGAACCACAACGAAATTGTCGGATTCCAGAATAACCCGGAACTCCTCAAACAGCTTGGCGTGATCTGGTTAATAGACAGTAATCATCACGAAAGAACGGCAAAGAGACAGAAGCTGACCAGAGACATTCTGGGCAGAAGTGTTCAATATCAACTTGAAATTGCCAGCGAGGGAAACTCGCTTTTTGAAAGACTCTTCTATCTTATTTATTTTGGCGACTGGATAAGTTTCTGGGTGGCCATGCTCCAAAAGACGGATCCTTCGCCCGTTGAACAGATTGATCGGTTGAAACGGGCTTTATCCGAGTAAATTCCAAGTGAATTGGGGTTGCAATCCGAAGATAATGGTACTATATTAAAAGAGAATTAAGGCGTGACTTAATGATACCAGTAGAAGTAACCAAAATATCATTCTATCCTCCCAGCAAAGGTTATGCTGTTGTGCTTCAGGAGATCGGTGGGGAGGGCAGAAAGCTTCCAGTGATTGTCGGTTCATTTGAGGCCCAGGCCATCGCTCTTGCCATGGAAAACGTGGAGACGCCCAGGCCCATGACTCATGATCTGATCAGTACTATACTTGAAGAGATTGAGATAGATGTGTCGGAAGTCATTATTACCAGTCTAACTGATGGAACTTTCTTTGCCGAATTGAGGGTTATGGCTAACGGTGCCGGGGAAAGGAAGATCGATTCAAGACCCAGCGATGCTATTGCCATCGCGCTTCGTTTGGGTTCTACTATCCTCGTTGCGGAGAACGTCATGACTGAAGCCGGGCTGAGAGATGGCCTTGAATCAGGATTCAGCTTTGAAGAGCAGCCGCACGGTTTTGATCCATCCAAGAAATCGCTTGAAGACGAACTTCAGAAAGCTATTGATGAAGAGGAATACGAAAAGGCAGCAGAACTGAGGGATGAATTAACGAAACTCAGTAAGAAGTAGCGCGTCAGGGATTCAATTCATCCAGAGCAATTTGAGCCGCATCCTGTTCAGCGGCTTTTTTTGTTACACCGCTTGCCGAGGGGAATTCTCTGTTTTCTACTACTACCGCTATCTCGAAGACTTTTTCGTGCTCCGGGCCTTCTATGTTTGTCACCGTAAACTTGGGCGTAACAAGCTGGTTCCCCTGGCAATATTCTATCAGAAGTCCTTTGTAGTTGATGTTCTTCCACGCTTCGTGCCGGTGACTCCAGGTGGTTAGCTCGATCAGTTTCTCGCAAGGCTCAATTCCACCGTCAAGATGCATGGCTCCGATAATGGCCTCATAAACATTAGCCAGCTGCTTCTGGGAAACCTTTTCCTGTGTCAGATCAACGGATGATGCTGCCGAAATATATGTCAACAGACCCAGCAGATTTCCCATGTTGGCAAGAAATGATTTCTGGACAAGCGCCGACCGCTTTTTTGTTAGAATGCCTTCACTGGCTTCAGGGAATTCGTGGAAAAGTTTTTCCGATATAACGTGGTCTATGACGGTATCGCCCAGGAATTCCAGCCGCTCATAATTCGTTGCATAGTCTGGAGCTATTGACTTATGTGTTATCGCTTGGACGAGTAGATTGGTGTCAGAGAAGAAGTAATCAAGCTGTTTCTGGAGGTTAATCAGTTGGACATTCTTGCCAGCAATTTGGCCGAACAAACGTCGGAAGAGCTGGAAGATTGCTACTCCTGCCACCTTTTAAGAATCAAGACAGCATTATGTCCGCCGAAACCAAAGGAATTTGACATTGTTACGTTAACCTCTTTGGCTACGGCTTTGTTTGGTGCGTAGTTCAAGTTACAATCCGGATCCGGTGTATCATAGTTTATGGTGGGGGGGATGATCCCGGTGTGGATGGCTTGAAGGCATGCTATCGCCTCGATACCACCACTTGCGCCGAGGAGATGGCCAGTCATGGACTTGGTCGAACTTACCGTCAGCGTGTCAGCGTGATCACCGAAAACTTCTCTGATGGCAGTGGTTTCATTCTTGTCGTTGTACTGGGTGGACGTGCCGTGAGCATTGATATAGTCCACATCTGAGATTTCGATGCTTGCATCAGCCAGTGCACGCTTCATAGCGCGGATAGCGCCTTCGCCTCCGGGTGCCGGCTGTGTGATGTGGTAGGCGTCGGCTGTGGCACCGTAGCCAACCGCTTCGCCATAGATTTCAGCGCCTCTCGACTGAGCATGCCCGGCTTCTTCCAGAATCAGTAGTCCGGCGCCTTCACTCATTACGAAGCCGTCCCGGTCCGCATCGAATGGACGGGAGGCTTTTCGCGGCTCGTCATTGAGCCGGGAGAGAGCCTTCATGTTGGCGAATCCTGCAAAGGCGATAGAGGTTATGGGCGCTTCGGTTCCACCGGCAATCATGACATCGGCATCACCGTACTGGATCAGTCTCATGGCATCGCCGATGGCATTGGAAGCGGTGGCGCAGGCCGAGACGACGCTGTAGTTGGGGCCCTTCAATCCCCACCTCATGGAGACGTGTCCGGGCGCGATATCCGCAATATGCATCGGCACGAAGAAGGGCGAAACGGTCCGGGGTCCGCGGTTGAGGAGCCGGGCGATTTGAGTTTCCATTGTTTTTAGACCGCCAACTCCTGCACCGATGACAGCCCCGAACCTGTCCATATTGTCGATACCATCCTCAAGACCGGCATCCTTAATAGCCTCATCAGCAGCTACAAGTGCGAAGATAGTAAAATCATCAAGGTGCTTGAGCGACTTCCTATCAATATACGCTTCTGCGTCGAGATCTTTGACTTCTCCGCCAAACTTGACCGAAAAATCTGTGGTATCAAACTTCGTAATATAATCGATACCACTCTTGCCGGAGGTCAGCGATTCCCAGAAAAGACGTGTCCCCACGCCGACAGGGGACACTACGCCCATGCCGGTGACGACAATCCGACGTTCCATTTCAGCTAATCAGCGTTAGTATCGATATAGTCTACAACCGATTGTACTGTGGTGAGATTTTCGGCGTCCTCATCCGGAATCTCAAGGCCGAATTCCTCCTCCAGTTGCATCACAAGCTCTACTGTGTCGAGAGAGTCCGCACCGAGATCATCCACAAATGAAGCTTCGGCAGTGATCTTGCTTTCCTCGACCCCCAGCTTATCCATAATGACTTCCTTGACTTTTTCGTAACTGGACATTCATTACCTCCTTTACATATAGAGTCCACCATTTACAGAAATGGTCTGCCCGGTAATGTAGCCTGCTTCATCTGACGCGATGAAGCTGACTAACTGTGCAACATCATCGGGACTCCCGATCCGCTTTAATGGGATTTGGGTTGTGAGTTCATTCTTGACGTCTTCAGACAGTTGTCCTGTCATGTCGGTTTCAATGTACCCCGGAGCGATAGCGTTGACAGTTATGTTCCGGGATGCAAGTTCTTTTGCGGCTGATTTTGTCAGGCCAATGGCCCCTGCTTTGGCTGCGGCATAGTTGGACTGACCGGCATTTCCTGTAATTCCCACAACGGAGGTTATGTTGATGATTCGGCCGAATCGATTCTTCATCATGAAAGGTGTAGCGGCTTTGATACCGTTGAAATAGCCCTTCAGATTTACGTCGAGGACCGAGTCCCAGTCTGTTTCACTCATCCGCAGGATGAGTTTGTCGCGGACGATACCAGCGTTATTCACAAGAATGTGGATCGGGCCAAAACGTTCGGCAGCCTGTATGACGGCAGCGCTAAAGGCGGAAGTATCAGCAGTGTCCAGCGGTGTTGCCATCGCTTCCCCGCCAGAATCAGTGATATCCTTTACCACTCTTTCCAGATCTGCAGCGGTCCGGCTGGCGCAGACGACTTTCACACCTTGACTTCCGAAGAGTCGGGCGATTGCTTTGCCAATGCCTCTGGATGCTCCAGTGACGAAAGCTACACGGCCATCGCTATCAGGCATGGACTGACTCCCTAATATCGGCAAGCGACCGTACTCCCGCTGTCTTAAGGGAGCGATCGATTTTGCGATTGAGCCCGCGCAGCACGCGGCCGGGACCGACCTCCACAAAACTGTCGCATCCCGCATTCGCAAGAGTTTCCACGGTCTCTAGCCATCGCACGGGATGATCGAGCTGATCTATCAGGTTCTGACGGATAATCTCCGGATTGGTCACCGGTTCAGCGCAGACATTCATTACGACCGGAAATGTCGGCTCCCCCAACCTTGAATGACTCAACGTTTTTCGCATAATTTTTTTGGCAGGCGTCATGAGAGGTGAATGGAAAGCGCCGCTTACATTGAGTTCCACGGCTTTCAATGCGCCCGCCTCCTTGGCAAGCTTTATGGCGTCATTGACAGCACTCACACCGCCGGAAATTACGACCTGATTCTGAGAATTGAAATTGGCTGGTTGAACAACGCCGAGGCCGATCTCGCGGCACAAATCAGCCACAGCCTCAGGCGGCAGCCCGATGATTGCAGCCATGGTACCGGGAATCGTGATGCCGGCATTCTGCATCGCCTTGCCCCGGATTCTTACAAGATTCAATCCTTCGGTGAAAGAAAATACACCGGCTGTCGCCAGCGCCGAGTACTCTCCCAAACTGTGTCCTGCAGCGAAACTTGGGGAGCAACCGGCCTCCAGCATCAGTTCAGAAAGAATGGTGCTGATGATATAGACAGCCGGCTGGGTGAACTCCGTCTGACGCAATATTTCCTCCGGTCCTCTGAAAGAGAGAGATGCGATGTCCATCCCCATGATTTCGTTTGCTTCTTCATAGCGTCTCTTGCCGAGTTGAGAGTTCTCGAAAAGCTCTAACCCCATGCCGACTTTCTGGGAGCCCTGTCCCGGAAAGAGAAAGGCGGTTCTGCTCATGTGCAATTATCCCATCTGATGAGGATACTTCCCCAGGTATATCCAGCGCCAAACGCTGCCAGCACAACGTAATCTCCAGTTGAGATTCTGTTGGTCTCGACGGCCTCGGCGAGAGCTATGGGAATTGTTCCTCCCGTTGTGTTGGCGCAATGTTCAATGTTGATCATCACCTGTTCCGGGGTCAGTCCCAGTCTCTCGGTACAGGAATCGATTATCCGCTTGTTTGCCTGATGGGGAATAAAAAGCCGGATATCTTCAATTCTGAGCTTATTTAGTTTCAACAGTTCAGAGGTAGCGTCTGCCATCCCTCTGATGGCAGATCTGAATACTTCCCGCCCTTCCTGTGTTATGTAGTGCAGTCGTTTATTCACTGTATCGTGCGAAGCGGGATGCTGACTGCCGCCGGCAGGCATTTTCAAAAAGTTGCCGCCGCCTCCGTCAGTGTAAAGAAGGGAGTCTAAGATTCCGCTGTCGTTACTGGACGGTTCGAGCAAAACACCACCGGCACCATCTCCAAAAAGAATGCATGTTTCCCGGTCTTCATAATCGATAATAGAGCTCATGGTGTCGGCGCCCATCACCAGTACTTTCTGATACTTGCCTGACTCGACCAGCTTAGACCCAGACTCGAGAGCAAAGAGGAATCCCGAACAAGCTGCCGAAAGATCGAACCCCCAGGCATTCGTGGCGCTAATCTGATTCTGGATAAGGGCCGCCGTGGACGGGAGTAGCATATCCGGTGTTACGGTTCCTACAATAATGACATCAAGTTCTTTAGAGGAGATGCCTCTTTTCTCGAGAATCTGTTCCGCAACTCGAGTACACATATCCGATGTAGCCTCTCCATCGGAGACAATGTGCCGCTCGGAAATACCGGTCCTGGAGAGGATCCACTCGTCAGATGTATTCACCATCTTCTCCAGATCAGAATTTGTCAGGACGCGCTCGGGAAGGTACTTTGCGACGGCTGTAATTGTGGTTCTCATGGACTGCGTGATGACCTAACCGCCACCGTTGACGAGTGAAACAGTAGCAGAAATATCTTTTCTAATGGAATCTACAAGTCCCTCCTGAACCGATTTTACGGCAGTGAGAATGGCGTTCTTGATGGCACGCGCCGGTGAAGCTCCGTGACATACAATACATACCCCGTTCACGCCGAGAAGGGGGACGCCGCCATATTGTTCATATTCGTATTTTGCCATGACGGAGGAAAAGATGTCGATGAATAGCAGCCTCTCTTTTTCCGATTCTACGCGTCTGTTCAGTTCTTCAGATACGTCTCTGTGAATTTGACCTATCCATCCTTCGGCAAATTTTACTATGTTGTTGCCTACAAATCCATCACAGACGACAACATCTACATCGCCATTTAGCATATTGCGGCTTTCGATATTGCCTTTGAACTGCGGCAGATTTTCATCCAGAAGTTTGAAAGCTTCCACATAAACGTCCTGACCCTTGGTCTGCTCGACACCGATGTTCAGGAGTCCTACCGATGGTTGGTTCACACCGTGTACGTGCTTCATGTATTCAGAAGCCATAATGGCAAACTGGTAGAGGTGTACAGGTCTGACTTCTACATTTGCGCCCCCATCGCACAGGATAAGTCCCCTCTGCGGGGTAGGGAAGTAGACGCCGAGGGCGGGGCGGTGCACAGCTTTAATTCTCCCCAATAGCAATAACGCGGTTGACAGGATGGCACCCGTACTTCCGGCACTCACGAATGCGTCAGCGCCTCCTTCCTTCAAGAGCCGCATCCCGGCAACAATTGAAGAATCGGGTTTTGATTTGACAACCTGTGCCGGCTTGTCAGTCATATCTACCACTTCAGTGGTCGGGAAAAGTGTTATTTTCCCGTTATGGGAGTCATTGTTTTTCAGCTCGCCGTTGATTTGTGACTCGTCTCCTGTGAGAATCAGATCGAGTCCGCCGTCGCTCTCCTGAAGTGACAAAATGGCTCCTTGCACCACTGTCCGTGGTGCACGGTCGCCTCCCATGGCGTCAACGACGATTCTCACCGAATACCTTAATTTGAGGGTGGAGTGATCACGGGGCGACCCCGATAGTAGCCACAGTTTGGACAGGCGCGGTGCGGCATCTTAGGCTGACTGCACTGGGGACACGTGTGGATTGTGGGAGTTTTCGTCTTCCAGTGAGTCCGGCGTTTTCTACTGCGTGCTTTTGATTGCTTCCTTTTGGGTAGTGCCATATCATTCCTCCATATTGGAAAAATCTATTGTTTTGAGGGCAGACCATCGTTCATTGATTTCAGTTTGGTGACAGTCACATTTGCCTCTGTTTAAGTTGATGCCGCACGAAGGACATAGCCCTTTACAATCTTCTTTGCAGACCTTTTTCATAGCTCGCTCGAGCACGAGGGCGTCCCGGATAACTGGACCAAAGTTAAATTCCTTCTGATTTGACGGAAAAGGGTAGATATCCAAGTCATCTGTTTTGTCCGATGGAAGATCGTTTTCCGTGAGCATCAGCTCAAATGCCGGTTCGACATTTATCTCGTAAGGGATGAGACACCTATCGCACATTTCCCGAAGTCGTGCTGAAGCGGTGCCATCAATCTTGAGATCTGATCCTATCGGTTGAATCTTCAGACGGATTGATACGTTTTCGGATATTACCTCCAATTCCTCTATAGGCAAATCCCCACTTTTCACTCTGGCGGAAAGGCTTCCAGCAGGCTCTGTCAGTTCTGATCGTTTTACCTTCATTTTTCAAACGTTCAAATTACCCTTGATTCTGGCTGTTAGTCAAGTAATTCACTCGCCTTCTGGAACATTCGGTGGAGGCTCGAAAAAAAGAAAGGGGCCGGAGCCCCTTTCACGAACTGGTTAGACAATTTGTAGAGTCAATGGCGAGAGTTACGCTTGGTCGCTCTCCTCCTCTGAATCTCCTTCTTCTTCATC
>DCAL01000089.1:0-716 GCA_002311975.1 Fidelibacterota bacterium UBA1134 | reverse complement strand
TCTTCCATCTCCAGTTCTTCTTCATCTTTTCTCTCTAAAAGGTTTTCATCATCACTCTTCTTTCTGAAGATTACCACAGCAATCGTCTGTGCTACAACCTTTACGGAGAAGGCGTAGGCGACAGCCGTCGCTACGATCAGGAAGAGGGAGACAGCCACAAAGAAGGCACCGATATACTCAAACGTTCCGAGAGATGCCTCGGCCACCGGCACATCCAGTGGACACCAGCCGCCCGCGTAACATCCGAGACACCACGCCACAATTGTTTTCGGACCCATGACCAAATCCGTTGCCCATCCGACCATGTTCTGCAGCTTGGCTCCCATTAACAGGCTGTGCCCGAACACAGTATTGATCATGTGATAACCTGCGTGCATGAACCAGCCGAAGACCATGAATCCCGCGTAAACAAGGGCGTAAGTCAAGGGTAAATAGAGTAGAACCCGCCACGGCTGGGACCAGGTGATGGAGTAGCTCTGAAATACTGCGCCCATTGTGTCCTCTTCCATGGCGCCGACGATGGCATGTGTGAAGAAGAGAGAAACGCAAAACACAGCGGCAGTATAAACGACAAATACCGATCCAAGAAACCAGAGCAGATAAGGAATGCCGAAGAACAGTTCACCAAGGTACGGTATCTTTCCGATGAGAGCGAAGACGACGGCAAATACGACGAAAAACAGGGCGATAACGGCGATGGAGAGGTGTGTAAAGAT
>DCAL01000031.1:323-13266 GCA_002311975.1 Fidelibacterota bacterium UBA1134 | reverse complement strand
TTTAGCTGTTTAGCCACCTGTTTGTCTTTAGTACGTAAGCTTCGAGTTAGTCTCTTGTTACCAGTAGATACTGTGATGTACCAGATATCACGATTTTTGTATAGTGTAGCCATAATTACTCCGAATTATGACCGTTTTTGCTACATATATACTTGCATCAACGTAGTTACCGTCGGAACCGCACCTGCTTTGGGAGCAGGGGCCGTAGGTTCGAATCCTACTTCCACTACTAAAGGAAACCCGTCTTAATTGGCGGGTTTTTTGTTGCACAATCTCACACCTCCATCTATCTTCGTTCAGCAGTCTGCTTATGTATTAGGATTGTTGGAGAAATGGGGTAATGAATAAATGGAGTAATGACATCCCTTTCGAGAGCTTTGCGGTGGTTTCAGCGATGAGAGGATCCACAAACTATCGTGTTCGCTGACGTCTCATTTCCCATCTCAAGCTATCAGGTTTTCACCTACCGGATTCCGAAGGATCTCAGCGAAAACGTGGAAATAGGCGTCCGCGTGAGAGCACCCTTTGGGACGAAGGAGAACGCTCAGGGTGTGGTGGTGAATCTCAAGAGGAAGGCCGGCTTTAAAGGGAAGGTTCGCTCCATAGGCGGCATCATTGATGAGACGCCCCTCTTTGATGAGACTCTCTGGGAACTAATCAACTGGGTGAGCCGCCACTATATTACACCACTGGGACAGGTGATGCGCTCCGCCGTACCATCTCAGCTTTCCCGCTCGTACTCCCCGCCGGAGCATTTGCTGGTTCAACTGAACAGTGTAACAGCGGAGGAGATTTCGGCACTTGAGACTAGAGCGCCGCGCCAGTTTCAAGTTATCAAGTTACTAGAAAATCAGGAAACAGGCGTACCGGTTGCCAGTTTGAATTCAACAATGCCAAACACTGCGGCGGTCTGCCTGGCGCTGGAGAAAAAGGGTTATGTCTCTGTTGCCCGCGTGCCGAGAATCCCTGACTTGTCGGACCTCAGCATCACGCCTGTGAAGAAGGAGGTGAAATTCAACAAGGCGCAAGAACAAATTGTCGCTGAAATGGAGGCAAAGCTGCGAAAGGAATCGTTCAGTTCCTATCTTCTCCATGGCGTGACGGGGAGTGGCAAGACTGAGATATACATCCATCTGGCGCAAAGGGCGGAAGAGGAGGGGCGGCGCTCTATATTGCTGCTGCCGGAAATTGCGCTCACGCCGCAGATTGCGGGAAGGTTCCGGGCTGTCTTCGGCGAAAAGGTGGCCATCTGGCATAGCCGAATGACAAACGCAGAGAGGGCGTGGACTTGGCGACAGATCTGCAGTGACGCCTTTACCGTGGTGGTTGGGGCCCGCAGCGCCATCTTCACACCGTTGAAAAATGTGGGCCTTATCGTTGTGGATGAGGAGCAGGAGAGTGGTTTCAAGCAGGAATCTCCGGCGCCGAGATACCACGCGAGGGATGTAGCTCTCATGCGGGGAAAACTGTCCGCAGCCCTGACAGTACTGGCTGGCGCCACACCGAGTATGGAGTCTTATTACAATCAGGCCATGGGCAAGCTCAACTATCTGAGACTGAAGAGGCGTTACGGCGCGGCAAAGTATCCCAGAGTCCACATGGTGAACTTGACTACCGAACGGGAAGAGACGGAGGACTACTCCATTATTCTCTCTCGCCTTCTGCAAGAAAAGATGAAGGACCGCCTCGAGAAGGGTGAACAGATCATTCTGCTCCAGAATCGCCGGGGATTCGCGCCCGTGGTTTCATGCGGTGATTGCGGTTTCGTGGAGATGTGTAATCAATGCCATATTACCCTCACATTTCACAAAGCTGGCGAAACTTTGAAGTGTCACTACTGTAACTTCCAGAAATCGTGCCCCACGACATGTCCCTCTTGCAGCAGCACACGGATTCTTCTGGGAGGTACGGGAACGCAGAAAGTTGAGGAAAAACTGGTTGAACTGTTTCCGGAGATCAGGTGCGTCAGGATGGATTCGGATACAACCCGCGGCAAAGGCGCTTACACACGAATCCTGACGAAGTTCAGCGAGGGTGGGTATGACGTCCTATTGGGGACACAGATGATTGCCAAGGGGCTTGATTTCCCAAATGTAACATTGGTGGGGATAATCAATGCTGATACCGGTCTTTACCTTCCGGATTTTCGTGCCGGTGAGCGAACGTTTCAGCTGATCTATCAGGTGGCAGGCAGGTCCGGCCGGGGCGACAAGCCAGGAGAAGTTGTTATCCAGAGCAACAATCCGGATCATTCTGTCATCAAGGCGGCGGCACGGCTCGATCTGGAGAAATACTACAATGTCTGCCTCAGTGAGCGGCGAGAGCTCTTGTATGTACCCTTCAGCTGGATGGCAAAGGTGGAATTGTGCGGCAAGAAGCGTCGAGAGGTAGAGGTGTGCGCGGAATTGCTGCTCAAACGGCTGCGGGACAAGCCGAAACATCTCGAAATTCTTGGACCGGCGCCGTGCCCCATTGAGCGGCTGAGGGGGAACTATCGCTACCAGATCATATTTAAGTCTTCAAAAGAGAAAGATCCAAATGGTCAATCGCTTCATAGATTTCTTCAAAATAACCTTGTGGATAGGGGCTTCCTGAAACGGCAAAAGGGCGTTACTTTACAGGTGGATGTTGATCCGGTTTCCCTCCTTTAGATATATTGTTGCAGCGCATATGGCGGCGTTAGCGGCTCTTCCGTGCTGGCTGTCTGCCCAGGGAAGTTATTCCTCTCTTGAAGTGCCTTATCACGTCCGGTCGGTAAGCATGGGAGGAATCGGTATTGCTGACCACGGCGGGACCGATATGGCCGCCTTTAATCCAGCGTTGCTGCAAGGCAATACTAAGGAACTACTGCTCTCCGTCCTCCGCTATCCAGCGCAGATTCAGTCTGAGATGGTGGAGTTCAGGTTTCCGTGGCGTGAGCGGTCTGTGGCTGTCACGGTGCGCCATATGGGATACGGCTCATTCGAGGCGCTGGATGAGGATGGCGTAAAGACAGGCGAATTCGCGGCGAGTGACGTCTGGGCATCGCTGGCAGTCTCTCAATCGGTTTTCCCATCCATGGATATCGGACTCACCGCTGGGATATACCAGAGCCAGATTGAGAATGTGAGGGCGAGCCTGGGCATCGTTTCTGTCGGTACGGTGCTGAGACTTCCGGAATTGGATGCATCGTTGGGGCTAAGTGTGCGTAATCTAGGGGTGGCGCTGCAGAATTACGGCAGTTATCCCGAAGCGATCCCGACGAGTGTCAATGTGGGTGTGACAAAGAGACTCGCGCACCTTCCTCTCGAGTTATCGGTTGATGGTGTTTGGTGGGAGCAGGGCGGTGTGGCCCGGATTGGCGGTGAGTTTATCCTTAAACAAGGAATCCTCTTGAGGTGGGGCAGTTCTACTAACCGCTTTGATCAGCAGACTGAACATTTGTGGCGTGACATTCTCACGGGGAGTTCCATCGGATTGGGCTACGTTGCGCAGGAGCTGATGGTCGACATCGGGTTGAGATACTCGGGAATTGGCGGTGCCATCGTCGGTGTAGGAGTCGCAACGGCTCTTTAGGGCTCAAAGTTCTCGATTTCACTTTCATATTTATACAATTCTCGTGAAACTTGTGCTGGGTTTTGGGCTTTTCCAGCATTGCAGGTTTAACGATACAATATCAGTACATCTGGGGAGACCCTGAGCCGGGCTAAAAAAATGAAGACTAAAAAAAAACAATCACGCCTGAAGGAATTCATAGACAATCCCAAAAAGGCGCTCTGGAAGCTCGCTGTTCCGATGATGTTTGGCATGATGATTCAGACGGTCTATATGATCGTCGATATGATTTTTGTCGGGCAGGTAAGTGCCGATTCATTGACGGCACTGGCATTCAATATGCCGCTTCTCTTTTTTGGTCTCGGCATTACGTTCGGGCTGGGCTCCGGCGTGACGGCAGTGGTGGCGCAGTTCATCGGCGCCGAAGATAAAAAGAATGCCGACAACAGCGCCGAACACGGCATCGTCCTGGGAATAATCCTCGGAGTCGTCTTCACCTTTGCTGGACTGTGCTGGGGAGAGGTTGTTCTTTCCGCCATCGGTGTGCCGGAGAAGATGCTCCCTCTTGCGTGGTCTTACTTTAGGGTCATTGTCCTGGGATATATCTTTATGGTATTGTCGGTCTTCTTTCGCTCCATCCTCTCAGGAGAAGGTGACGTGAAAACACCCGTCATCATACAGGGCAGTGGAACGATTCTTAACATTATTCTCGACCCTATCCTCATTTTCGGTTTTGGACTTGGTGTACAGGGAGCAGCATTGGCAACGGTGCTCAGTCAGGCATGCGTAGCGCTGGTCTTTGTCTATCTGCTTTTTGTGAAGGAGCACGCTTACGTCACTTTTGCTATGCGCGATTTCAGATTTTCAGGAGACATTCTCAAAAAGATATTTACTATTGGAATGCCGGCCTCTTTCTCTATGGTGCTCATGTCGCTGGGAGGGGGAACGTTCAATCGGATTCTGGTCTCTTTTGAAAGTGACGCTGTGGCGGCATTTCAAGTCGGCGGCCGGGTGGAGCATGCGGTTTTTGTCCCTTTTATATCTATCGCCGCCGGTCTGGTGACTCTTGTCGGCATGTTCTATGGCGCCAAGCGGTTAGATCTGGTTCGCCAGATCATCAAGTACGGCATGAGCAGAGCGGTAGTCATGGGAGCACTGTTCGCGCTTTGCTTCTTTTTCCTGGCGCCCGTGATTATGACTGCCTTTACGGATAGTGATAACATTGTGCAATTGGGCACGCGGTATATGAGGATCATTGTATTCTCCTACCCCTTCATTCCTATCGCTATGATCAGTGGCAGAGTACTTCAGGGTTTAGGATTTGGAATGCCTCTGTTTGTAATAACCTTCCTGAGAGTGATACTGCTGAGTGTATCGCTGGCATCATTCTTTGTTTTTGTCTTGGGCAAGAGTGTGGAGTGGGTCTGGATTGCTCAGCTCATATCGGTTCTGGTATCCGCCTCGATTGCCCTGCTGTGGCTGAGGTGGGGACTCAGGCGAGTTGAAAAGGGTGAAATAGTTGACGTGAAAGAAACGGATGAGGTGTTAGGCGGCCAACTCCAGGAAGCCTGATGGTCAGGTTAAGTCCTTAAGTGCCAATCGTGGTTTCTGACAAAAGCCTCCAGGATACATACGGACCGGACAACACATGTTTTGGTTGCGGCCCGGCAAACGAGAAAGGACTGCGAATTAAGAGTTATGTTGAGGGTGACAAGGTAGTAGCGGAGTGGACACCTGAACCCCATCACGAAGCGTGGCCCGGCATCCTCAACGGCGGCATTATCGGTACCCTTCTTGACTGTCATTCCAATTGGACAGCCGCCTATCATTTGATGAAACAGGCCGGAGGGGAGAGTGTACCAGCCACTGTAACGGCTGACTATTCTATTAAGCTGACGCGACCGACACCCACAGACGGCTCGATCCGTCTTGCGGCACGGGTAGTGGAGGCGACAGAGAACAAGGCTACCACGGAGGCTGAACTTCTTGCCGACGGCGAAGTGTGTGCCACGTGCTGGGGAACTTTCGTGGCGGTGAAGCCGGGGCACCCCGCCTACCACCGCTGGTGAGACTGATGCGTCCTCTGTCATCCGCAAGCGTCATCTTCAGCATACTCGTTCTCACATCATGCGCCTTTCAGGGAGTCTCTATCAATGCACACATTGACTCATCTGCCGCTGAGAGGTATGACGTCACCATCTACCGCGACAGCTGGGGCGTCCCTCACATTTTCGGAAAGACCGACGCCGACGCCGCTTTTGGCCTCGCTTATGCTCATGCCGAAGATGATCTGAAAAACATTCAGGAGGCTTTCTTGGCTACCCGCGGCGATCTGGCGCGTGACCGCGGCAGTGAGGCGGCCCCCCTGGATTTCATGGTACGACTGTTCAGGATGCAGGAAATTGTGGCGGAACGGTACAGGTCCGATCTGAGTAGCGAGGCTCGAGCTGTCTGCGAAGCCTACGCCGACGGCATCAATACCTATGCGGCGCTCTACCCTGAAGAAAGAATTGACTATCTGTATCCCGTTACAGGGCAGGATGTAATTGCCGGATTTGTGGTGAAGACGCCGTTCTTCTTTAATCTTGATGGTGTCATGCGTCGATTGATGCGCGAAAAGAAGCCGGATCGCATAGCTGACGGAAATCTCGAAGAGAGGTCGTTGGTGTCCTCGGGCGGGGAGATATGGCGGCCCGTCGGTTCTAACGCCTTTGCCATTTCTCCTCTTCGGACGGCAGACGGCAGTACCTTTTTCAGCTCCAATTCACACCAGCCGTGGCACGGACCTTTTGCGTGGTACGAAGCACACATCCACAGCGAAGAAGGTTGGGATATGGTGGGCGGGCTGTTCCCCGGGATGCCCGTTATCGCTCTGGGGCATAACCGCCACCTTGGCTGGTCACACACTGTTAACGATCCGGACCTGATAGACGTATACGAGCTGGAGATCAATCCGGCTGATCCGAACCAGTACTGGTTCGATGGAGAGTGGCATGAACTGGAAGTTTTTGATATTTCTGTCAAAGTAAAGTTGTGGGGGCCTATACAGTGGACTGTTCATAGGGAAGGCTTGTGGTCAGTACATGGGCCTGTGGTGCGGCGACCCCACGGAACCTACGCGATCCGTTATGCCGGGCACAACGACATACGTTCGATGGAGCAGTGGTACCGGATGAATAAGGCTGCGTCTCTTGAGGAGTTTATGAGCGCCATGGAGATGATGGCTATTCCGAGTTTTAACACAGTTTACGGCGACAAAGAGGGAAACATTTTCTACCTGTACAACGCTCTTTTCCCCCAGCGGGATGAATCGTTTGACTGGCAGACATATCTTCCGGGCAACACCTCTGATGCACTCTGGACGAGCTACGCCTCATTCAGCGATCTGCCGCAGATTCTAAACCCAAGCTCGGGCTTTGTGCAGAGCTGTAACAGTTCGCCATTCCAGACGACGGTTGGACCGGAGAATCCTGACTCCTCATCTTTCTCGCGCAGTTTTGGTATTGAGCGCAGAATGACCAACCGCGCCTTAAGAGCGCTGGAACTGTTCGGCAAAGATTCGTCCATTACGTTTGAAGAATTTGTTAACATCAAATACGACATGTCCTATTCGAAAGCGTCGCACTTCGCCAAGCTGAGGAGAAGAATTCTCGATTCTGTGGTGAGCGATGACCCGCTTGTGCTGGATGCTTTGGGAGTTCTGGAAAGTTGGGATCTGGGGGTCGAGCCGGATAATCGAGGCGCAGCCCTGGCGATCATCGTAGCGGGCAGCATCGGTCGGAGACGCTTTGAAACGGTGACCGAAGGTGAACTTACCGCAATCATTCGTGAATCGGCGCAATACTTGAAAGACAGTCATGGCAGAATCGATGTGCCGTGGCACGATGTGAACCGGCTCATCCGTGGTGATCTTGACATTGGGTTAGGCGGCGGTCCCGATATACTGCACGCTATCTACGGGCGCAAGAGCGACAGTGGCATCTGGACGGCGGGCGCTGGAGACAGTTTTATTCTGATGGCGGCGTGGGATTCTACCGGCGCTGTTTGGTCCCAGAGTATTCATCAGTTCGGCAGCGCCACGCAGGATGAATCTTCGCCTCACTACAGTGATCAGGCCCTCCTGTTCGCCCAACGGAAGCTGAAGCCGGTCTGGATGGATCTGACGGACATTAAGGCCAATCTGGAGCGGGCGTATCGGCCGGGGAGAGAACTGAGTAATTGAAGATTGTCCGAAGGGCTCTGTTAGAGTATTGACGATTGAAGAATTTGATTTGTTTAAAGCTAATACTAGTCTTAATTGTATTAATATTTTTTATGGCTTGTGATAAATCTGAACCACTGGATGATGCATGTTATTTGATTCCTGAGACAGGACCCTGTGACGCGGTAATTCAACGCTATTATTATGACCAAGAGTCTAGAAAGTGTAAAGAATTTATTTGGGGAGGTTGCCTTGGTGTCGTTCCGTTTGAAACCATGGAAGACTGTAAAAGTGGTTGTGGTGAATAAACCACTCATCATGGATGGCGCCATGGGAACCGAACTCATGGCCCGGGGATTGAAATTACCTTTACCCTTATGGTTCGCCGAAGCAAATTTGACTGATCCGGAAACCGTTTTATCTGTCCATTAAGTTATGTACAGTATTGGAGAGCTTAAGCTTCTGAAGAGCAATCCCGTTGGCCTTTTCTTAATGATTTTGGTACCGATCTTCCTTACTTTCGAGAGTCAGCACAACCAGAGTCTTTTTGAACTGGGTGCGGTGCCGATAGATCAAGGAGGACGAGACGATGTCTGAGGTTGCCATCAACGGTTTTGTCCGCCGGCAGGTGAAGGGCTCGGGGAAGACGTACTCACCCGATCTTACCTTTGAGGAGATCGCTGATCATGCCCAAACTCGCTACAATGCAGGACATTTCAGGGAAGGATATCGTGACGGCGTGGTGATTGTGCAAGCCGCTCCTGAACTGACGGAGCGTTTTGTCTGTCCTTTCGTGAGAATTGATGGGGAGACGGAGTTGAAGGCTGAGTACGTAAGGCGGCGGGAAGGGGAAGAACCTTATATTCGGATGCGGGCGGCCAACGGATCACGGCTTCCGACGGGCAAGGTGGAGTTCATCCTCTATCGCCACGATGTGCTTGATGAGAATGACGAACAGAGTACAGACGCCGAATGGGAACTGATCAGCATTCACGCCGTCCCTGAGGGGGTAGATGAACTTCCCATGGGGCCCGCGAGCATGATGCGCAATCAGCTCGAACTCCCGGGAGGAACCAAGGCGCACTTCGGTTCAGAGGAGTGGGCGGCGGCGGTGCGGTTCTGGCAGCGGTACGCTGTGTTGGAGCCGGAAAGCGAGTCCTAGTTTTTCCGTTCCTTTTCGCGGACCATGGGAACGAATCGAACAGGAATTGATTCTTTCGTCTTTACATTACCTTCTTCGTCCTTCTCCACGATAAGGAGATCCTGTCCCCACCACTGGGGACCTACCGGCAGAATCATACGTCCGCCGGGCTTGAGCTGTTCCACCAGTTTTTGCGGAATCTCCTCCGGTGCCGCTGTGACGACGATTCGGTCGAATGGCGCTTCTTCAGGCCATCCCTGGTAGCCGTCGCCGACTCTCACTGCCACGTTATCGTATCCCAGACGTTTCAGTGTCTTCTCTGCGCTCCGGCCCAGCTCTGGTACAATCTCAATGGTATAAACCCAATGCACCAGTTTGGACAGAACGGCGGCCTGATAGCCCGATCCGGTGCCGATCTCCAAGACAACGTGGTGAGAGTCTGGCTGGAGCAATTCGGTCATGAGCGCCACAATATACGGCTGACTTATGGTCTGTCCGCTGCTGATGGGAAGGGGGCGATCAGAATAGGCCCTAGGCCAAAGTGATTCGTCTATAAAGAGGTGGCGAGGGATGAGCCTCATGGATTCTAGAACACGTGCATCATTGACACCACGAGCTTCAATCTGTGTTTCGACCATCGATACACGTTCTTCCACAAACCCATCAGCATCTAACACTTGCGGTATCGTCGCTTCAGGAAGACCAAGAAGGAAAATAAGGCTCAGAAGCTTAATGGCGGAAGTTGATCGCATAACATAGCATCCTCCTCCACCTCGACCGAGACTGCAATAGCTCGACGTGGGTATATTTGCCAATATCTCACGGAGGTTATGTACTGCCCGTCTCAGATGTGTCAAGAGCAGCGGTTTACTGTAGTTTAGATTCCAACTCCTGAAAGCAGACACTACCAGTCTCGTTAAGAGTAGAACTTCCGAGGGTATTGACAAGTTAACCGCTAAAGTCGACAGAAATCCCCGTCAAATCACATCTATATCGCAACTGCCTTTTTCCAAGACGCAAAGGCACGTATTCTGAAATACCGATAGTTTTCAGCTGAAATCAAATGCCGACCAAGGTTGAACAAATTGTACACAGCGGCATGGGCACCTAAAAAACGTTGCGCTTGCTGGATTGACTTAAACTTACGCATGCCCCGCTCTCTTACACGCGTCCGCTCGTGCGAAAGCTCAGCGTGATTGTTTGCATACTGAGATGTATCGTGAATTGTCTCTGGAATAAGCTCTCTATGCGCGACTCTATAACTTCTCAATTTATCAGTCACGATCTTTCTTGGCTCGCCCTGATGTTTCCTTAATAACCTCCTAAAGAAGCGCTTCGCAGCCTTTCCATCACGCCGCTTCTGCAAAAATACATCAACAACCTCACCATCTTGATCAACTGCCCTCCATAGATAATGCTGCTTACCTTGGATCTTCACGAATACTTCATCGATGAAGAAAGTATCGCCAAATCCTTGATGTTTTCACCTGAGGTTTCTCGCAAACCGGGGACCGAATTTGTTGCACCACAGACGAATTGCTTCATAGCTTACTGCAATACCCCGCTTCGCCAGCAAATCTTCTATATCTCTATGGCTTAGGTTGAATCGATGGTAGAGCCAGACGGCATGTTGGATAATTTCAGCTGGGAAACGGTGATGCTTGTACATTTTTGCTTTAATCATGGAGCGAATTGTCGCAGAATGGCGATTAACTTGTCAGTACCGGCCATCAACCTGCGAGCCTTACTTTAGACAAACTTTACCGATTAGCTACGGCTAACTGGTCAGAGCAAAGTCAATTCTTGAACATTACATCTTCTAGCTGACCAGCCAGCTCTTCTACAATAAATCTGTACAACTTCGAATTACCTTTAAATCCTAGGTAGTTGTTCACTCCGGAATAGATAAAATGGCGAGCGGCTTTAACTAAAGAATCACAGAATATCAGCTCGACTTTTTTGAATATTAAATGGCCTGGCAACCTAGGAGGGACTACTAAAATGGCAGTTGGAGAAAAGCAGACAAATTGTTGAGATATTACAGGAAGAAGGTCCGCGAAGCTTCGCCGTTTAATCTGCAACTGCCTGAATTTTCAGGCATTCCTCCACTGACCAGAGAGCCTGGTCAGGGAGAAAGGACTACGTGGCGGTGAGGGAGGGATTCGAACCCTCGAAGCCTTGCGACTTACACACTTTCCAGGCGTGCTCCTTCGGCCACTCGGACACCTCACCGTATTCTTTTTTAGCATGTTGCATGCGTTTTGCCGGGTTTGCTTCGCAAACCTGAGGGAGGGATTGACTCAGGATTTAGCGAAGCTAAATCCTTCACCCCTCCGGGTCGGCTTACAGCCGTCTGCGGCGCTAACGCGCCTTTCGAACCCTCGAAGCCTTGCGACTTACACGCTTTCCAGGTGATCGATTTTGACTAAATCAGCATCCCTTTTCGAATATCACTGTAGTAAACAATGTCATTCGTTGTTAACCCCTCGAAAGGTTCATAAGTAGATGCCGTTGCACTGCTGGGACACCTCACCGTATTCTGTGTTCTGATACCAAAAACGGCCGCAACCTTAGCCCAGCAAACTCCAGATTGCAAGCCTGTCATTGGCGCAATAATCGAGCCTTCACCACCTCCGCACCGATCGGTTCCGAGCTTCGGTAGACGTTGATATCCAGCCCTCCCCGGCGCAGGAAGTTTAAGGCGATGTTCAGCTCGTTGGGTCGACACACGTCCATGATATCCCGATAGATTCTCTGGGCACATTCTTCGTGGTAGCCCTGGTGTTCCCGAAAGGAACAGAGATAGGCCAGCAGGCTCGCCTCGTTAATCTTGGTTCCAGTGTACTGAATCTCGAAACTCGCCCAGTCTGGCTGCTTCGTCACCGGACACAGAGATTTAAACAAGTCGGAGAATAGCCGTTCATCGAAGACAGCAGCATCTTCTGTCTGCAACAAAGCTGGATCTGGCTGCGCGCGCTCAATCGAAATATCGAGCGTATCGATGGATTTTCCCATTCGAGATTGTTCCGGAGCGGCATGCATGTCAGCCAGTAACTTAAGAGAAACTTTCACTTCGGATTTACTCACCGCAGAAAGGTCATTGCTGATTATTGCTGCCAGTTTTTCCACGGAATCGAACCGTTCCCGATTGAAGGAGTACAGATAGAATTTGAGTGATTTCGACTCGACAATATTTTCCGAATCGGAACTAAAATAGAATTCCCCTATTGCCACCTGGGGCTTACCCCGTCCGTTCAGCCAGGATAGTTCATAGGCATGCCAGTGATCCAGGCCATACATGCGCAGCTTCTTATCGATATCGAGCAGGGATCGCGCTGCCCACCTGGGAATCGCGTATAGAATCCCGGGGTCATATTTGCTGGGAATTGGAATTTTCTCGCCAAGTGGATGGTCTGACATATTACTCTTCTCGAGGCGGGCAGCGTTCAGCTCCTGATCCCGGTGCCCCGGCGCAGCAGCCAGATGCAACTGCTATACAGCACCCCGATGAACACTCCCAGTATCAAGAAAGCCCAATAGACGTTGACATCCGAGCTTCCCAAGATGCCATACCTGAATGTATTCACCATGTAAAAAATGGGATTGAGACCGGATACGAATTGCCAGAACGGCGGCAATAGCTGGCTCGAGTAGAAGACGCCCCCCAAATAAATAAGCGGAGTCAGCACGAATGTTGGAATGATAGAAATATCATCGAAACTATTGGCGAACACCGCATTAATAAATCCAGCCAGAGAAAACACGATCGACGTCAGCAAAATTACCGCGATGGTTATCCAGGGATATTGAATACTCAGATCGGTAAAAAACATGGCGGTGATCGTTACGATAGCTCCCACGGCTAAGCCCCGGGCCATGCCCCCGGCAATAAATCCAGTCAGGATCACGTAGTTAGGCACCGGCGATACCAATAGCTCTTCGATGCTGCGCTGAAATTTGTGGCTAAAGAATGAAGACACAACATTAGAGTAAGAGTTTTGAATAACTGACATCATGATAAGGCCAGGGACTATGAATTCCATATACTGAAATCCACCCATCTCGCC
>DCAL01000031.1:0-208 GCA_002311975.1 Fidelibacterota bacterium UBA1134 | reverse complement strand
GAGAATCGCCGCACCTCTTTGATGACAATAGTTTCAAATGCAATTAATTTATGATTCGCAAACATGGTGTAGCCGCAGTTCCTGTGTTTTCTGTTATCAGAAATCAACTATCTCGTAGTCTCGCCAGAAACAGCTGTTCCAGACGATTGGTTTTATTTCTCATACTACTGACCTGCACACCTTGTTGGTCGAGTCTCGAGAATACTTC
>DCAL01000025.1:14367-17476 GCA_002311975.1 Fidelibacterota bacterium UBA1134 | reverse complement strand
ACCAGAGGACCTTGAACTTGCCCTTTCATTACTGGTAGCACCAAAAATGATGGACAGCGTGGCGTGGAAAATGGAACTGCCCCCATCGAGACATGAGACGCTGAATGGTTTTCGTGTGGCCGTCTGGCTGGATGATTCATACTGTTCTGTGGAGAGGGCCATTGTAGATGTTATTCAGGGGGTGGCGGATGAACTGGCGAAACATTGTGTAAAAATTGAGGAGACTCACCCAGACATAACTCTTGAGATTAATGACCGCATCTTCTGGAATCTCGTTCCTCCTGTCATCGCCACAGGCTTCCCTCCGAATGTAATTGAAGGAATAAAAAAACTTGCTGAAGGAAGTACTCCGGAAGATGACTCTCTGCCTGTCAGGCATGCCCGAGGGTCAATGATCCTTCACAAGGATTGGCTGTCAGCCGATGAGCGGCGACACCGTGTCCGGGCGAAGTGGCACGAGTTGTTCCGCGACTACGATGTACTCTTATGTCCCACAACTGTTACCTCCGCGTTTGAACACGATCACAGTCCCGACTTTTTCCAGAGGAAACTGATAGTGAATGGCGAGCCAAGGCCTTATTTTGATCTGATGGTGTGGGCAGGACTGGCCATCAACGCTCAGCTTCCTGCCACAGTTGCACCCATTGGACTATCTGAAGATGGGTTGCCTGTTGGTATACAGATCGTAGGTCCCTATCTTGAGGACCGGACGACAGTGAAATTCGCGAAACTGCTTGAAAAAGTATGTGGTGGTTTCAATCGGCCGCCCAAAATTAAATTGAAGGGCTTGTCAACGTAGCTTTATTAAGCCAGTTCATACAGTCTTTAATACCTGGATTCAAGTAGCAAGTGCGAACTGTTAAGCGTCAACGGCAAGATAAATAGGGACGTGAACAGTCCTCTTTCCTCCCGTCAGACTAAACTTATGTAACAACGCATGCACCCATTGAAAATGAGGATTGGGTCAAGATGAGACCGGATGAGATGATTGTGTTTTCGAGTGGCATAATGCTATGAAGTGAGGATGGATGGCGGCGAAGGAACAAACCTTGCAGAAAAGGAGTTAGAGATACTAAATTGACTCTACAATGAGGCAGACCGTAAGTTCAGCACTGATTATTTTCTTCGCTGGTTCTCTGGCGTGGCCGCTCATCCCGTCTGAGGTGTGTGAGATGGCGTGTGCTGAAGAATCGTGCTGCGAGGTAGCACCGATGGACGAAGCCTGTCCCATGATGGTGGAAGCGGAGAATTACCCTCCGCCGCTATTGCTCTCGGTGCCCAAACCCGCATCGGTGAAAGACGGCTACTCACCGAAGGTACTTTTGACAGCTGAAGATTCTACGGAACCATGGAATGATTTCAGCTTTCGTCGCGCGGAAGCAACTTCCACTCCCCACGCGCACCTCAAAATCCCCCTCTATTTACAGTATCACTCACTCCTGATTTAGACCCTTCTGTCCGTCCCCAGTCCTGAAGCGGATCCACGGGCGGATTCTGTCATTGCGTCTGCCGGACGAGTCTGTCCGGAGACATGAAGTTAACAGAAGGAAGGGTTATGAAGAAGAATCTGACAGTTATATTATTGATGTTGTTGCTGGCCGGAATGGCGACAGCGCAGGGAGAGACCGATCCGGTAAAGTTCGTACTGGAGGTCAACAGGGCTGTATCGGCAGCGCGGGAAGCCCATAAGGCGGCGCTGGAGGAGGTAGGGACAGCCGGCGTCCTGCCGGACCCCATGCTGGAGGTGACACTCTTTGCGGCGCCCATCGAAACGAAAAACGGTCCGATGGAGGCCCAGCTCATGCTGGGGCAGCGAATTCCGCTGTGGGGAAAATTGAGCCGGCAAAAGAAAATTGCCGTTTTGAAGGCGGAAGCAGCAGTCCTCTCATTGAGATCGGTTGAGATCAATACGGTTTACAGCCTGAATGCGAGCCGCGCGCGACACCGTAGAATTCAGAATTCCCTTGAAATCCTCCGGCAATACCAGACCGATCTCCAGTCTTCCCGAAGAATTGCCCTGACGCAGTACTCCACAGGCATGGGAGCGACGCAGCATCCTGTATTGAAACTGCAGATCGAGATGAGCATGATCGAAAGCAGAATCAATTCCCTTAAGTCCCAGCTTGAGACAGTTGTCAGCAAATTGAAGACGCTGTTTGACGGGCGGTTTTCGAGTCAACTACTGAAAGGGGAACTAACGGAAGATTTCTCCGGGCTGTCGAAGGACCGGTGGCTGAAAGCGGCAAAGCTCAGAAACCCCGAATACCTGTTGGCTGAAAACGGGCGGGAGGAGGCGGCGATACGGAGTGAACTTGCCCGGCGGAAAAACTATCCCGATCTGGTGGCGGGAATTAATTATACAGCTATCGGTGAGGGTGATGCGATGGCGACAGCCAGCAGCGCCGGGAGTGACGCTCTGGGCGTGAAGGTGGGACTCAACATTCCCCTCTGGTTTGGGCGGAACAGAGCGCGGGCCGAATCGGCGAAGATCGCTGTCAAAGTAACGGAAGAGACGATGGCACAAACCTGGAACGAAGTAGAAGGAAATCTTACAGCGACCATCAAGGACTTGGAGGAAATCAAGAAGACGTATGACCTGTTTGAGGAGACACTGCTGAGGGAGTCTGAACAGATGCTATCATCGGCCATGTCAGCGTATGAAACAGGGAAAATTAGCTTTCTCGATCTGTTGGACAGTCAGCGGATGGTGGTAAACGTTCGCCTCGATTTTGAAGGGACCATAGCCAAGAGAGAGATAGCGAAGGCAAAGATGTTGAAGATCGCCGGCTTAATCCGGTTTGAGGAGGAGTAAATGATGAAGCATTCGATAAGACATTCGATCCTGATTATAGCACTGGCGATCTTTGCCGCGCTGTCTGTCGGCGGCTGCGGAGGTGCTAAGGAGTCGTCGTCCCACGAGCACGAGGAGGCTAGGGCCGGGGAAGTCCAGTTCTATTCCTGCGGCATGCACCCTAACGTGATCCAGGAGGGAAAGGGAAACTGTCCCATCTGCGGCATGAATCTGACGCCCATTGGCGGCGCTCCGGCGGGGGAGACGGTTGCGTCGGCAGCGGAAGGGGACGGAGAGCGGAATATCCTCTACTGGCGC
>DCAL01000025.1:0-14260 GCA_002311975.1 Fidelibacterota bacterium UBA1134 | reverse complement strand
TATGAAGGTGAAGAGGCTTTTGGCGCCACGGTGAAGATCAATCCCGCTGTGGAGCAGAACATGGGCATCCGGACGGTGGAGGTCCAGAAAAGGGATTTGACTCAGACGATCAGAACCATCGGCCGCATCGACTACAATGAATCGAAGGTAGCCCACGTTCACACTAAGTTCAACGGCTGGATCGAGAAGACCCATGCCAACATAACGGGGCAGCGGGTCAGTAGGGGTCAGCCGCTCATCGATATTTACAGTCCTGAGTTGGTATCAGCGCAGGAGGAGTATCTCGATGCCCTGAAAAATGTGAGGAGTTCAGGCAGTGTCTCGCGTGGAGCCGCTGATCGATTGGAGACGATTCTCGGTTCGACCCGGCGCAGACTGGAATACTTCGATGTTTCCGGTGATCAGATCGCTCACCTTGAAGAGACGCGTAGCGTCTCCAAAACGCTGACTCTAAGCTCACCGTTTGAAGGCATCGTCATTGAGAAGCACGCCTTGGACGGAATGGAGGTGAAACCGGGCATGATGATCTACACCATCGTCGATCTTTCGGATATCTGGGTCTATGCCGATATCTATGAGTTCGAGACGGCGTGGGTGAGTGAGGGGCTGACGGCCACCATGACCCTCTCCTACGATCCGGGAAGGAAGTACAGCGGGCAAGTGCAGTATATCTACCCGTATCTGGAAGAGAAGACGAGAACGATCAAAGCCAGACTGTCGTTCCCGAACCCGAATCTGGAACTGAAACCGGGCATGTACGCCAATGTTGAGATTGAGACGTTACCTCTCAAGGATGTTGTGGCGGTACCCATGGAAGCGGTCCTCTTTTCCGGCGAACGGAATCTCGTCTTTGTCGCTATGGGGAATGGCCGATTCGCACCGCGCGACATTACGATTGGTTTAGAGAGCGGCGACGGATTCTACGAAGTAAAGGAAGGTCTGTCTGAAGGGGTGTCAGTTGTGGCCTCCGGTCAGTTCTTTCTGGATTCGGAGAGTAAGCTGCAAGAGAGTATTGCGAAACTACTGTCAGCCAGAAATGAATAGTTTTAGAGAGGGGTCCGGAGTCCATTGGAGGCATTTAAGAGGAGGAAAATGCGTGGTGGCATTCGAACGATTTGAGGATATTATCGGGTGGCAGAAGGCGAGAGAGCTGACCAAGGTGGACTATGGGTTCACAGCACGGAGTCCTGCTTCGAGATCTTTCGGCTTTCGTAATCAGATTCGTGACGCGGCCGTATCATCCATGTCAAACATTGCCGAAGGGTTCGACCGTAAAACCGACAGAGAGTTCCAACGCTTTCTGTATATCTGCCGAGCTTCTGCTTAGGAAGTCCAGAGTCTTCTATATGTGGCAATGGATCAAGATTATATCGTGAAGGCCAAGTTCGACGAGCTATACAATCTTACCGGCGAAGTGAAAAAACTTGTTGGCGGCCTGGTTTAATCGCTTGATAAGACATGATGACTATGGTCAGTTGGGGACGAACTCATATTTACTATGGCCTGTTTACTATGGACAATGGCCCTCGAATTCGCAAAAGAAAGGACTCTGAGAAGTGATAGAAAAAATAATCGAATGGTCAATTAATAATCGCTTCATTGTAATTCTGGTGACGGTGTTTGCGATACTTGGCGGGTTCGTGGCCATGTCCACCACACCGTTGGACGCCATCCCGGACCTGAGTGATGTACAGGTCATCATCCTGACGGAATATCCTGGACAGGCACCACAGGTTGTTGAAGATCAGGTGACTTACCCACTCACCACGGCTATGCTATCGGTTCCTTTTGCGAAAGTGGTTCGCGGCTATTCCTTTTTCGGTCTCTCTTTTCTTTACATCATCTTTGAGGATGGCACCGATATGTACTGGGCCCGAAGCCGGGTACTGGAGTATCTGAATTTTGTTTCGGGACGTCTGCCCCAAGGGGTGACACCGCAACTCGGTCCGGATGCCACCGGCGTAGGATGGATATATGAATATACTGTTGAAAGCGATCGTCATGACCTTCAGCAACTGCGTTCTATTCAGGACTGGTATTTGAGGTATCAATTGATGGGTGTTCCCGGAGTTTCAGAAGTTGCCAGCATTGGTGGTTTCGTCAAACAATATCAGGTAGAAGTGGATCCCAACAAACTGCTTGCGTACAATCTTCCTCTGAACAAAATAAAAATGGCCATCAAACGGAGCAACAATGATGTGGGTGGAAAACTGATTGAGATGGCTGAAACGGAATTTATGGTAAGGGGACTTGGCTATATTAAATCTATAGATGACTTGAAAAAGATCCCGCTTGGAGTCGATAAGAATGGTACGCCAATTCTATTAAGGAGTGTTGCCAACATACATTTGGGACCTGAATTGCGTCGAGGTCTTGCAGAGCGTGACGGTGTCGGCGAAGTCGTGGGTGGCATTATTATAATGCGGTATGGAGAGAACGCTCTGGAAGTCATCAAGAATGTCCGAAAAAAAATAGATGATCTGAAATCAGGTTTACCGGAAGGGGTTGAAATCTTAACTGTTTATGACCGTTCTCTGCTCATTGAGAGGGCCATTGATAACCTGAAAGAAAAACTTCTTGAGGAAAGTGTGGTTGTAGCGCTGGTCTGCATCATTTTTCTGCTCCATTTTCGTAGCGCATTTGTGGCAATCTTTACCCTCCCTGTGGGAATTCTCATCTCTTTCCTCATTATGCGCTATCAGGGGATCAACGCTAATATTATGTCTTTAGGGGGCATTGCTATTGCGATTGGCGCCATGGTGGATGCTGCTATCGTAATGATTGAGAACGCTCATAAACATATTGAACGTCGTGGGGGAGAGGAAGATCACTGGCAATTGATCCTTGATGCATCCAAAGAAGTGGGACCGGCACTGTTTTATTCTCTGCTCATTATCACTTTTTCATTCCTTCCTGTGTTTTCGCTGCAGGCTCAAGAAGGTCGCCTTTTCAGTCCACTGGCATTCACAAAAACCTATGCTATGGCTGCATCTGCCCTATTGGCGATTACCATTGTTCCCGTCTTAATGGGTTACCTTA
Source organism: Fidelibacterota bacterium UBA1134 (assembly GCA_002311975.1). Lineage (GTDB taxonomy): Bacteria > Fidelibacterota > Marinisomatia > Marinisomatales > S15-B10 > UBA2146. The sequence continues at coordinate 11,221 of DCAL01000025.1, read as the reverse complement.
TCAAGGGTAAGATTCCTCCCGAGGATAAGAATCCCATCAACCGTTTCCTGATTCGTGTCTATCGGCCGTGTATCCGGTTTGTACTGAGATTCAGAAAGACAACACTGGCCATTGCGGTGGTTGTTATGGCTATAACGATCATACCGATCAGAAATATCGGCTCAGAATTCATGCCGCCGCTGAACGAAGGGGATCTGCTCTATATGCCCACTACCGATCCCGGAATTTCCATCACAAAGGCAAGGGAACTTCTGCAGCAGACGGATAAGATCATCAAGACTTTTCCGGAGGTGGAACGTGTATTCGGAAAAATTGGACGGGCTGAGACTGCCACTGATCCCGCTCCCTTGAGCATGATCGAGACGACCATAACACTTAAAACTGAAAAGGAATGGCCCAAAAGAAAAAGATTAGTACGATGGTACTCAAATTATGATCTTCCCCGCTGGATGACATCCAAACTCCATTGGATCTGGCCTGAAAATCGAGCTGTTACCTCTGAAGAACTTATCAATGAACTCAACGCGTCCATTCAGTTCCCCGGTTTGACAAACGCCTGGACAATGCCCATCAAGACTAGGATCGATATGCTCAGCACCGGCATCAAGACGCCGGTGGGTATCAAGCTCATGGGGGAAGACCTGGATACCCTTAATGCACTTGGCGCAAGGGTGCAGGTGATCGTTCGGAAGTTGCCTGGCACATTGAGCGCCTTTGCTGATAAAATTACGGGAGGAAATTTTCTCGATTTTGAAATCAACAGGGAAGAGGCTGCCCGGTACGGTCTTACTATCGGCGATGTGCAAGACATTATTCAATTGGCCGTAGGAGGTATGAATATCAGTTATACTGTTGAGGGTCTTGAAAGATACCCTATTAATCTCCGCTATAGCAGAGAACTCAGGGATAGTATTAGCAAATTAAAGCGAGTCATCATTCCGACCCCTACCGGTGCTCAGATTCCTATCGGTCAGGTGGCAGATATCTATATTCGAAAAGGCGCATCTGTGATTAAAAGCGAAAACGCGAGGAATACAGGATGGATCTATATTGATATTAGCGGGATTGATGTGGGGACATACGTGAAGCGGGCGCAGAAGGCTGTGAAAGATGAGCTCGATCTTCCCGAGGGATATTCCGTCGTCTGGAGCGGGCAGTACGAGTATATGGAGCGTGCTGCGAAGAGACTGAAGATAGTGGTGCCAGGTACTTTGGTGATTATCTTCTTATTGTTATTCTTCAATTTCAAAAACGTAACAGAGAGTGTGATTGTCATGTTGTCCCTTCCCTTTTCTCTTGTTGGCGGATTTTGGTTCATGTATTTGTTGGGCTATAACATGAGTGTGGCGGTTGGTGTGGGATTTATTGCACTGGCCGGAGTGGCTGCTCAAACGGGGGTCATCATGCTTATTTACCTGGATCATGCCTACGCGGCGAGGAAGAATCGAGGAACGATGAACACCTTGAAAGATCTTTACGATGCAGTTATGGAAGGGGCAGTAGACAGGGTGAGACCCAAAATGATGACGGTTACAGCTATCATGGCGGGCCTTCTGCCGATCCTTTGGGGGCACGGAACAGGCTCGCAGGTGATGAAGCGGATCGCCGCGCCAATGGTGGGAGGAATGGTGACATCTACTCTCCTTACATTGCTGGTCATTCCTACTATTTACTACATGTGGAAATCTGTGGAGGTAGGAAAGAAAGAATGAACAGGAGTGCACGGATGAAGAAGCTCAGTTGTCATCGGAAGATGATGAAGTTCACCATGAAGAAAAGGAGAGCAACAGAATGAAAGTAGCGAGACCGGTTGCGGTGCTTGCTCTCGCAGCAGGCTTGATTGCTTGCGGCGGCGCCAAGAACGAAGACGCTGCCCAGAAGGAAAATGACGTGCATAAAACGGAAATGGCGAAATCCGGGATTGAGATGGCAAAAGGTGAGAAAACTATCTATTACACATGTCCCATGGAATCGCACAAACACATTCACAGTGAAGAGTCAGGCAGTTGTCCGGAATGCGGCATGGGGCTGGTTGCGGTTGTGGCGACCGACGAGGAAGATGCGGAATTCTACACTTGTCCCATGCCGGAGCACAGCCATATCCGTCACAGCGAAGCGGGAAAGTGCGAAGAATGTGGTATGAAACTCGTACCTGTGCGGAAAATGCCTGGCTGACATGATGTTGATACAAGATTTATCAGAGCCCTTGAATACCCCATAGAGCGAGAATATGAACCTACACCTGCATAAAATGTCAGAAAAACTGGAGGAAACATGGAAAGAATGATACCCGAATGGGCCCCCAACCTTCACCCTTTGATGGTGCACTTTCCCATCGCATTGCTGATCTCGGCTGTCGGGCTGAATCTGCTGGCACTGGTTCTCAGGAGAGTCGATTGGCTGAAGAATGCGACTGCAAGTTTGTTCATCCTCGGCGCCATCAGCGCGGGCGTGACTTATCTGACGGGGAGACAGGCAGCTGACTCAATTGATCTGCCGACAGACGCATATTCGGTGTTGAGTGAACATGCCGATTTAGCGCTGCTTACGTTGATTCTCTACGGAGTCGTGGCCGCTATCAATGCGTTCTTTTTGTGGAAATCATTTGACGTTAAGCCGTGGTTTCTCTACGGAACGTTTCTGGCAGCTGCCGGAGGCCTCTACTTTCTGGTGGAGACTGGCGAGCACGGCGGTGAGCTGGTTTTCAGGCACGGCGCGGGAATCAGTGCCGTGAGAACTGTGGATGATCCGGGCCGTGCTGCGGCTAACATGGGGTCAAACGGAAGTCTGGTGTTGAGCGAGGACGGCTCTTGGATATGGGATCCCGGGGCAGACGCAAGTAAGCTTGTGGATCAGTATTTCAGATGGATGCAGGGACGACCGGCTGATTTGAAGATCCTCAGTCCCAGCGAGGGAGAATCTGATCTTGTTTTTGAGCCTGCCAGTTCGCCGGTTATTCTGGTTGTCGGACCTACAGTGGCAGACGTGGAAGTAAGTGTGACGGTCAGGTTGGATGGATCGAATGGGGAATTCGGTATTGTTCATCACGTGCAGGACAGCCTCAATTATGATTTTGTGTCTCTGACTGTGAGCGCCATGAGGCTCGGTCGCATGATAGACGGAAAAGAGAGAATTCTCAATGAGAAGCCGATTGAAGCTCGGGATTGGGTGGAACTGCGTGCCGTTGCCGCCGGAAGGCACTTCAGAGGCTACATCGACGGGGAGTTGATAACGCACGGTCACGGTCGCCCGCTGCCTGCCGGTTTGGTGGGAATAAGAGCCATGGGTGGGGTGACGGTACAGTTGAGAAAATTATGGGCACGACCGTTAACAGAAGAAAGCTGACAGTCAGTCCGCCCGGAATAGACGGCGGCGGCGCCAGCTTCCGACCGCTTGACCTATCGAGAGTTCATAAAAAGTTACGGGCATTAAAGTACGATTGCGCCTTAACTTCGGGATATGACGACTGAGCGTGAATCGATTCGTAGCGTAGCCACAGAACACATCGAAAGTACGGAACCGCGTTTTTTCTCTTCGGCGTCCCAAGTGTCGGCATTGGTCTAGAGAAGTGAACGGGTCTTTGAAAGATCCCGTCTGCGGCATGACCGTGACAGCCGAATCCGCCGCTGGCTCCCATACTTACGACGGTACAGCTTATTACTTCTGCGCCGAACATTGTCTCCATAAGTTCAAAGCAGACCCTGAAGCCTATCTCGGCGAAGATGGTCGCGCCCAAATAATAGCCCTTGATCACGGTGACGACCCGGCGAAGTACACCTGTCCCATGCACCCCGAAGTTATCCAGGACGGTCCCGGGAGCTGCCCTGTCTGCGGCATGGCGCTGGAGCCGATGGAGGTGACCCTCGAAGAACAGGAAAACCCTGAACTTCTCAATATGAATCGCAGATTGTGGTGGAGTCTTGCACTCACGATTCCCATCGTAGTCATCACCATGGGCGAAATGGTCCTTGGCCAGGCGCTGGTTTCGCCATCGGTGGGGAAATGGATTCAGCTCATCCTGGCGACAGCGGTGGTTCTGTGGGGCGGCAAACCTTTTTTCCAGCGCGCATGGGCCTCCATCGTTAACCGCAGTCTGAATATGTTTACCCTCATCGGTATGGGAACGGGCGTCGCCTATGGATACAGCCTCGTGGCCGCACTTTCCCCCCATATTTTCCCCGCGGCGTTTCGCGGTCCGGGTGGCGAGGTGGCTGTATATTTTGAAGCCGCCGCCATGATAACGACACTTGTTCTTCTCGGGCAGGTCCTTGAGTTGAAGGCGAGGGACAAGACCAGCGGCGCCATCAAGGCTCTCCTGGGACTTGCGCCAAAGACGGCGCGGATCGTCAGAGAAGACGGAACGGAAGAGGATATTCCCCTTGAACACGTTCACGCTGGTGATAGACTGAGAGTCCGGCCCGGCGAAAAGATTCCGGTAGATGGTAAAGTGGTGGAAGGCTCCAGCTCCGTGGATGAATCTATGGTGACCGGCGAAGCGATCCCCGTGGAGAAACAGAGTGGCGAGAGTGTAATTGGCGCCACGGTGAACGGGACTGGAAGTTTTCTCATGGAGGCTCAGCGCGTCGGTCGCCACACCTTGCTTTCCCAGATCGTCCAGATGGTGAGCGAGGCTCAGCGGAGCCGTGCCCCCATTCAGAGTCTTGCGGACAAGGTCGCTTCCTTCTTTGTGCCGCTGGTAGTGGGGATCAGCATTATCACGTTCGTCGTATGGGCCCTGTTCGGTCCTGAGCCGAAGATGGCCTACGCCATCGTGAATGCCGTTGCTGTGCTGATCATTGCCTGTCCCTGTGCCTTGGGGCTGGCGACACCCATGTCCATCATGGTGGGAACCGGCAAGGGCGCCACAGCCGGGGTCCTTATCAAACATGCTGAAGCGCTGGAAACAATGGAGAAGGTGGATACACTCGTGGTGGACAAGACCGGAACTCTGACGGAGGGAAAGCCAAAGCTGACAGCGGTGGAGGTATCAGGCGGCACGGATGAAGATGAGATACTGCGGATGGCGGCAAGTGTGGAGCAGGCCAGCGAACATCCATTGGGAGCAGCTATTGTGAACGCGGCACTTGAGAAGGGAATCAAACTGGCGAAGGTCGAACAGTTTGAGTCCTTCACAGGGAAAGGGATCAGCGGCAGAATCGATGGTCAGATGGTAGCGGTGGGGAACAGAAGACTCTTCGGTGATCAGGGGATTGAGTTGGGTCAGCTCGTGGGGAAAGGTGACGCACATCGCAGGGGAGGCGAATCGGTAGTGTTCGTGGCGGTAGATGGCGAGGCGATGGGAATCCTGGCCGTGGGCGACCCCGTGAAGGAGACGACGCCCAGTGCCATAGAGAGGCTCAGGCAGGATGGGGTTCATCTGGTGATGCTGACAGGGGACAATCGAACGACGGCTGAAGCGGTGGCACGGCGCCTCGGTATCGATGAGGTGCAAGCGGAGGTTCTGCCCGATGAGAAGAACCGGGTGATCGAAAGACTTCAGAATGAGGGTAGGGTGACAGCGATGGCCGGAGACGGAATCAACGATGCGCCGGCATTGGCTCAGGCAGACGTCGGGATTGCTATGGGCACCGGCACCGATGTAGCCATGGAGAGTGCCGGAATTACGCTCGTGAAGGGCGATCTTACCGGAATCGTCCGGGCGAGGGAACTGAGCCGGCGTACCATGCGCAACATCCGTCAGAATCTCTTTTGGGCGTTCATTTACAATTCCGTCGGTGTGCCGGTAGCGGCGGGTATATTATACCCCTTTTTCGGGATTCTGCTGAGTCCAATCATCGCGGCGGCGGCCATGAGTTTCAGTTCTGTCTCTGTGATTGGTAATGCTCTTCGACTGCGGAATTTGAGATTTGAGTAGGCTTGGTCAATACCCGTGACAAAACATAATGAGAAAAAAATCGAGGGAGCTGAATATGTTTTTCCATAAGAGCCGATTCCTGATGACACAGGTTGTATTTTGGACCACAATTCTGGTTTATACTTTTTCATGTGAACCGCCTCCGTTTGAAGTGCGTGAGCTACAATCACCTGCCGGACAGGGGGCCCGCTATCCGAACCTTTTCCTTTCAGAAGAACAAACGGTGCTGTTGTCGTGGCTTGAGCCGTCAAATGACACGTCCTATGCCCTGAAGATGTCTGAGCTCAATGGGGAGAAGTGGGCCCAGCCCAGGACCATTTTCCGGGGCGATCGTTTCTTCGTCAACTGGGCTGATTTCCCGTCCATCTTCCAGGTGAACGGTGACACACTGGCAGCACACTGGCTCTACAAGGCCGGTGAAGGAACTTACGAATACGATGTGCTGGTGGCTCTCTCGGTCGACAGGGGAGCATCGTGGTCAGAGCCCGTATCGCCTCATCGGGACGGCGTCCTTGCCGAACACGGATTCGTTTCCTTTTTCTCCCCGGGGTTATCTGGAGAACAGCATACAGTCGATTTCGGGATGGTCTGGCTGGACGGTCGCAGCATGAACTACGATATGGAGAATCACACCGCCGGCCCCATGGCGCTCTACGCGACACTCATCTCTTCGAACATGAAACTCCAGCCTGAGATCCGCCTCGATGACCGTGTGTGCGAATGCTGCCCCACATCGGCCCTGACCCTTGGCAACACTACCCTTATCGCCTATCGTGACCGGAGCGAGGACGAAACGCGTAACATACAGATCGTGCGAAATGTGGAGGGACAGTGGGCAGAACCGTTCGCCGTCCACGCAGACGGGTGGAAGCTTCCGGGCTGTCCCGTGAACGGGCCGGCACTGGCGGGCGAAGGACAGAAAGCGGCCGTCGCTTGGTTCACCGCTCCCAATGGCACTTCACAGGTGAATGTGTCCTTTTCGGCGGATCGGGGAGCCTCATTCGGCAAGCCTGTCAGGGTTGACGGCGGCAATCCTCTGGGGCGAGTTGACGTGGAGTGGATCTCCTCCAGTAGAGCCGTGGTAAGCTGGATCGAGATGGCGGGTGAAGAAGCTGAGGTAAGAATCAGGACTGTCTCTTCCGGCGGTTCGATGGGGAATACTGCGATCGTGGGGAACATTGATCCCGGGCGGGGGAGCGGTTATCCTCGAATAATCGCTGTGGCCGGCCAGATGATAGTGGTCTGGACCACTCCCGGAGAAAAATCTCAGATTAAGATAAAACGGTTCAAAATCCGCGCCATCCCGTCGTAGCATATCCTGAATGTTCCTTCTTTGCGTATTTTTCCGATGGGAGATGCACTTTTTTCTTGACTTTTAGCCGAAATTTGATTATCATCCCGGGGCTAATAGTAATTGATGATTTTGGAGCGATCAGAATCCCATCCCTTTTCTAGCAGAAACTTTCCGAAAGAAAGTGATCTATCACTCTCTCCGGCTTACCCGGAAGTGAGGGGTTGGTCATACATCATAATAAACCAAGTAGGAGGGTAGAATATGGCTGGCTTAAAAGACACATTTTCCACAGTAACCGGTTGGGCCAAAGACATAGTCAATCTGGGTTTTGCATTAGCCCTTGTGTTTTTGGTAGTGGACCTTCTGTTCGGTGATACTACCGGCATTGTGGGTAACGTCGCAGATCTTGTCGCCAGTTTCACTGATGAGGGCGTGGTAGGACTTATTACCTTACTCGCTTTCTTGTCGATCTACAGATCATAGAGCTAGTTGAGTAGAGCGTTCGTTCTCTCATTCGGGAGGGCGAACGCCCTATTATCGATTCATCTGTCGGTGAAATCCTCTCCGTTCGACGGGGGGGAGCTATACGTAAAACAGATAGAAAGGGGAATCATCCTATGGCATCATTAAGAGACACCCTGAATAGCACTACAGGCTGGTTGAAGGATATCTTCGATTTTGGCATAGCGCTTGTTCTACTCTTCGTCGTTATCGACATACTTTTTCCTGGGACGACAGGCGTAGTCGAGAACATTGGAGGGATCGTCAGCAGTCTTGCAACCGAAGGCATAGTGGGCCTCATTGCTCTGCTGGTATTCCTCTGGATTTACAAAAGCTAGACCCACATATCAGTAATCCGTCGTCTTCGAACGGCGGGCAGTTAATCCCAATCCGTTTTGGCGACGGTTTTCGTTTCCGTAACAGATTGGGATTTCTATTGTATTCCATTTCTGATGACAAACAGACCTCCAATTGGCTTGGTTTTCGTGAGGGTAAAGCGTAAGTTTGCCGTCGGAAAAGGAGGATAATTATCGTGAATTTTTTGTACGGTCAGACAGGTGGTGCGGCTGGCGGAGGCTTCCTTGGATTCCTGCCGTTTGTCCTTATCATGTTCGTGATCTATTTTCTCATGATTCGACCTCAGATGAAACAGCAGAAAGAAAAGAAGCAGATGCTGACAAACTTGAAGAAAGGCGACAAGGTGGTGACTTCCGGAGGAATCCACGGAACCGTTGCCGGATTTAAGGAAAAGGAATCTATTGTGATCCTCAGTGTCGGGAAGAATGTCGATTTGCGGGTGAGCAAATCGGCGGTGGCGGGACTTTCCGGAGCCAAAAAAGCCAAGCAGTAGTCGTAGTGGCGCGTCTTTCAGTGGTAATCTATGGCAACAGCATCCTGCGCAGGAAAATGAAGCCCGTGGAAAACTTCGAAGAGGCCGTCGAACTGGTCGACGATATGTTCGACACTATGTATGAGGAAAACGGGATCGGACTAGCGGCAAATCAGATAGGTAAAGATCTCAACTTGATGGTTGTGGATATCACCCATACGGATGAGTGGGATACGCCGTTTGTATTTGTGAACGGTAAGATTCTTGAGAGGTGGGGCGAGTCGGTCATGGAGGAGGGGTGTCTCAGTCTGCCAGAGATTAGAGTAGAGGTGAGGCGCGCCGAGACAGTTCGTTTGGCATATCAGGATTTGAGCGGCAAAAAACATGTGAACGAGTATATAGGTTTGATGGCCCGCGTTATTCAACATGAGATGGATCATGTGAATGGCAGGGTTATCACTGATCACACCAGCTCCCTTCAGAAGCAGCGGTTTGGCAAACGCCTCAAAGAACTTGAAGCCAGTCACGGCAAGTTAAGCGAAGCCATTCTTAAGAGGAATTAAATCAACCTCCCGCGCGATGCGCATTGTCTTTCTGGGTAACCCTACTTTCGCGTTGCCCACCCTTTCATCTCTTTCTGGAAGTCGCCATGAGGTTCTGGCCGTCGTCACTTCGTCTGAAAAAGCGAGAGGCAGGGGGATGAAACAGACTGCCGGTCCTGTGGCCTCTTTCGCAAGGGAAAGCAATATTCCCCTGATACAGCCTAAGTCGTTGAAGAGCGAGTTACTGGTTGCGTCGTTGCAGGAATTAAACCCTGACCTCCTTGTTGTTGTGGCATTCAAGATACTGCCTCGAACCTTGCTTGGTATACCAAAAAAGGGGTGTATAAACCTGCACGGCTCTCTGCTGCCGAAGTATCGCGGAGCTGCCCCCATTCAGCAAGCGCTGATGAACGGCGATTCCGTCACCGGTCTGACAACGTTTATCCTGGCTCCGGCGGTGGATACCGGTGATCTCCTGTTGACAAAGAAGGTTGTCATCTATCCTGATGATGACTGCGGTTCTCTCTCGAAACGAATGTCTCATATGGGAGCATCGCTGGTGATGGAAACGATAGACGGAATCGACAACGACACGTTGACCCCAATTCAGCAGGACGATTCTTGCGCCTCGAAGGCGCCCAAGATAAAACCTGAAATGTGTCAGATGCAGTGGCGGAAGTCTGCGGTCAAGATCCATAATCTGGTGCGGGCTCTCTCTCCGGTTCCCTCAGCTTATACATTCGTCAAAGGCCGGCGGATGAAGATCTTCAAGACAAGCTTTTCGGCTCTCCCGCCCGTGACTCCCGGTGAAATCATCAATGCGGACGAAAGTTCTCTCGTTGTCTCATGCGGTTCGGGCAGCCTTGAATTGAGTGATGTTCAGATCGAGGGAAAGCGCCGGATGACGGTGACGCAGTTCCTTCAAGGGTTTAAACTTTCTCCAGGGGAGAGATTTGGGGCGTAGGCCAGATGCGCGCTTCCACGCCGCTCAGATTCTGACACAGTTTGACCGTTCAGAGAGGAGGCTGTCGCAGATTTATTCAGACTACTTCCAGTCGGACGCAGCACCGCAGGATCGGCCCGCGGTCACATTCCTTGTCCAGGAGGTCACCCGCTGGAGGGGATACCTCGATCATCTTCTTGTCCGCTTCTTCAAGGGCGATTTCTCCAGCTCGGAGCTTGTCCTGAAAAACATACTGAGGCTGGGGGCTTATGAGATCATTTTCAGAAAGCAAGTTCCGGCCTATGCCGCAGTGAATGAGGCGGTGCAGATGGCGACCGAACAGGTGAGCAAGAAAGCGGCCGGACTGGTGAACGCGGTGTTGCGGAAGATCGACCCGTCTCATCTGCCTCGGCCGGATCAGTTGACGAATGAAGATTCTACCGCAAGGATTGCCGCCGTAACATCGCACCCCCGATGGATAATCAAAAGGTGGATCAACAGTTTTGGCTTTGAGCGTACATTGAAGTTATGTGAATGGAATAACCGGATTCCGCAGTTCTCCATCCGGAGGAACAGGAAAAAGGTGAGCAGAGGAAAGTTTGAATCTCTTCTCTCAGAAAACAGCATCGAATGGAGCCAGAGTCCGGTTATGGCTGACTTCTACACAGTGAACAACGTTTCGGAGTTGAGGTCGTCGGCGGAGTTTCTGAATGGTGATTTTTCCTTTCAGGATATTTCGGCGGGGTTTGTGACACATCTTGTTGACGAAGATTTCACCGGGATACTTGTGGACGCCTGTGCTGCTCCCGGCGGCAAGGCTTCATACTTTGCGGAACGGCTGGGTGATGGGGCCGTCATTCACAGCTACGACGCCGATAGAGGGCGACTCCAGCGTCTGCGGGAGACTTTCTCCAGACTGGATATGCCAACGGTTCACATCAGTTGTAAAGACGCCATGAGGGACGACTATCCCGTGGGCGATGTGGTCTTTCTGGATGTGCCGTGTACTGGGACAGGTGTTATGGCAAAACGTGCGGATCTGAGGTGGCGCCGCCATCCTTCTCACCTTTCGGAAATGTTGCAGCTTCAAGAGTCAATCCTGCGGCACATGTCAACATTTGTGAAGCCCGGCGGCAAGCTCATCTATTCAACCTGTTCGCTGGAACCGGAAGAGAATTGGGGAGTTGTTGAACAGTTCTTAAAATACAATAGGCAGTTTAAATTAATTCCGCCGAAT
>DCAL01000100.1:9820-10116 GCA_002311975.1 Fidelibacterota bacterium UBA1134 | reverse complement strand
GCCTTCTTTGTCTATTCTTGAGTTCATTCTATTCCGTAATCACCTGAGAAATATCAATGCTACCGGGACGAAATGCAAAAGGATATAGACAGCGATAAATAGGATCAGATTTTTGGTAGATCTACTGGCCTTATCGCCCACAAACAAAGCCAGCCGAATGGGGATAAATTTGAGCGGGTAGAATAAAAGTATGCCAAAGATATTAAAACAGAGATGGGAGAAGGCGACAGTGATGGCTACACTGTTCTGAGTTGCCATAGCGGCCAGGATCGCGGTCACCGTCGTTCCAATGTTTG
>DCAL01000100.1:421-9752 GCA_002311975.1 Fidelibacterota bacterium UBA1134 | reverse complement strand
TCGTTCCAATGTTTGCGCCTAGAGTATACGGGAAGATTTGCCTCACGGATACAAGACCAGCTCCGGCCAGAGGTATGATGAGAGAAGTGGTGACAGAACTGCTCTGGACTATGGCCGTCATCAATACGCCGAAGATGAAACCGAAGACATCGTTTCTGAAAAGATAGTTCCCGATGATTAACTCCATCCGCGTCAGCATCAGTGACCGGATCGTCTTGACTAAGAAAGTTAATGATGCAAACATGAGGAAAAGTGAAAAAATGATCATGGGAGCACTTTTGTAGGGCAACAGAGAGAAGATGTGATCAATCCAATTGATGGCAGGATCGAGAACAATCTTCAACGGATTGAACATGTTCATTCCACCGGCGCCAGAGAATCCGTGTTCTAACAAAGAAGCAGCCCGGGAAATGATATGGAACTTCATCTCAATAGGGAATAAGACGATGACGACGCATATATTAAAGAAGTCGTGTACGACACTCGCGGATAATGCCCTGCGGAATTCTTCTCTGTTCTTGATATGACCGAGAGAGACAAGTGTATTCGTAATGGTAGTACCGATGTTCGCTCCCATGATGATGGGGATGGCGTTGCTCAGGCTGAGTGCATCTCCGGCAACAAGACCTACCACGATGGCGGTCGTTGTTGATGAACTCTGAATCAAGCTGGTGGCGACGATGCCGATGATGAGACCAGCGAAGGGGTTGGAAGTCATCTTAATCATTACTTCGGCCAAATCCTGGAACTGCTTGAAGGAATGTCCGAGAAGTTTGATGCTGAGTAAGAATAGATAGATGGTGACAATGATAGTCAGCACCTTGCTCAGTTTGGATCGGGAAGTCATGCTACTCTACATCATAAGTGAGAAATGAAAACTTAGAGCTGAGCGTAAGACACGGTGCGGTAGAGACTTTCTGGCAAAGTCTAGCAAACTTCTCCAAGTGTCTGAATACTACAAGATTGAAACAAGACAGGCATCAGAACAGAAAAACTATATTGTTCATGCTTGCCACTTTATCCCGCGAAGCCAAGCAACAAGTTAGTGCAAATCCAGAAGTAAACAAAGTATGGCTAGGAAACTTCAGCCCCGTTCCCGGATTCCTGAATCGGAATCAGGGTTGTCGCCCAAGCTTATTCTTCAGCGTCTCTCTCTTCACCCCCCTTCTTATTCATGTAGTCTTTAACCGTATCTGCAACTTTCGGCGCCAGATCGAAAAGTCGCCCCATGATGCTCTCCTCTTCTTTCAGAGAATAGAGGCGCGCGCCTTCCTTACCGAGAACGAAGAATGCCAGCGGTTCGATGCTCCAGCCGCCGCCGACCCCTTCTCCCGAACGGCCTTTCTTTTTCTCATCGGCGCCGCCACCGCCGGCCCCAAAACCGAAACTGACCTTTGAGACTGGAATAACTGTGTAGTCTCCCGCTGTGATGGGATCTCCCACGACAGTCTTTGTCTGCATCACACTTTCGAGCTCCTTCATAACATTCTTGATGAGTTCGGAAACAGCCATGATGTCCTCCTCCTGTTACGTTAATGCCTGTGAATGAGATATGTGGAACCGAGCCGCCATGCCAGAACAGCTGGGCGAAAACTGACGGCTGATCTGCAGTCAATATCTAAGATCTGTTTATCAAAATCAGGCGCCACGTCCACGCTGAATTTGTCACTGTTGCTGATGGCATTGATGATTGAGAGTGCACCAAAAAACTGACCTGTCATTGCCGGATTGTTCCAGCCGAAAACTCCGCTGATGCCAAAATCGCGCCACTTGATCGATTTCTTTACGGCGCCCAGCAGTCTACCGTAAGGAATAGCCGTAATCTTTGACCACCGCTCTAAGAACGGCTGCTTCTCTTTCGATGTCTCAGATGCCTTTTTCTTTGCCGGCTTTCTTGCACCCAGTCGCCACTTGACTTTTTCTCTTCCTGGCGAGCCGATGAACAGGTAGTTCTCACCTTCCATCTGCGCGAAACCGATACCAAGATTTCGACCTCCCAGAGCTACAGCGATTCTGTACTCAAGTTCATTTTCTTGCAGGGATACCTTTGCCTGAAAGCGAATATACCACGATAGAAACAGAAGTAAGATGACGACCACTAAGAGGCCTGTGAGAATGAGGAGAAACGTTGCCATAGAAAGATGAAAGATACGTGAAAATATTTTCGCAAAGTAGAAGATTTATATAAAACGAGAAGTCCGTTGCTCTTGTCTATGATCAGACAAATTGTTACTTTTGAGTGTGCTTTTCGAAATAGTCTTGAGTGTGAATAAAATGAAAGTCGCACGATTTGTAAATGATGGGTGGGCAGGCGGGCCCGCGAGCCTCGGTGAGGCTTTTTTTAGTTTATGAAAAAGACAGTTGAATTTCGTGATGTTGATCCGTTGGGGATAGCCGGCGTTGCCGATGTGAATCTGAAAATCCTTGAGGAGGCTTTCCCGTGCAAGATTCTTCTCCGGGGCAGCACAGTCACTCTCGAGGGTAGCAAGGAGGACACGGCGCAGGTGGAAGAAGTCCTCATGGAAATGATGAAGACCTACAGCAGGAAGGATTCCCTCACCGATGGTGATGTCCGTTCTCTTGTAGCGTTGATCTCAAACGGTGATCACGTTCCCCAGAAACAGAAGGAGTCTATCATCCTTTACACGAAGCACGGTACAATTACACCCCGCTCAAAGGGGCAGGAGAAGTTCTACGATCTGGCCAAGTCGAAGGACATGGTGTTTGCCATTGGCCCGGCGGGAACGGGAAAAACCTATCTTGCGGTAGCCTTCGCGGTGGCCGCCTATAAAAGTCGAGAGGTAAAAAGAATCGTGCTTTCACGCCCGGCGGTGGAGGCAGGAGAGCGGCTCGGGTTTCTGCCCGGAGATTTGAGAGAGAAGATCGATCCCTATTTGACCCCGCTATATGATGCGCTCAATGAGATCCTTTCGGCGGCGACCCTCAAATCCCTCATGTCGAAGCGGGTGATCGAAGTGATCCCTCTGGCGTACATGCGAGGGCGGACGCTCAACAACGCCTTCGTCATTCTGGACGAGGCCCAGAACAGTTCTGCCTTGCAGATGAAGATGTTTCTCACCAGGCTCGGACCCAACTCGAAAGCCATCATTACCGGTGACGTAACCCAAATTGATATTCCGGAAAAAGAGGAATCGGGGCTTCTTCAGGCCGCCCGAATCCTGAAAGGGATCGACGGCATTGGATTTGTGCAGCTGACAGAAAACGACGTCGTCCGTCACAAACTGGTGAAAGATATCATCATAGCGTACAGCGGTGGCAGTGAGAAGGGGAACAGAAGTGGGTAGACTACGCAAAGCTGTCATTGCAGGTGCGCGACGCACAGCCATCGGAGCGTTCGAAGGTTCACTCAGTTCCGTCTCGGCAGTGGATCTCGGTGCGACGGCAGTCAAAGCTTCACTAAAAGTGTCTTCTCTCTCACTCGATGCGGTTGATGAGGTGATTATGGGGAACGTTTTGTCGGCCGGATTGGGTCAGGCGCCGACGCGCCAAGCTGCCCTCGCCGCAGGACTGCCGGAATCCACTGAATGTCTTACCATCAACAAGATGTGCGGCTCCGGCTTAAAAGCTGTGATGCTGGCAGCTCAGGCTGTGCAACTGGGCGATGCGAACGCAGTTGTGGCTGGAGGAATGGAGAATATGAGCCGGTCTCCTTATCTACTGGCAAAAGGGAGGAGAGGTTACAGGCTGGGACACGGGGAGGTACTCGACAGCGTCGTCGTTGACGGTCTGTGGGATGTGTACAACGATAAGCATATGGGCAGTTGTGCTGAAACCTGCAATCGGAAATACAAGTTTTCCCGCGAAGTGCAGGATGATTTTGCCAAAGAATCCTATACCCGGGCTCAGCAAGCGCAGGAAGACGGTTCATTCGCCGCAGAAATCGTCCCGGTGGAAGTGACATTGAGAAAAGAGACCTTAACGGTATCGGAGGATGAGGAGCCGAAACGGTCCAATTTCGACGAGATGACCAAACTGAAACCGGCTTTTGAAAAGGACGGCAGTGTCACGGCCGCCAATGCATCCAAGATCAACGACGGCGCCGCGGTTATGATTGTGTTGGCTGAAGATGCAGCTGTTGAACTTGGCATCACGCCCACGGCGCGGATAGTGGCGCAGGCATCTATTGCGCAGGAGCCCGAGTGGTTTACCACGGCCCCCGTTGGCGCCATACGCAAGGTGTTAGACAGGGCGAACATGTCTCTCACCGATATTGATCTTTTCGAGATTAATGAAGCTTTTTCCACGGTGGCTCTGGCAGTGATGCGCGAGCTGGCTCTGAGCTATGATATCGTTAATGTCCGGGGCGGCGCTGTGGCGCTGGGACATCCAATCGGTGCCAGCGGTGCCCGGATTCTCGTGACACTCCTTCACGCCATGGAATCGCTTGATAGAGAGCGGGGCATGGCTGCCATCTGCATCGGCGGGGGCGAGGCGTCGGCGGTGATCGTGGAGAAAATCTGATGTTCGATCTGGGCTACTCAGAAGAACAGTTGCTTATTCAGAAGACCGCCCGCGAGTTCGCCAAAGAGCATCTGGCGCCCGGCGTCATGGAACGCGATCGGAAGATGGAATTCCCGGCGGAGCAGGTGAAGATGCTCGGCGAGATGGGCTTTATGGGGATGACTGTTCCTGAAGAGTGGGGCGGCTCCGGTGCCGATACTGTGAGCTATGCCCTCGCTATAGAAGAAATTTCGCGTGAAGACGCCTCCATGGGCGTGATACTGTCTGTCAACAATTCCCTCGTCTGCTACATTCTGAACGCTTTCGGCACCGATTCACAGAAGGAAAAGTACTTGAAAACACTGGCGTCTGGCCAGTGGCTCGGTGCCTTTTCCCTCAGTGAACCTCAGGCGGGATCCGACGCCTCAAACCTGAAAACCGTGGCCGAGAAAAAAGATGATCACTACCTTTTGAAAGGGACCAAAAATTGGGTCACCAGCGGGATCAACTCGGATGTGGCCATTGTCTTTGCCATGACAGAAAAGGGCGCAGGACACAAGGGAATCTCGGCTTTCATCGTAGAGAAATCGTTTGATGGTTTTACTGCAGGTAAGAAGGAAGACAAACTCGGCATCCGCGGTTCGGACACAAGCGAGCTCTACTTCGACAACTGCCCTGTCCCGGTGGTGAACAGGATTGGCGAGGAAAGCGGTGGATTCACCATTGCGATGAAGGCGCTAGATGGAGGCCGGATTGGTGTTGCGGCTCAGGCCGTCGGCATCGCTAGGGCGGCGCTGGAAGAATCGGTTCGTTATGCGAAGGAGAGACAACAGTTTGGCAAGACGATCGCCTCTTTCGGTGCTATTAAGGAGAAAATCGCCAAGATGTCCACCGACATTTCCGCCGCCCGGCTGCTGACCCATAAGGCGGCGTACCTGAAGGACACTGGCAAGCCCTTTTCCACTGAATCTGCCATGGCAAAATGGTTTGCTTCTAAGACGGCTATGGAGTCCGCCACTGAGTGTGTGCAGATTTTCGGCGGCTACGGCTACATGGAGGAGTACGGAGTTGAGCGTCTCATGAGGGACGCAAAGATTACAGAGATCTATGAAGGAACTTCAGAAATCCAACAACTTGTAATTGCAAGAACGGCGCTGGAAAAATAGAGTATGAAAACCGTTGAATCAGAAGTGATGGAAGCCGTGGAGTGGGACGAGCTCAGTTTCTCGCTGACGCCGACCCGTTCCATGTATATGGCTGAGTGTGACCTTGGTGGCGAGTGGAGACCGGGGGAACTGATACCGTTCGGTGATTTGAGCATTTCGCCGGCGGCGGGAGTCTTGAACTACGGTCAGGGCGTCTTCGAGGGGATGAAAGCGTACCGCAGCGCCAAGGACCGTATCGTACTATTCAGGCCGGAGAGAAATGCGCGCCGTTTTCAAGCGTCCGCCGAGCGCCTCTGTATTCCGCCACTGCCGGAAGAGATCTTTATGAATGCTGTTTTGTCTACCGTTGGGGACAACATCGATTTTGTCCCTCCGCTGGGCAAGGGAAGCCTCTACATCCGTCCGGTCGTCTGGGGGACGGGACCAGTCTTGGGTGTTCAGCCAGCGCCGTCCTATACGTTTGTTGTCTATGTGTCGCCCGTCGGTCCTTACTTCAAAGGCGGCATGAGGCTGCTGCATCTTGAGGTGACGAAACAGTTCCATCGAGCCGCTCCCCGAGGCACAGGCAACGCGAAAGCAATAGGTAACTACGCAGCATCGCTCTATCCGCTGAAGTTGGCTAAGGCGAAAGGGTTCGATGAGATTCTCTATCTGAACGCTTCGGATGAAGCCTGCGTGGAAGAAGTGGGCTCGGCGAATCTTTTCATTCTGTCAGACGGTGTTCTGAAAACGCCGGCACTCGATGGATCTATCCTTCCCGGGGTTACCCGCGATTCGGTGATCCAACTCGCCCGTGAAAGGTTGAACATGGAAGTCCGTGAAACGCAGGTATCGGTCAGTGATGTGGCACAGGCTGATGAAGTCTTCTGTACGGGAACGGCTGCCGTCATCACCCCTATTGGTGAGATCACCACTGAAGAGGGGCACAATGTCATTACTGATTCGGTGGGACCCGTTTCCCGGAAACTCTACGATCTTTTGACAGGAATCCAGAAGGAAGAGCTGGAGGATCCCTTCGGTTGGGTGACGCCTCTCGAGGTCTACTGAAGCGGTGACCCTCATCAAGAATCGTCGTCTGGCGCGTGAGCTCGTTCTGCAGGGGATTTACGCGTTTGAAATGACCGGAGATCCCTATGAAAAGATCCTCGCAGACCTGAAGCGGTATCAGACTATAAGCACCGATGTGAAAGAATTCATGCACAGACTCTTCAACACAACCGTGGAGCATGCCGACTGGACCAAGCAGGAGATCATTACGCGGCTGGAGAACTGGGACTATGATCGAGTGGCGCTTATCGACCGCCTGATCCTTCAGATGATGATCGCGGAGATGGTATTCCTGGAAGACGTACCGCCGAAAGTATCCATTACCGAAGGTGTGGAAATTTCAAAGAAATACAGTACCGAAGAGAGCGGCGCTTTCATCAACGGCATTCTCGACTCCGTCTATCATTCCCTTGATGAGCTTTCAGAGCCGGAGCAATAGGTGCGGCTGGCGGTTGTCTCCGATATTCATGCCAATAGAGAGGCGCTGGAAGCGGTTCTTGAATCAATCAGCGATGCCGGCTTTGATAAAGTTGTATCTCTTGGTGATCTGGTAGGCTATGGCGTCGATTTTGACTATTGCATTGCAGCCGTGAGCGAACGTGCGGATGTCAGTCTGATGGGAAACCACGACGCGGCTGCTGCTGGAACAGATTCCCCTGCCGGTTCGATGCGGCAGATGAATCCTCATGCCAGAAAGTCCGCTGAGTGGACAATAAAGAACCTCTCGGTCGAGCAGAAAAACTATCTGTCCAATCTTGAAATGTCCCATAGCGAAGACGGTCTTCTTTTCGTTCACAGCGCTCCCACCAGCCCCGGAGAGTGGGATTACATTTCAGACTGGACTTCGGCGGCGGTTCACCTCGGGAGTTTTGCGGAACATCTCTGCTTTGTGGGACATTCACATATTCCGGGCATTTACTTTGAAGATGAAGGGTGCCGGCACACCGGCGAAGGCGAGGTGAAGCTGCCTTCAGAGCAGAGAGCAATTATTAATGTGGGAAGCGTCGGTCAGCCCCGGGACGGAGATCCGAGGGCGTGTCACATCATTCTTGACACAGTGAAAGAAACAGTGGAATTTATCAGGGTGTCCTATGACATTCAAAAGGCAGCTGAGAAGATATCGATGGCAGGGATCTCAGAATTTCTTGCACGCAGACTTTTCTTAGGGATATAAAATGGCAGTCAACTTGCTTCACAATTTGTTCGGATCCAAGTCTGAACGCGAAATCGAGAAGATCCTTACAATCGTTGATGAGATCAATACGATTTATGAATCTCTCCCCGGCAAGTCTGATGATGAGTTAGTGGCGAGGACGCTTCAGTTTCGTGCGATGATCAGGGAGAGAAGCGAGGAAGCTGAAGAGGCCGGCAAGACTGAGGGGCTTACGGATGAACAGTTGGATGAGCTTGTCTTCAGCGCTGAAGAGGAGGTTTTAGAAACTATTCTGCCGGAAGCGTTTGCCATTGTCAAGGAGACGTGCCGGCGCATGATGGGTGAATCGTGGAAGATAGTGGGTCAACCGATCACGTGGGAAATGATTCCTTATGACGTGCAGCTCGTCGGCGCAATAGTCCTTCACCGAGGCAAGGTTACGGAGATGAAGACCGGAGAGGGGAAGACGCTTGCGGCGACAATGCCGATCTATCTCAATGCGCTTACCGGCCGCGGTGTCCACATTGTTACTGTGAATGATTATCTGGCTCAGAGAGATGCGGAGTGGATGGGCCAGATTTACGAGAGGCTGGGGCTTACCTTCGGTTCTATCTTGAATGAGGTTGACAATGACCAGCGGAGAGATATATACAGCCGGGACATTACCTATGGTACCAACAACGAATTTGGCTTCGATTACCTGCGGGACAACATGGCACTGTCGAAGGAGGAGCAGGTTCAGCGGGGCCACGCCTACGCCATAATAGATGAGGTGGACAGTATCCTGATTGACGAGGCCCGGACGCCGCTCATCATCTCTGGAGCTGTCGATCATCCCACTGACTCGAAGTACCGGGAACTGAGGCCCTTGGTGGAAAAGTTGGTGAGAAGGCAGACCAGTCTGGTGAACAAGTTGGTGAGCGAAGCTGAGTCCCTCCTGGAAGAAGGGGAAGATTACGATGCGGGATACAAGCTGCTGCAATCGCTTAAAGGCGCGCCAAAGAACCGCCGGTTACAGAAGGTGTTCCATGAACAGGGCACTAGGAAGCTTGCTACGAAAGTTGAGTCAGACTATATGCGGGACAAGCGGCTCCACGAGGTGGATGAAAACCTCTATTTCAGCATGGACGAAAAAAGTCATATCATTGATCTGACGGAGAAAGGCCGCAACTCCATTGCCCCTGATAATCCAGACATGTTCGTCATTCCCGATCTGGGGGAGATGCTCCACGAGATAGACAACAATCAATCTCTGACGCTCGTACAGCGTCAGCAGGAAGCGGAAAAAGCCAGGCTCCTTTACAGCAGCCGGAGCGAGCAGATTCATAACATTTCCCAGTTGCTCAGGGCTTACTCGCTCTATGAGAAGGACGTGGACTACGTGGTTCAGAATGGGAAAGTCCTCATCGTGGATGAGTTCACGGGGCGGATCCTTGCCGGACGGCGCTACAGCGAAGGGTTACACCAGGCCCTGGAAGCTAAGGAAAATGTGACCATCGAGCGG
>DCAL01000100.1:0-344 GCA_002311975.1 Fidelibacterota bacterium UBA1134 | reverse complement strand
ATCACACTTCAGAACTACTTCAGATTGTATCAGAAGTTGGCTGGTATGACCGGTACCGCTGAAACTGAGGCCGAGGAACTTCACTCCATATATGGCCTCGATGTGACCGTTATTCCTACCAATGATCAGGTCAGCCGTGTTGATTATGAAGATGAGGTTTACAAGACAAAGCGCGAGAAGTACAATGCCGTTCTGGACGAAATCGTGGACAGCCATAAGCGGGACCAGCCGGTGTTGGTGGGCACCATCAGCGTTGAGGCGTCGGAGACGCTGTCCCGGATGTTGAAGCGCCGGGGTATTCCTCACAACGTCCTGAATGCCAAGCATCACCAGCGGGAGGCGGA
>DCAL01000063.1:17302-20176 GCA_002311975.1 Fidelibacterota bacterium UBA1134 | reverse complement strand
AAAAGTCCTGCTTTGAATACTAAACTTCTGGAACTACGCAAGAATCTTCCAAGGCAAAAGGCGGGATGATGCCCGCCTTACAGCAATTGGATAACCGATATGTTTCGCGCCAATCAGATAACTTTGTGAACCAGCGCCGCCACCGAGAAGATGAGAGCGATAAAAATCAGGGCAACACCAGTATTCCCCTTCTTGATTTCCTCCCACTCATCTATGTCAGTGGACATCCAGTCGAAAACCTTGATCGCGAGACCGATGCCGAGTGAGAAGCCAAGGGCAGCCACAACTGACCAGCCGATAGCTCTCAGATAGCTCATTAAAACCGATTCAAGACCAAATGGATCCATATTGTCTCCTCTCCTATCTTAGATAATTTACTCTTCTGACGAACTGAGCAGTATTAATCTTGCCCGAAAGCAACTCTTTCACATCTTTCTTTTCAGCAGTTGTCACCAGTCTTAAACCATCGCCGAGCGGCACGTCAATTGTCACAAACACATGTTCAGGCTCAAAACCTGTCTTCATCGCTTCTCCGGCGGCGATAAACCCTACCAGCATAACCATCTCAAAATTATTTCGATTGCTCTTCAGCGCAATGTAGAAAGCCGGATTTCCCTTTTCGTCTGCAATTACTTTCATATCAGCTTGAGACGTTTCTACCCTGTAGGTTCTGGCAGTCTTCGCCACGCGCTGAAAGTACTTGGTGTTCGCCCCAATTGAAGAAGAGCAGATCAGAAATATAATTGTGCCCGCAAATATCTGTTTCAACCTAGAATCTCTCCATGATCAGTTAAGCAGCGTGAATTTAATCCGTTTGTTTTCATTTATCCAATCAATTTTAGCTCTATGCCAATACTTACGAAGTTTCGTACACAATTTTGCCTTTCTTAACAACCGCCAGCACCCGGTTATCGGCGATGTGGTACGGTATTTCCTCAAGAGTTCTAAGATTCCACAGAACAAGATCAGCCTGTTTCCTTGGCAGTAGCGAACCCACAACGCCTTCTTTTCCTAATGACTTTGCCGCACAGTAGGTAGCACTGATGAAAACTTCAGCAACTGTCATACCCATATACAGACAGGCAAGTGACATCACAAACGGCATGGACTGCATCATCGAGCTGCCCGGATTAAAGTCTGTGGCAATAGCGACTTCTACGCCCGCGTCCATAAGCCGTCTGGCCGGAGCATATTCCGATTCAGCGAGAAAGAAGGTCGTACCCGGCAGCAAAGTCGCTACGACGCCGGCCTTCGCCATCCGGGCTATTGCCTCGCGGGAAACATGCATCAGGTGATCTGCTGAGAGAACCTTCAGTTCAGCGGCCAGTGAGGCGGCACCAGAATCCTTGAACTCATCAGCATGGAGGCGCAGCTTCATGCCGTACTCTCTCGCCGTCGTCATAATCCGCCTCGAACTTTCCACATCGAACCAGCCGTCTTCACAGAAAACATCGCAGAATTCAGCAATCCCCTGCTCAGCAACAGCAGGGATCATTTCTCTGCAGATAAGATCAACATATGCGCCTCTGTTATCGCTGAACTCTTCGGGAAAATCGTGGGCGCCAAGGAAAGTTGGGATAATGTCAACTGCCGCCTCATCAGCTGCTTTTGAGAGAACAGACAGCGATTTCAATTCTGATTCCGTTGAGAGACCGTAGCCGCTCTTCGCTTCCACCGTTGTCGTCCCGAGAGACAAGAACCTCTCCATCCGCCTTTTCACCGCTTCCACGAGCTCAACTTCATCCGTCTCCCTGAGACTTCGGACGCTGGACATGATTCCGCCGCCGGCATCTGCGATCTCCTGGTAGGTCTTTCCGGCGGTACGCTGCGAGAACTCTTCGGCGCGGGATGCAGCAAAAACGGGATGGGTGTGGCAGTCAACAAAACCGGGCGTCACCAGAGAGCCGGACGCGTCTATCTCTTTATCTGCTGAGGGCAGATTCGATCCAATAGAAGTAACGAGGCCATCCTGACATTCGATTTCCACGCCCGCCGATTTTTCTACCTTACCCGTTTCAGGATTGAACGTAGCTAACTGACCGATATTGGTGATTTTCAAACTCATCCATCTATTAAGACACTTTCACCATTCTCCCCCAAACTCCCTCCCTCAGGACGCGATGTCCTACGAGCATAGGAATGACGCCTCACTGGATCTCAATCATCGGGCTCTGAATCTTCCACTTGCGGGCATTGTCCCTCGCCAGCTCGTACCCCGCATCCGCGTGCCGGACCACGCCTATACCGGGATCATTATTGAGTACACGTTCAAGACGATTTCCCATCTCCGGTGTGCCGTCCGCAACGATCACCTGACCGGCATGAATAGCGAGTCCCATTCCCACACCGCCACCATGGTGGACAGAAACCCAGCTTGCCCCGCTGGCGGTATTAAGGAGAGCATTCAAGATGGGCCAGTCCGCTATGGCGTCGCTGCCGTCCTTCATCCCCTCGGTCTCGCGGTAAGGTGAGGCGACGGAACCGGTGTCGAGATGGTCCCTGCCGATGACGATGGGAGCTTTTACCTCACCTGAGGCAACTAGTTCATTAATGGCCAGTCCAAGCTTTGCCCGGTCACCGTAACCAAGCCAGCAGATCCGCGCCGGAAGGCCCTGAAATTTCACCTTCTCTTGTGCCAACTCGATCCAGCGGCAGAGCGCCTTATCGTGCGGGAAAAGCTCCACCACCTTCTCATCGGTTCTGGCTATATCCTGAGGATCACCTGATAGCGCCACCCACCGGAACGGACCTCTGCCGTCACAGAAAAGAGGCCTGATGTATGCGGGCACAAATCCGGGATAAGCAAATGCATCATCAAAGCCGCCTTTCAGCGCCTGCCCTCTCAGGTTGTTGCCGTAGTCGAATACTACGGCC
>DCAL01000063.1:16770-17221 GCA_002311975.1 Fidelibacterota bacterium UBA1134 | reverse complement strand
CCGTCTCCACCATATCAAAAGGAATCTCATTGGGCACGTAGCCGTACAGTTCGTCATGGGCTGATGTTTGATCCGTTACCATATCGGGGATGACGTCCCGTTTCAGGAATTCAGGAAAGATGTCGGCGGCGTTACCCAAGAGACCGATGGATTGAGGTTCTCTCTTCTCTTGAAATGTCCGAGCAATCTTGAGCGCGTCATCGAGCGATTCCACCATCACATCGAGGTAGCCTGTCTCCAGCCGCCGCTGAATCCTTTTTGGATCAATCTCCACCGCTATCATCACTGCATCACTCATGGTAGCTGCAAGAGGTTGAGCTCCTCCCATCCCGCCCAAACCTGCCGTCAGAATCAGACGTCCTCTTAGGTCGCCGTTGAAATGTCTGTCCGCCGCCGCCACAAACGTCTCGTAGGTACCCTGAAGAATACCCTGAGTACCGATATAGATCCA
>DCAL01000063.1:16396-16724 GCA_002311975.1 Fidelibacterota bacterium UBA1134 | reverse complement strand
GATCCAGCTGCCCGCCGTCATCTGACCGTACATGATAAGTCCTAACTTGTCCAGTTCGCGAAACGTCTCCCAGTCAGCCCAATTGGGGACGAGCATAGAGTTCGAGATCAAGACGCGCGGTGAATAAGGGTGAGTCCTGAATATGCCAACCGGCTTTCCCGATTGAATCAGGAGCGTCTCATCGTGATCAAGATTCTTCAGCGATGTGAGTATCGCATCGAAGCAATCCCAGTTTCTTGCCGCTTTTCCCATTCCGCCATAGACGACAAGTTCATCGGGATTCTCGGCAACGTCAGGATCAAGATTATTCTGGATCATGCGGTAGGCG